>DASYBJ010000134.1:0-18174 GCA_036500845.1 Acidobacteriaceae bacterium
GATCAAGGCGTCGCCAGTCCGCTTGAGCGTGGGGAGCAAACGCAAGAGCTCTTCCGTTTCCCCGCTTGCTGAGAGAGCAATCACAACGTCTCCCTTGGCGAGCATGCCGAGGTCACCATGTAAGGCTTCGGCGGGGTGCAGAAAGAGTGCGGGAGAGCCTGTGGAACTCAAAGTAGCTGCAATCTTTTGAGCAATAATTCCGCTCTTGCCCATCCCCGTGGCGACTACACGGCCGCGGCCCTGTCCACAGTGGACAATCAGTTCCACGGCCCGTTCGAAGTCTTGCGCCATCCCTCCTTCGAGCCGTACGGCGAGCGCACTAAGAGCCCGGGCTTCGATCCGTACAAGTTCGGCTGGCGTGGGCGTGTTCATTGATTCCTAAGGCTTTTTGATCCTATCAGCACCCGGAGCGCGATCATGGGCTTACGGTCGAAACGAACAACTTCTCGGGGCCCGTGGCCTGTTAGCGCCTCGGGAGACACTCGTCAAAGCTTGTAGAATGACAATGGGCCGGGTTCCGGAAAGTGCCCTTGAAATCGCAATCAATTCGTTTTTTGCACGCCGCTCTCTCAGCGAAAATGGCACCCGCCCAAGGAAGGTCACCAGTACGTGAAGCGTAATCAGTGGGTAGTACTTCTCGTTGTTGCCGCGTTAGCGTTGATGTTTTGGTCGGGTTACACAAATTACAAACGGCGCAAGCAGTTCGCTCAGAATCACGTTGCAAGCACGCAGACAACCGAGGGCACCAGCAATCAGTCGGTCCAACAAGATGTCGCGGGCGATGAAGGGCTGCCTAATCTCCGAGGTCAGGCTGCGCCGAATTTCACTCTGCGTAACACTGAAGGGAAAAAAGTTTCTCTTTCCGATTACAGAGGGAAGGCAGTTTTGATTAACTTCTGGGCAACTTGGTGTGCGCCTTGCAAGATCGAGATGCCTTGGTTCGTCGACCTACATAAACAGTATGCCGGCCAGGGATTTGAGATTCTCGGCGTTTCAGAAGATGATTCTCACGTCACGCGCGCGCAGATTGCCCATTTTGGACAGGTTCACGGGATCAACTATCCACTTCTCATCGGGGACGATTCGGTTTCCCACAAATATGGCGGGGTCGAGTTTCTGCCGACATCCTACTTCGTCGGACGCAATGGAAAGGTAATCGCAGAAACAGCAGGTCTAGCGTCTAAGGACCAAGTGGAAGCCAATATCAAGAAGGCCCTTGCAGCCGGAGGCAGCTAGTGCCTGCATCAAGGACGGCAACAGTCCGCAAATCTTGCCGCGTCGCTCAGAGCGCGAGCATGCTGCTCCTCACTGCGTTGGCTGCATGTTCCACCGGAGCGCAACAGCTTCCACAGGGACTGAAGGATCCGCAGCTTCCAATTCATGGCGCTCAAAATCGGCCGGGAAGCGCCTCGAAGGACCCGGTTCAGTTTCTCTATCCATCTGAAGTGACGGTCACGGCGCACCGGCCTGCCGCGATCGATCTTAAGTTTCATGTTGCTGACGGGCTGCACATCAATTCTCATACTCCGCACGAAAAGACGCTGATACCCACTCGTCTTGCGGTGGTGGAAGAACCGGGTGTCAACGTGTCTGGGATTGATTTTCCGCCTGGCGTAGACTACGCCTTGGCTTTTTCTCCCAAAGAGAAGCTCAGCGTCTATACCGGCGACTTCACGCTTCGGGCCCATGTGAGCGTGCCGCCGGGCCCACATTCTCTGGATGGGGTGTTGCGCTACCAGGCATGCGACGTAAATTCCTGCATGCCGCCACGTAATCTGCAGTTCTCAGTCAGCATCGTCGCGAAGTGAACAGCAGCCGCATCGGTCGCGTGAGCGCGCGCGGTTCGCGCGAACGCTCTTCCAACTGAAAGACCGAGTTAGAAAGCCAGGCCATGGCCTGCGATGATCGAAACGGAAAGATGGAGCATGCATTGACGGCAATAAATGACGTTGGCCAAGTGGACGCGCCGGCGCGCGTCAGAATCGCACCCAGCCCAACCGGCGACCCTCATGTGGGCACCGCCTATATCGGTCTGCTGAACTACATTTTTGCGCGCCAACGCGGCGGTAAGTTCATTCTTCGAATCGAGGATACGGACCGCACCCGCTTCGTTGAGAGCTCGGAGCAGATGATCTACGATGCGTTGCGCTGGGTCGGCCTAACCTGGGACGAGGGGCCAGACGTCGGTGGATTGTATGGCCCGTACCGGCAAAGCGAGCGCACGTCGATCTATCTCGAAGCCGTGAACCGCCTGGTTGCCGAAGGCAAGGCTTATCGCTGTTTTTGCACCACGGAACGCTTAGACCAGATGCGCCGTCAACAGATCGCGGCCAAGCTTCCCCCGAGGTATGACGGCACTTGCCGGCGGCTGACAGCCGAAGAAATTGCCGCCAACCTTGAGGAAGGCAAACCGTTCACGATTCGCATGGCGGTGCCTCCTGGTGGCAGCACGACATTCCGAGACGAACTCCGCGGCAACATCACTTTCGACCACACCAATGTCGATGACCAAGTGTTGCTCAAATCCGATGGATACCCGACATACCATCTCGCCAATGTCGTTGACGACCATGCAATGGGTATCACTGATGTAATCCGCGCCGAGGAATGGATATCGTCGACACCGAAGCATGTGCTGCTCTACGCAGCCTTCGGCTGGAAGCAGCCACGCTTCTGGCACATGCCGCTGTTGCGCAACGTAGACAAGTCCAAAATCTCGAAGCGCAAGAATCCAGTCTCGCTGATTTACTACCGCCAAGCGGGATTTCTTCCGCAGGCACTTTTGAACTTTCTGGGGCTGATGGGCGGCGGGATGCCGGCCGATCGCGAGATCTTCACCTTGGCTGAAATGGTCGAGCGCTTTGAGTTCCCGAGGATTTCGCTCGGGGGACCAGTGTTCGATCTGATCAAACTTAAGTGGCTCAACGGAGAATATTTGCGAGCTCTTTCGCTCGATGAGTTCTACGCAGCTCTGCGCTCGACGGTTCTCTCGGACGACTACCTGCGGAGCATCTCCGGGCTTCTCCAGACCCGCATCGAGACACTGGGGCAGTTCGGCGACTTGGCCGATTTCTTTATCCGCGATGAAGTTCTGCCTCCGCCCGAAGTTTTCTTACCCAAGAAGCGGACATTGGAGGAGACTCTCGAGTTTGCCGGGGCGATGCTTCAGGTGCTCGAGGCGTGCAACTGGACCACAGAGGAGATCGACGCCGCGCTGCGAACGCTCGGCACTGAGAAGCAGTGGTCCGTTAAGGAGAGTTACATGCTGCTCCGCGCGATTCTGACGGGAAAGACGGCATCGCCACCGCTGCTTGAAAGTCTTGTAATTTTCGGCAAGGCACGCTCTCTGGATCGGCTGCGGCGCTTTCTCGCAGCGCAAAAGCACTCCCCCGCGAAGAACCCACAAGTAGCCGCCAGAACTTAGGCCGGGATCCCGTTTTTCAAGCCCGATTCCTTGCAAAAATCAGGCCGACGGCGGATAGACCCCTCCAGCGGGTGGGTACACGCCGGCTGGAGGAACTGGATATTGTGGAACGGGAGCGACCCTCCACTGGGAAAATGCAATCGCATACAGCAGAACTATATTCACGAGTGGAACAAACATCAGGATGGCCAGCCAAGGGCTGAATCCGGCCTTTTTAAAGATGAACCAATAGGGAACAATCACGACGATTGAGCCCAGGAAAACGAAGAACATAATAAACGGCGCAAAGAAGAGACCGTGATGCGAGCCGATTCGGGCTGGATCGAATTGCGGATTCCCTTGAAGAAACAGCGACACCGATGTAAGGGGATGCGAACAAAGAGCTGCAACTGGGCTCATGGGAACTCTCCAAGTAAGTTGCCCGCCAGCTTAACCCTCATTGCAGACGCCATGCAACAAAACAACTGCGGACTTCGTGCCAGCTTTGCTGGACTGTGTAGCAAGCCGGCAACTCGAGCATTGAAATACGAAGACGGTTCGGCTCATTTGCCACTCTCAAATCGCAGGAAGCACTCCGGCAGAACTGCACTTCTCCGCTAGCTAGGTGATGTCCTCCGTATCGAAAACCGGGACGGGTGCAAGGCGCCTAGGCGATGCGGAACCGTGAACGTCGTTCACCAGCTCGCTTACAACTTCTTCTACGGTCTGACGGTCGTCGATGGCTGCCTCCATCGCACGCAGACCTTCGTCGCCACTGGGCCGTTCGAGCAGAACAACCGCGTGCGCCTCCACCATATGGTTCTGATTGAGTCCCTCCGGTGTCTTGGCCTTGATGCCTACCGCACCTGCTTCGATCTGTAACAGCTCGGCAACACGCTCCCGTATGTCATTCGCAATCGGGCCGATTTTCGGGGCAGCGAGCACAAGTGTGGTATCGAGATTCGCGATACGGTATCCCGCCGTGTGAACTTCCTCGAGAGCAAGGTTCACGAAAATGGCAGAGTCGGCATCCTTCCAGCGCGGGTCGCCGGGGGGAAAGAAGCTCCCAATATCCCCGACAGCAATCGCCCCCAGCAGCGCATCGGTAATGGCATGCAAGAGCACGTCTCCATCCGAGTGCCCGGAGAGACCCTGCGGGTGATCGATCAAGAGACCACCGATTTTCAAAGGAACGCCCGCCTTGAATGCGTGCGAATCCCAGCCATGACCAATTCTCATGTTCATCGTTCACTCGTCTCTGCTTTCGTTCGGCGCGAAAGCCTTGCTTATTTCCCGTGGCCCACCCCGGTTGAGCTTGGCGCATCGGGGGCCGAATGAAAATTTACGCTGTGAAGCCGCCCAGCCGCAGAAAGGCCGAATGGGCTACAACAACAGACTGGGGAGAACGCCAAGTGCTCAGCGATGTTTCTGGTCGCCTGGAACGCGTTCCACGTCAGGCACGGTGTTGCAAATAGAATTCAGCCAATTCGAGATCGCCGGGCTGAGTAATCTTAAGATTTTCCGGTGAACCCATCACTACGGCCACCTCGACGCCGGAGCGTTCTACAACGCTCGCTTCGTCTGTTCCCACAAAGCCGTCTGCTTCCGCTTCAGCAAAGGCGCGCTTGAGAACTTGCCATCGAAATCCCTGTGGTGTCTGGGCGTGTACTACGTACTCGCGGGGAATTGTCGCGGTCACAATCGCTCCATTCGCGGTTCGGGTTACCTGCTTGATCGTATCCACGGCTGGAAGACCCACGATGGCCGCTCCGTACTTCTCGACGGCATCAATGGTCCGCTCAATGGTGGCCGGGGCAATCAGCGGGCGCACTGCATCATGGACCAGAATGACGTCCTCCTCGGCTGCGCGAATCGTTTTGAGCGCATTGCTCACCGACTCCTGCCGGCTCGGGCCACCCTCAACAAGCTGTACCCGCGATCCGAGATCGTAGGTTGAGACCAGATCCGCCATGCGGCTCAATTCGGGTTTGCGGGCCGCAACGTAAATCGCGGTGACGCGAGGCACAGCAGAGAAGGCGCGAAGACTGTGCACCAGAATGGGTACACCCTGGAGAGCCAAAAATTGCTTCGGTGCATTCGGAGTAGCATGGCCCGGGGCCATGCGCGTGCCCATCCCAGCGGCCGGAACGACTACGAAAACGCGCATAAACAGAGGAGTATACAGCTAAGTCCACCTACCTCCTAACATTGGCGAGGTATCAGGGATGGCTTCGCTAGCTCCCTGAGCAATTTTAAAGGACGAGGACCTTTCATCTGGGTTCGACAAGCCAAAGTTAGCGTTCTCGCGGTAAAAGCGCACGGCCGAGGCCCGGCTTTCGCCCAGATAAGTTTCGGCATGCCAGCGATTCGGCGAGCGCTTTTCCCGACTACCTCTGGCCAGTCCTTAGCCTTCCACGGGCTCCACATAGAACATTTCGTTCGTCGTGCGGAAGCCATTGGCCTCGTAAAGAGCCCTCCCCGCTTCGGTCGAATGCAACGCCACAACACGAATTTTGCGCCTCTGCGCCTCTGCCAGAGCCAACTCAATCAGTTGGCTCGCCAGCTTCTTCCGGCGGTGCTCCGGGTCTACGTACACGTTGAGCAAATAACCCCGCTTGTCCTGGCGCGGGTCAAGCGGGTGGGGAGGCCACTCCAGGACCATGAAGCCCGCACTCGCCACGACTTTGCCAGCTTCGGTGGTGAGCCAGCCCATATACTTTCCCTCTGCCAACGCCTTTTCCACCCAAGGCTCAAAATGATCTGCCATGACGTCCAGTATCCGGTTATCTTCGCGGCCAGCATCCACAAACATGCGCCGTCTGTGGTAGCTGATGATTGCCGCGTCTGCCGGCGTAGCTTTCTTCGTCTGATACATGCCCGCAGTATAGAGCCTGCAACTGAGATACCTCCACTCACGATCCAATGTTTGCAGTAGTCTAGAGCCGGTCAGCGCTCGCAGGTTCTAAGCTTATGCCCAGCATGGAGACGCCCCCGCCAGCTCTAGATTGCAGCCTCTTTCACCCCGGGCAAAGAGTTGCCGTCGCCGTGTCGGGCGGTGCGGATTCCGTTGCGCTGTTCCGGCGGCTTGTCGGGGAGCGATCGGCGTTGGGAGTCGTGCTCTCCGTAGCTCACGTGCACCATGGCATTCGAGGATCTGAGGCGGATGCCGATGCCGATTTCGTTGCGAAGCTCGCAGCGGTTTACGACCTACCTTTTCACGTTCAGCGTGTGGACGTACCGTCAGAAAAGGCGCTTCGTCAAGAGACGATGGAAGAAGCGGCACGTAGGCTGCGCTATGCATTTTTCGAGGATTTGATTACCCAGGGGCAGGTGTCTGCAGTGGCGACGGCTCATACGCTGGACGACCAAGCCGAAACCGTGCTTTTCAAGCTGCTTCGTGGTGCGTGGACAGAAGGCCTTAGCGGCATTCACCCCGCCATAAGGACTGGAGACGGCTGGATTTTGCGGCCATTTCTGGAGGCGACGCGTGCTTCCATTGAGCTTTGGCTCCGCTCGCTCGATCAACCTTGGCGCGAGGACGCAAGCAATCTCGATCTGGGGCATACCCGGAATCGCATCCGGCACGAGCTCTTGCCTCAACTCTCGACCTTTAATCCTGAGATTGCCCGTCAACTGGCCCGCATGGCGGCGATTTCCGCCGATGAGGAGCGCTATTGGCAGGGTGAATTGGAGCGCCTGCTGCCTTCGCTGCTGCTCCCCGGGAAGCCGGTGCGCGGGGGAGGGCGCTCGAACAGCACACACCCGGCGGAGGCGATCATCGCTATCGAACTCGACCGCTTGAGGCAACTCCCTCCCGCTGTCGCCCGGCGCGTTCTGCGGGCTGCGGCGCGCCAAGTGGGCGCCCGTCTCAACTTCGACAACACGGAACGCCTACTCGCGTTGAGCGGCCCAACGAACCGGTTTTCCGGGAGTGGGAATAAAGTGACACTTCCCGAAGGCATTGTCGCGGAACGTACGTTGCGCGAGCTTCACTTGAGCCGTCGCGCTCAAAGCGAAACACCTGCTACGCGCAGCCAGGAATATGCATTCCCCATTCCGGGCGAAGTCGACGCCCCGGAATTCGGCATTTCCGTCCGGGGGGAGATGGCTTTGTCCGCGCTTGAGACTGGCCAAACATGCGTGGCGACCTTGCGCAACTGGAAGGCCGGAGACCGGGTGACACTCCGTCACAGCCGTAGTCCAAAGAAGGTGAAGGAAATCCTGGGGCGTCTGGGCATCTTAGGTGCAGAACGGGAGTTTTGGCCAGTAGTCGAGGCGGCGGGAAGAATCGTGTGGATGCGTGGCGTCGAAGTCGACGCGCCGGAATTTGTCTTCGTGGAGCGGCGATTGTCTTGAGACGTCGTAAGTCGAATGGTTAGAGTGGTTTGTCGTCTCCGCGACCTGTACACCCGCCGCTGAGTGACTTCAGGCACGAGACCGAGTAGTTTGGCAAACGCATTTTTGTCGCGCGCTGTAGAATACAAACAACGCAATGGGCGGGTTCCGGGCCGATGCGGTCTGATACATTCGAACCTTGGAAGTCTTCAGAATCTGCGAGGAACTTCCGTCGTCTAATACATGTAAGATTGCAAGACCCTTGCTCCGGAGGCGTCTGTCGCTCAACGGATAGGTTCCCAATCTTTCTTTGATTGCGCGCGAGAAACGAGGGGTTTTCGTGAATTCAACCGTCAAGACGATCATCTTCTGGGTGTTTATCCTGGCTTGCCTGGTATTGCTCTGGCAGATCGTCCAGAAGAGCACCGGCATGAACCACAACCGGGAGATCTCTTTTTCACAATTTATGCAGGATGCCCAAGGGGGCAAGATCTCTGACGTGACCGTTGGGACCAGCGACGTAACCGGTCACTACACGAGCGACAAGGAAGGCTTCCATACGGTCGTTCCTGCGAACTACCCTGACATGTTCAAAGTTCTCCAGGACAACCATGTCGGGATCACAATCAAGGACACGCAAGGCAACACCTGGCTGCCGATTCTGTTGAACTTCTCTCCTGTGATCATCATTGGCGCCCTGTGGTTTTTCATGCTGCGCCAGATGCAGAGCGGTGGCAACAAGGCGCTTTCCTTCGGGAAGAGCCGTGCCCGCTTGCTCTCAATGCAGCAGAAGAAGATCACCTTTAAAGATGTCGCAGGCGTGGACGAGGCCAAGGAAGAGCTGAAAGAGATTATCGAGTTCCTGCGCGAGGCGCAGAAATTTCAGAAGCTCGGTGGCCGCATTCCCAAGGGCGTACTGCTCGTCGGGCCTCCGGGCACGGGTAAAACATTGCTCGCCCGCGCGGTGGCAGGCGAGGCAAACGTGCCTTTCTTCTCGATCTCCGGTTCGGACTTCGTAGAGATGTTCGTGGGTGTGGGCGCGAGCCGTGTTCGCGATCTCTTCGAGCAAGGCAAGAAGAACGCACCGTGCATCATCTTCATTGACGAAATCGATGCAGTCGGGCGCCATCGTGGAGCTGGGCTCGGCGGTGGCCACGATGAACGCGAGCAGACGCTGAACCAATTGCTGGTTGAGATGGATGGCTTCGAATCCAATGACGGCGTAATTCTGGTCGCCGCGACGAACCGGCCCGACGTTTTGGATCCGGCATTGCTGCGCCCCGGCCGTTTCGACCGCCGTGTCGTCGTTGGCCGTCCTGATGTTCGTGGCCGCGAAGAAGTACTGCGCGTGCACGCTAAGAAAGTTCCCTTGGCGGAAGATGTTGATCTGCGCGTGCTGGCTCGCGGCACACCCGGGTTCTCCGGAGCCGATCTTGCGAACATGGTGAATGAAGCGGCCCTGAACGCCGCCCGCGCCAATCGCAAGGCCGTACACCAATATGATTTCGAACTGGCCAAAGACAAGGTAATGATGGGCGCTGAGCGCAAATCCATGCTGCTCTCCGAGGATGACAAACGCGATACCGCCTATCATGAAGCCGGCCACGTTCTCGTGGCAGCCAAACGCGATCATGCTGATCCGCTGCACAAGGTTACGATCATTCCTCGTGGGATGGCGTTGGGTGTGACGATGCAACTGCCCGAAGAGGACAAGCACACCGTCACCAAGGATTACCTCGAAACGCAGCTCGCCATCCTTATGGGTGGCCGTTGCGCTGAGGAGATCTTCATGGACCGCAAGACGACGGGCGCAGG
The DNA here is from genome assembly GCA_036500845.1 of Acidobacteriaceae bacterium. Classification (GTDB taxonomy): domain Bacteria; phylum Acidobacteriota; class Terriglobia; order Terriglobales; family Acidobacteriaceae; genus PALSA-350. The sequence goes on from DASYBJ010000134.1 coordinate 9,554, forward strand.
AAATGACATCGAACGCGCTACCGATCTTGCGCGCAAGATGGTTTGCGAGTACGGCATGAGCCGCCTCGGTCCGCTCACCTTCGGAAAGAAGGAAGAGCAGATCTTCCTCGGACGGGAGATCGCACAGCATCGCGACTTCTCAGAGGAAACGGCTCGCCAGATCGATGCGGAAGTTCGCAGCCTGGTAGATGATGCCTACCGCTCGGCTTACTCAATTCTGGACAACAACAAAGACACCATGCATCGCATGGCTCGCGCCTTGCTGGAGCGCGAGACGCTCGATGCGACGGAAATTCGCATGATCATCGAGGGCAAGGACCTGCCCCCGATGGACCCGCTGGGCGGCGGTCCAGGCAGCCCGACCGGGGATGTCCAGCACGTCATCAAACCTGAGCCAGGCCGCGCGCCGGGCTTCGGCGGGGAGCAGCCCTCTACCGCATAAGACTCAAGCGCGATCCGCTCCACAAAGGGCAGCCAATGGCTGCCCTTGCTTTTTCCTCGCAGTTCTTTGGTGTTCGCCAAGGGCCACGTGTTCGCCGTCAAGAGCGCTTCGCGATCTCTGAGACAATAGTCCGGTATGCGCGGCCTCGTTCTTCTGTCTCTCGCCTGTGCACTGCTCTTCCCCTCCGGTTGCGGATACCACACTCTTGGATCATCGGCAAATCTTCCTTCAACAGTCCACACAATCTCGGTTCCCTTCTTCAAGAACGAAACGCAGTCGTACCACACAGAGGTGGCGATCACGCAGGCCGTCGTCCGGGAGTTCAACGATCGTACGCGCCTGACTGTGCTCATCAAAGATCCCGAAGAGGCAGACACCACTCTGAGCGGAGTGATCGTCGCGGAATCGGTCCAGCCACTCACATACAAAACGACGACCACGTCCGTGGCCGGAGCAAATTCCAGCTTCACCTCGAGCTTTTTGGTGACAATCAACGCGAACGTTGTTCTCACCGACCGGAATCATCGTGTTCTCTATCAGCACACCAATTACGTTTTCCATCAGCAGTATGAAACAACCTCGGATTTGGCCAGCTTTATCGAAGAGGATTCGCCCGCGGTCCGGCGTCTTTCCCGGGACTTTGCACAGGCATTGGTCGCGGATATTCTGGAGTCGTTCTAAAATGAAAAACATTTTCCGAACTCTGCCCTTGCCTCCCCCAGGGCAACGCATCCGCCTGCTGGGCTGTCTGCGGCTTGCCAACGGTTTGTTTCCACTTCGGAGCACACCGGCACAATGAGCGAGCGGCCAAAACTTCGCAGCTTTGCATCCGCGGATCGTTTCATCGCCGAAGTGAGCGCCGCGGCCTCATCGAATGCCCGGCTCAAGCCTGGATACGTCTTCGTCGGCGATGAGATCTTTCTCTATGAGCGTTGCCGCCGTGCTGTTATCGGTGCATTTATCGAACCGTCGTTCCGCGATTTCTCTTTGAGTGATCTGGACTTGGCGGAGACGAATGTCTTCGAAATTCTGGACCGGGCCCGAACTCCCTCATTGATGGCTCCCTTTCAGTTGATCTTCGTAAAGAATGTGAAGACCCTCTATACGCGTGGCGCAAAGAAGGAGGAGTTCGCGGCGCTGGACGCTTATTTCCGCTCGCCGAATCCTCAGGCCATAGTGCTTTTCGTGGCCGACCACTTGCATCTTCCTGCCGATCTCCGGCGTATGGACATGCAGGATAAGGAACGCTATGAACGCATTCGCGAGACGCTGGGGGAGCACTGCGGCATGGTGGAACTGGCACGAGTGGATGAAGCAGACGCGGTACGATGGCTGATCTCGACGGCGGAGGAGCAGTCTGTCAAGCTCGACGGGGACGCTGCGCGCGAGCTCGCGGACGCCCTGGGAGCCAATATGATGCTCATTCGATCCGAACTGGAGAAGCTGGTCCTCTATGCCGGAGAGCGTCGGCGCATCACGCTCGGGGATGTCGAAACGATGGTTTTGGCCGCGAAGCAGCGTTCTCTCTACGAGCTTACGGACGCGATCTCCGCCAAGGACAAGCCCCGCGCACTAGCCTTGTTGCACGGCCTGCTCAATGCCTCTGATGGCGGAGAAGATTCGGCAATTGGGCATCTGTACATGCTGGCCCGCACTTTCCGTCAGATGCTGGTGATCGTGGAAAAGAATGTTCGCGATTCGCGCATGGTCTGGCAGGCTCTTTGGCAGGGGTTCCGTATGCCTCCTTTTGCCGCCGAGGATCTAATTCGGCAGGCACGCCGTTACAAGTCCAGACGCGAACTGGGTCGGGCTCTCCGCCTTATTGCACGCGCGGATCTCGAACTTCGCTCTTCCCCGCCAGACAAGCGACTTGTGCTCGAGCGCTTGGTGATGGATTTGGCGAGTGAACCGCCTGCGGTGTCGTCGATCTCCAGCCTCCAGTATGGGATGGAACTCTAGAGGGAGTTGTGCGTTAGAACGCAGCGACTCGGCGCGTCAGCAGAAAGCCAGGCTCTTTCTTTGGCTTATTCTGCGGCGTAGCTTTAGAAGCAGTCGACGTTACACATCTCAGCGCGAACGATGGTTGTATCCACTCTTCGAGCTGAAAAAGCGGAGCTCGAGGATGGGTCATCGCGCCTTGTTTGCGCTAATTACTTTGTAAAATACAAACTTCTAACTACGCCGCCAGCCTCACTGTTGGAGATCGCTCGCCCATCGAAGGCTGCCCGGATCGCGAAGAAGGCCAAAGCTAGTTGTGGCGCATCACCAGACGCGGCACATCTTGACGGGATACATCGGCTGGCCCCGCTTGCAGCCGAATGCCTCCCCAAACTCCTGCATATTCATCACGACCGCATTGGCGCGAATCCGGTCCGGCGAGTGTGGATCAGTCTGCACGCGCATGCGGATGAGCTCAGGCCGCGTTGTCGAACACCAGTTCTGAGCCCAGCCGACGAAGAGATGCTGCACCGCCGTCAACCCATCCGTTTTCTGATTAGGATTCAGATGACCGGCAGTCCCATCGCCGAGAGCCACCTCCGCCATATACGCCATGAATGCAAGCCGCAGCCCTCCATTATCCGCCGTATTCTCTCCCAGCGTGAGCTTGCCATTCACGTGCAGGTCGTCGACCGCGGGAATCGCGTCGTACTGCTTCACCAGGCAGTCAGCACGATCCTGGAAGCGCTTGCCATCTGCCTCTGTCCACCAGTCCACCAGATTTCCCTTACCGTCGAATTGGCGGCCTTCGTCGTCGAAGCCGTGCGTGAGTTCATGGCCCACTACTGCGCCGATGTGCCCATAGTTGGTGTCGTCGCCTGCGGCCTTGTCATAGAACGCGGGCTGCAGAATTCCCGCGGGGAAGTTGATGTTGTTCATACTCGGATCGTAGTAAGCGTTGACTGTGGGCGGAGTCATATCCCACTCGTCTCGGTTGACCGGTTTGCCGATCTTGCCCAGTTGATATGCCATATCGAACTCGCGGGTTCTCAGGCTATTTCCCATTGGCTCGTCGCGCTGAACAGTCAATGTTGAGTAGTCACGCCATTTATTGGGATAGCCGATCTTGTTGGCAACCAGTTGTAGCTTCTCTTTGGCTTTGGCCTTCGTCTCGGGGCTCATCCAGTCAATCTGATCCAGATCGTGGTTCATGGAGCCTTCGATCTCTTTTACAAGCTGAACCGTTCTGGCTTTGCTATCCCCGGCAAAGTACTCCGCCACATAAGACTTCCCCAGAATCTCGCCCAAACTCTGATCCGTCGCATTCACACATCGCTTGCTGCGTTCTTCCTGTTGCGGAGTTCCTTCAAGTTGACGGCCGTAGAAGTTAAAGTGCTCGTCGTCAAAAGCTTTCGGCAGACGCATCGCTTCGGATTCAACCAGGCGAATGCGGAGATAGGTCTTGAGTATGTCGAGATCCGTCTGCTGCACGATCGTTTGGAGACCCTTGAAAAAATCGGGCGCGGCGACGTTCAACGATTGGACAGGCGGAACGCCGGTTTCGGTGAGCACCTCCTTGAGCTTCAAAACCGGAAGCTGGGCAGCAATTTCGTCGACCGCCATCACGTGGTAAACCTTGATCGGATCACGCCGGTCAACAACACTCATCGAATTCTTCGCAAGGGAAGTTTCCAAGGCCATGACGGCCTTGGCATCACTTTCCGCTTTTGCCGGAGGCTCGCCCATTAACTTGAGCACGTTCATCAGGTGGTGCACATACTGATCCCGGGTTTGCGCGCTCTTCGCGTCGGTTCGCAGGTAGTAATCCTTCTCCGGGAGCCCCAATCCTCCCTGATCGAGAACCGCGATCTCCTTGGTCGCATCCTTGAAATCCTGCTGCGATCCGACGCCAAAGAATGCATCCACCTCGATCTTTTGCATCTGCGCGATGAGCGGGGGCAGCTCCGATTTGTCTTTGATAGCGCCGATCGCATCGAGCTGGGGTTGCAATGCAGATAAGCCTCTCTTCTCGATCAAGCCGGTATCCATACAGCTGGCGTAATAGTCGCCTATCTTCTGCTGATCGCTGCCCTGTGGGGCGTGAGCTGCTGATGCGTTCTCAAGTATTTTGTGGAGTACTTGTGTGTTGTATTCGCGAAGGTTGGTAAACTCGTCGAACTCTGGAAGATCCGGGGGAACGGGATGAAGCTTGGAGAAATTTCCGCAGGCAAATTGGTAGAAGTCCACGCAGGCGTTCGCCGTCGTGTCCATCGCGCTCTTATCGAATCCAGGGAGCAGGGAATAAACTTTGCTTTGTGCAGTTTTAGAATTTTGGGCCCACAGTTCTGGCGTGACGGTTAGAGCACAGATGGCAAGCAATATAAACGGCAGGCGTCCACGCGTCATTCTTCCTCCATGCCCCACGTCGATAAGAGGCAATCCGTCAGCATACACCGGCTCTGGCGGCAGCAGGGTTTGTTGTGACGAGCCACTGATTTTTCATATACCGAAAACAAATGCGCTGCACTCTCCACGCCAGTTCGGCTATGAATGGTTTCTGGCAAACTAGCATGAGAGACACTATCGGCCACACAAAAAGAGAAGCAATGCTGCGAAGATTTGGCAAAACGGCCCGGCCTCTGCGGTTGGGGCGCCGGCTCCTCAAGAATATCTTCAATTTCTGCGGAATTGCCGTCCCGCTGTTCGTTGCGTCTACTCTGCCACTCTTTGCCGGTGCGAAAGCCGCACGGAACGAGGAGCCGCCAGCAGCCACGCCAGAGGTGCGCATCCCTGTCGGTGTTCTGGGATATCGGCCGCCAGGTTCTCTCTACCTGTTATCGAGAATGTCTTTCAGCTCGTTGGACTTTGTTGACTCCAGCCACGTCTTGTTCACGTTTCACCAATCGCAGCTTCTGCATCGGGCGGCCGACGCAACGTCGTCCGATGACGACGAAATGATTCACGCCGTGGTACTCGCGGTGCCCGACGGACAGGTCACCGCAACTGCGGATTGGCGCATGCACGATCGCAGTAGATATCTTTGGCCACTCAGCGAAGGACGCTTCCTGGTGCGTCAACGAAATAGCTATTTCATCACGGACAACTCACTTCAACTTCATGGCTTGGTCGCGTCGCCGACTCCGGTACGTACCACGGAGGTGTCGCCGGATGGCCATTTGCTGGCGGTGGAACGCGAGTTCGAGCGGCACACCCCCGAGGAACACGCAAAGTTGGAGCAGGAATCGAACCGCTTCGGCGATACTCCCCCGGCCGAGGACACGGAGATCGATCTGCTCAATCTGGACACGAGGACAGTTCTGAAAAGAATGCGGGTCGAACTGCCGATCGTTCTGCCCATCGCAGCCTCGGGGTATCTTGCGGTGCAACAAGGAAAGCGCGCCGATGACTATGTGATGGAATATTTTCTGTTCAGTGGAAACGAGGTCACACTCGGTACGGTTGCTTCCACCTGCAAGCCACGTGAGACATTTCTCAGTGCGACCGTATTGATGATCGAGAGTTGCGGTCCCAACAACTCGGACGTTTTCATCGATACGTGGACAACAGATGGCAAGAAGTTGTGGCAAGGGCGCCGCGACGGCCGCGCCGTGTGGCCGACATTCGCAGCATCACGCAATGGCAATCGATTCGCTATCGGGTTGCTGCAGGTAAGCCACTCGATCGACTTAGCGGATTCGTTGATTGACTCAGATGTGAAGCGCCAGCTCGTCCAGGTTTTCGACACCAACACAGGTACTCTTTTGCTCACAACCTATGCCTCGCCCGTGCTGACGGCGGGACAGAATTTCGCGCTTTCTCCAGAAGGAGATCGTCTCGCTGTGCTGCGGGACGGAGCGATTGAAATCTTCCGAGTTCCGACAGTATCCCCGACGACGCCATCAAAGTAGGGCTTAACAGGCTGCTGAAAAACTGGTCTGCGGCGAACGAACCATCTATTCCTTGGGGTGCTCCGATTCGGGTAATACGTCGTCTTGCGCCTCGCTTGTTGCTTCGGCGCGTTTTTTCGCAGCCTGTTACGGCGCGGCGCCTGCCCCAGCGATCGGCGAGCGCCACAAGACAGGGATAAGAGCGATCCAGTCGTCGTTGTGACCCCGGAGAACTGCCCACTCTTCATTGGGAGAGAAGGTAGACGGGAGCAAAAGATTGATCCCATCATCATTAGAAAACGGGGGGCGGCGTACAGGACTGGAGCTGAACGTAGTCTTCTTAAGGGACCAGCTCAGCTGCTTTTGGTAGCTAGCGCCTTGACTCGGGCGCTTAACCGGCTCTTGTAGCGCGAGGCTGTGTTCTGATGAAGAACGCCCTTTTGCACGCCCTTGTCGAGAGCGGAAACCGTGTTGCGGTACTGTGTTGCAACAGCCGCAGAGTCTCCCTGCGTGAGAGCTTCACGAAGTGCGCGGAGCGACTTACGAACACGGCTCTTATTCGCGCGATTGACCGCTGTGCGTGCTTCGGTTTGACGGACGCGCTTCAGCGCCGACACATGATTCGCCATCTGAATAAATCCTTAGCTTTCTTTAAACTAGAGGGGAACAGCAGAAAAACCCACATGTTGCCCGAACTTTCAGTTTACGAAAGAGTGCCGGCCTGGTCAATCATTCATCCGCGTATCGTTCACCGGGGGAGCCAGGGTCGAAGAATTCACGAATATGGCGTTGACGCGCCCCCCACAAGACGCTACTCTGAGGCCGTTACGGGAAATATTTGGTGAACTCTGCCAACCCGGCCAAGCATCCTAACTACGTGCAGTGCCGTGTTCCGCTGCCGTCTAGTTCCGTGACCGCGTCCACTTCCTGCCCGTTGCAACCCGAATCGAATGTTATGTTTCTCTCACCCGACCCTATCGGAGGTCTCTTTTCCGCTTGATGAAAAAAGCTCTGGAAATCACGCCGAACCTGGAACCCTTGTTTGGGACCCGCGATGAAAATCTCCGGCTTCTGGAAGATAACCTACATGTTCGCATCGACTTACGATCGGATGCCCTGCATGTGGAAGGTGCGCCCGAAGCGCTTTCTCGAGTGGAATCAGTCTTCTCCGATTACGAGCACCTGCGACGAAACGGAATCATGCTGCACAACGGCGAACTTCACGCCATGCTCAAACTGGTGACGGCCGACTCCGCGACGACATTGCGGAGCTTGGTCGAAAGCGGAAAGCAGCGGTCAGCGGGAATTAAACGCATGGTGCAGCCGCGGTCGATCAACCAACGGCGCTATGTCGAGGCGATCGAACAAAACGATATGGTCTTTGGCGTGGGACCGGCCGGCACCGGCAAGACCTACTTAGCCGTTGCGATGGCAGCCTCTGCCCTGCTGGCGAAGAAGGTGGGCCGTATCATTCTGGTGCGGCCTGCCGTAGAGGCGGGCGAGCGTCTAGGATTCCTTCCGGGAACGCTCCAAGAGAAGGTTGATCCTTACCTGCGGCCTCTCTACGACGCTCTCTACGACTTGCTCGAACAGGACCGCGTGGACAAGATGTTGGAACGAAATGTGATCGAGGTGGCTCCGCTCGCTTTTATGCGCGGGCGTACCCTGAACGACGCTTTCATCATCATGGACGAGGCTCAGAACACGAGCAGCGAACAGATGAAGATGTTCCTAACCCGGCTGGGCAACAACTCCAAAGCAGTAATCACCGGGGACGTCACTCAGATTGATCTACCCAATCCGAAGAGAAGCGGCTTAGTGGAGGCAATCGAGATTCTCACAGGGGTCGACGGTATCCAGTTCTGTCATTTCGAAGACGGAGACGTCGTCCGCCATCACCTGGTACAGAGAGTCATCCGCGCTTACGACAGCTTCGGGAGAACTCAGCGCGAGCTGCCGCTGAACTTGGCCGAAGGGCAACGGGAGAAGCCGAGTCCGAAGCCGCAATAGATGGCCTCAGGAGCCGAAGGATTGAGACTGGCGGGCTGAGGAGCGACGCGTAGTTCAGCAGTCCGGGATTCGAATGCGCTACCATCGAATATCAGATCAGGGAAGGGAATAGCATTTCTCCGGTTGCAGTGTCTTTTCGAAGAGACGCTGAATGCAGCTTTTCTTGGTGAAAAAGCCGCACAGGCCATCTTTCCCGGATACACCCGCGTGAGAAATGCTATTCCCCTCCCGTAGTTTTTTGAAAGGTATTCTTCCCGCGAGCCACTAAGAGTAGAAGACCAAGGCAAGACCCGCGCGAGCAGCGCGAGCGGACGCCGCAAAGATCTTCCGCTAGATAAGAAATG
>DASYBJ010000135.1:0-2867 GCA_036500845.1 Acidobacteriaceae bacterium
AACCGCTTTCGCCCTCTTGCTCCGCTCGCCCTTCCCAGGCTCGCTTCGCAATTCACCCCAATAGTGTTAACAGGGCGCTAGTTACATTCTGGTTCCCGTTCGATTTGACTCTTGGATCGTGCAACTGTACAGCGCACTTGGATGCGGCTGGCAAGAGTAATCAGAGCCGGTAGAATCGCAGCAGAGCCATGATGCGTGAGGGGAGACCCAGAAGGATGCAATCCCAGGCAAGGCCAAGCTGAAGTCGCTGCACGAGGAGGGAGATTGTATGGCAGATCAACGCATAATAATCGTTGGCGGAGGATTTGCGGGGGTCACGTTGGCGCAAGAGCTCGAAAAGCTATGTGATACCTCGACTGAGATCGTGGTTGTGAGTCGCGATAATCATCTGGTTTTTACACCGATGTTGCCCGAAGTCGCGGGCCGATCTCTCTCACCTCTCCATGTTGCCGTTCCCGGACGAGTAGCTACCAAACGTACTTTGTGGATCGAGGCAAGCGTAACCGAGGTGGATTTTAAAAATGATACGTTACAGTATTCGTTATCTGACGGGAGGTCTGTCTCCCTGTCCTTTAAGCATCTGGTCCTCGCCTGCGGGACGGACGCGAATCTCGAAGCAGTACCCGGACTGAGTGCTCATTCCTTTTCCCTAAAGACGGTCGGCGACGCCATCGAACTTAGTAACGAGGTCATCGCCTGCTTTGAGCAAGCAGCATCGGAGCCGGATGCAGAGGAACAGCAGAAGCTTCTGCATACGGTGGTGATTGGCGGCGGCTTCAGCGGTGTCGAGGTGGCAGGACAGATTCGCGATCTGATGCGGGAGATTCATGCGTTCTACCCCCAGCTTAAGGAGGTCCCGAGTCATCTAACTCTGGTTCAGCACGGCGATCGTGTAATTCCAGAATTGAACCATCAATCCTTGTCGGAATTCACGCTGAAGAAGCTGACAGAGAACGGAATCGAAGTTCTACTGAAGACTGCGGCGGCAGAAGTCACGACCCGCGGTGTCGTCTTGAAATCCGGTCGATTGCTGGCAAGTAAGCTGATTGTCAACACGATTGGAACAGAGCCTGTGAAATTGATATCCCAATTGGGATTTGAACTCGAGAGAGGCCGTATCAAGACCGACGCGAGCATGCAGGTTCCCGGCGCCGACAATCTATGGGCGCTTGGAGATTGTGCCATCACAATCAACGCATTCGATGGGAAACCCACGCCGCCCACTGCTCAGTTCGCCCTGAGAGAAGCGAAACAGCTTGCCAGAAACCTGGTTCGAAGAATGGCAGCGCAGCCAACCATACCCTTCCGGTTTCGCCCTCAGGGGCTCCTTGCCTCCATAGGCCGCAACAATGGAGTGGCCGAGATCTACGGCTTCCAGTTCTCGGGACGCCTTGCGTGGATGATGTGGCGCGCAATCTACTTGAGCAAAATCCCAACCCTGGCGGCAAAGATCGGGATTGCGCTTGACTGGACAATTAGCGCTTTGTTTCGACCTCCTGTTGCCCTGATACGGATGCCTGGCGCCGCGTCAAGCACCAGGGAACATTACGCTTCCGGAGATGTTGTACAGAATACTGACCGAGTCAGCCTGATTGAGAGTGGACGGGTCGAATGGTATCTATCGAACGCCAAGAAGCCGCTCATCGAATTCCAGGAAGGCGACTATTTTGGCACGTCGCTCCTCGATGCCGAATCACGCCAACTGCTGGATCAAAGTTCGGCTATAGCAAAGACACCGCTCGATCTACTTGTGATCGATCCCTCTGCTTTTGCCGAATTGAGCAAGGCCCTGGGGCCCCTTGATGCTCATGTTCAACGTTCCCTGAAAGCTCGCCAGATTCTGGGCCGTCTACTTCGACGTAGATCGGAGGATTCCTCGTGGAAAGAGATCGACATGAGGTCCGTGATGGTGCAGCCCAACCAGCTGAAGAGCGGGGCTACCACAGCTGCGGAGGCGATACGCAGATTCGACGAGAATTTCCAGGGTTACTGGGTGACGGGTACCGACGGGAAGATCGCTGGTTATCTGGGAAAGCTGGAACTGTACTGGGCAAGTGCAAATGACTTGAGTCAGCCTATTTCGCAGATAGTCCGAAAAGCACCAAAACTCTTGAGTGCGGATCAGGATCTTTTCTCGGCGACAGTTGAATTGCTTCGATATGAGTTTGATACGCTTCCGGTTGTCGATCAGTCGGATCAAGTTGTCGGTCTCTACAATCCGATGGTCCTGTTGCGAAGGTTGATCGAAGGGGAGGCGGTTGGCAGAAAGCCTTCATCCCAATAGGGGTAGACCCACAAAACAATGCCCAAGCCGTGGGCCTCCATGACCCAATCGCTGTGACATTCAGATTGCCTCTGCGATTCCCTCGGATCCAAAGCTTGTCTGGTGTGGCTAATGGAATCTCGCAAAAGTCCCTAAGGAATCTCTGCTTAAGCTGGCCAGGTGTAATTCCCGATCCTCAGGGGCTCAAGCCCTTCTCGTAGCATGGCTGGCGGCACGGCTAAAGCTAAAAGCCGTGCCTTCCCAAACTGCTCCCACACGGCTGGCCCGGAAAAAGCAGATCCCTCGGCTTCGCTCGGACAGTCCTATTCCGATCCCGAATCCCTGGTCAGTCCCTTAAGCACCAAAATGCAATCAGAGATTCCCTAACGCAAGATCGTCACGGCGAAGGTTATATCGAGAACTGTTCCGTGCGGATGCGCGGCCGGCTAAAGCGCGCTTGCCCCACAAGACGAACGAAACGAATTGGGCGGGAAGAGCACGATAGATCAGACCTTCCTTCGTTTGTTTCGTTTTTTCGTTCACCAACAGACGCAGGCCGGTCGGGAGGACGAAACGTGGTAAAGCCGATGCACACTTTTGACTA
>DASYBJ010000136.1:0-2616 GCA_036500845.1 Acidobacteriaceae bacterium
AGCGACAAAGTTCAGAACTCGAACCGGTTGTCGCTGACCCAGCCGATGCACGCGCCCGATCCGCTGCTCCAGCACCGCTGGGTTCCAAGGCAGGTCCATGTTGACTACGACTGAGGCGTGCTGCAGATTGAGTCCAACGCCCCCGGCGTCCGTTGAGAGGAAAGCTCTGCAACGCCCGTCTTCACGGAAGCGGTCTATCAGTGTCTTGCGCTGCAGGCTTGGTACGCCACCGTGGAACAGCACGTGTCCCCACCGCCTCGACTCAAACCGCCGGACAAGTAATTCGTGCATCCGCAACCATTGGCTAAAGATCACTACCTTGGTGCCGGCCTGCTCCAACATCTCACTCAGCACAGTTGCCAACTCATCGGCTTTCACGCCGAAATCCGTTTTGTGATCCAGCAGGTAAGTACTGTCGCAGCTCATCCGCATGTTCTGCAGGAAGATCAACAAGCGCCGTTGGTCGGCTTCGGAAAGGAAGTGGAATCGCCGCCACTTTGCGACAATGCGGCCAACCAATTCCCGGTTCTCTTCGTGGTGAGTCATCTGCTGCGGTGTCATCGCAACGAACAGGTGTTTGTCGAGCCGCTCGGGGAGTTCACGCAGAACTTCATCCTTCTTGCGGCGAATGAGGATCGGCGCCAGGGTCTCTCCGATCGAATCCAGGTTCTTGTAGCCGACAACTCGTCCGGTATCCGGATCGTGGCTCTGATGCTGGGCCAGGAAGCGAAAAGTAGGACCGAGGCGGTGCCGGTCCACAAACTCCACGATCGAGACCAACTCTTCCAGGCGATTCTCCAGCGGCGTCCCGGTGAGCACGATCGCGTATGGCGAAGTCAGGCTTTTGACGGATCGGGCCGCCCGGGTATTCCAGTTCTTAATGCGCTGGGCCTCGTCCAGAATGACGACGTCGGCCGACCACGCAGCGATCAGATCAAGGTCGCGATGGAGGGTGTCGTAGTTGGTGATCTTATAAAAGGCGCCGGCAGCAAACAACTGCTCCCGGCGAGCACGTAACCCCCCAATCACCTGTGCAGATCGGGTCGCGAATTTCGCGATTTCAAGCTGCCACTGATGTTTCAGCGAGGTCGGGCAAACGACAAGAACCCGTTCCACGCCGAAGTGGCCGGCCATGATCTCGACAGCGGCAATTGCCTGAATGGTCTTGCCCAGGCCCATGTCGTCGCCGATGAGGCAACGGCCCGCCCGGGCGGCAAATAATGCGCCCTCACGCTGATATCTGTACAGCGGAACCCGCAGCAGCTTGTCGAATCGGGGACTGCTGATTCCCTCGGGAAACGTCTGCTCCAGCCGTCGGCGCCGATGATCCTGGTCTCGCACCTCGGCAATGAAACCGACCACATCTTCCTGGCAACGCAGATCATGATCGATCTTCCCGGATGCGGAGAGAAAGTGCTCGAACCGCGCAAAAGCTTCTGGACGAAGCACGCCGCCGGCGTCGAAGAAATCCGCCGCCAGCCGATCCAATTCAGCCGGCCGCTCGTTTGCCAACCGCAGACGAACTTCCCGCTGTGCCCCATAACGGAGATAGATCTCGCTGTAAGAAGGACGGAACCCCTTTCGCAGCGCCGCTGTTACACCCGCCTTCCGTCGCAGCTTGGCCAGCGTAAACTCGATGTGCTTGCACGTGCCCAGCGTGTTGGAGGCAAAGTCCGGACAGGAGCAGAAATTGTCGGCCAAGCCACTGCCTCGGATCACCACGCGATAAGTGCGTTTGCTTTGGGGGTTTGTGACCTGGAAATCGGAGAAGACAGCGTGGTCACTAACATTCTCCAGCTTGAACTTTTGCTTCCGTCCAAACTGTCGCCTCAGCGCGACTTGCCACGCCTCCAAAGTTAAATGGTCGGGTTTGTGCAACCGTGAAAGGCGGGCTTCCGCTGGTCGTTGCCTTTTGGTCCGCGGTCCGACTTTCTTCTTGGGCGAATTCATAATGTGGATTCTTGCACATCCTCTTTTCAGGCAAAAGAGACCTTGCAGTCAAAGGACGTTGAAACGGAACGGGAGGGCCGGTGATGGTGGTCGGCGGCTCCGATGGGACAGTGCTCGGAGAATCCCGTTCAACACTTCATCAAGGCGCTTTCCTACATCTTCCGCGAGAAAGCGAAGAACGAGATAGCCGTGCTCCTGCAGCAAGATATCCTTGTGCCGGTCGCGACGGTACGCTTCGACGCCGGCAAGATGTTGTTCCCCGTCCAACTCAACAGCTATGCGCGCGTCCCCGCATAGGAGGTCCACTTCCATTCGGCCCCAACTGTCGAACGGAATGGGTAACTCGACATTCAAGCGAAACCGGCCGGCCGTCTCAGGCAAAGTTTCGAGCCGCCGGAAGAGAAAGGCCTCGGTCGCGCTTCGGGCGCTGCCAGCACCTTCTGAGTTCGAGGAAGACGGTCTGGCCACTTGGGCAAACAGGCTCGCCAGCGGTTGGTCTATGCCATCAAGAACAAGCCGCCGTACGGCAGCCGCATATTGGCTTTTCCATTGCGCATCGACCGGGAGTGAGATACCCGCGGGCCAGCCTGGTACAGCGCTGGCTGGCAGCTGAATCGTATAGCCCACCGCTTCGTAGCCTTTGCAACGACGATCGAACATTCGCGA
>DASYBJ010000137.1:0-9391 GCA_036500845.1 Acidobacteriaceae bacterium
GGGTGCCGCATTCTTCGTGTCTGTGCTTTGCAGCGCGAAGGGTGGGAGACCACTCCGGCGTCCATCGCGGTCACTCGTCGCGAAGCACGACGAGCGGATCGACCCGAGTGGCGCGGAGTGCCGGAATCAGGCTGGCCCCGAACGATACAACGATGAGCAACGCGGTTACAGCAAGAAAGGTTACAAGATCGCGGGAACTGATTCCATACACCATACTGGCGGCAATGCGGCCTAGAGCGAATGCTGCCGCAAGCCCGATGGCGATGCCCATGAGCGTCGGCTTCATGCCTTGAAGCATTACCGAGCGCACGACGTCGCGCATTGTTGCGCCGAAAGCGATGCGCAGCCCGATCTCCCTGATGCCGCGTCTCACTGAATACGCAAGCACGCTGTAAATGCCGATCGCGCACAGCACCAGAGCGAGCAAACCAAAGATCGCGAGCAACTGCATATTGAAACTGTGTTGCGTCAGAGTCTCGCCTACGAAGTTTTCGAGCGTCATCACATTGTCCACTGGAATGTCGCTGTTCACCTGATGGACGGCCTCCGTCACGGCGTTGGCAAGAACCTGAGGTGGAGTGGTCGTGCGGACGGCCAGGCGAAGAGAGCGTGCGCTCCAAGGACCCTGTGGGGAGCCGGTGATCTGTGCGACGGGCCAATAGACCGTCGCGATTCCCGCGGAGCTGTCCAAACCCTGCTGCTTCACGTCGCCTACTACGCCGACGATCACACGATCTTTGCCAGGATAGAACGAGAGCTGCAAGTGATGGCCGAGAGCGCTTTCGTTGGGCCAGAACTGCTTGGCCATGGATTGGCTGATCACCACTACCGGTGTGGAGTCGGCAGTGTCGTCAGCACTGATCTCGCGGCCCTGCAGGACAGGGATGCGCATGGCTTGCATGTATCCCGGTGTCGCGACCCGGACGGATACCTCCGGTTGTTCCGACAGCGCGGCAACGGGGCGCCCTTCGACTGCGACCGGCTGGTTCGACCCGCCTTCGAGAGGCAGATTGTCGATCGCCCCAGCCAACACTACGCCGGGCAAGGAGCGCACACGTTGAAGCACGTCGTTAAAGAACTGCGACTCCTGCGTAGGCGTGGTGAATTGCCGCTTGTGCACCATCACGGAAAGAGTAAGAACATTGTGCTCGTCAAAGCCGGGATCGATGGTTTGCAGTTTCCACAAGCTGCGGATCATCAGACCGGCGCCAATGAGCAACACGAGCGAGAGTGCAACTTCAACCACCACAAGAGCGGAGCGGGTCTTGCTGCTTCCGCTATAAGCATCCGTGCGGCCGAGACCTTGTTTCAGCGCTTCGTTCACGTCCCCCTTCGTCATGCTCCACGCTGGCAGCAGACCTGAGAGAACTCCGGTCGCGATAGATAGCCCGAACGTGAAAGCGAGTACCGGCCCGTTGAGATCGATATCGCCCATCCGCGGTAACTTATCAGCGAAGACCTTCACGAGCAGGTCGATGGCAAAGTGTGCGGCGAGCAGGCCGAGCGCGCCTCCGCATAGCGAAAGGATGAGTGATTCGCCGATCAGTTGCTGAACGAGCGCAGAGCGGGCTGCGCCCATCGCGGAACGGATGGCGATCTCTTTGCGGCGTGCCAGCGTGCGCGTGAGGACAAGGTTCGCGACATTCGCGCACGCGATCAGCAGCACAAAAGCCACAGCACCCAGCATCATGAGCAAAGCGGGACGGATGTCGCCGACCGTCTCTTCGCGCAGGGAGTGGACAATCGCGCCCCAGCCCTTGTCGTCCTCCGGATACGTCTGCTCGAGACGTCGCGAAATCGTGTTCATCTCCGCCTGTGCTTCAGGGAGAGTCACACCGGATTTGAGACGCGCAATCGAGAGGAAGTGGTGCTCATTGCGAATCGATGCCTGCTCGGCCGTAAGGCCAAGCGGTGTCCACACCTGCGCAAAGGAAGGCAGCGTCATCTTCGGACCCATGACGCCGGTGATAACATACGGTTCCCCATCGAGGTTGATGGATCTGCCGACCACGTTAGGATCTGAGCCGTAATGTGCTTGCCAGAACTTATAGCTGAGCATCACCTCATGATTGTTGCCCGGACGATCCTCTTGGGACAGAAAGACGCGTCCGTAAAGCGGCTGAACCCCCAGTACTGAAAAAAAGTCAGCACTTACTGGGCTTGCAACAATTGCCTCTGGCTTCACCACACCGGTGATGTCATGGGAGGCGGCAGAGTAGAGCGCCATCTGCTCGAATACATGATTCTGCTTTTGCCAATCGAGGAAGTTTGCCGCCGATACGACGAACTGCGTCATACCAGGGAAGCTCGTCTGCGGAGGAACATGCCAGATCTGCACCACCCGGCCCGCATCCCGAAAAGGCAGCGGTTCTAATAAGACAGCATGTACGACGCTGAAGATCGCCGTGTTCGCTCCGATCCCGAGGGTCATGATGATGACCGCAACCGACGCGAAGCCGGGACTCTTCCGCAGCAGCCTGAGTGCAAATCTTATGTTATGTAGAAACACTGGCATTCGCGCCTCCAGATATGGCATACAGCAATCTCCGCACCACTCACTGAATTCGAAAGGAGCCTCGAATCAAGAGCAGATAGAACCCCGAGGACCGCAGGTGTCCATTGCCGAGCAGACCTATCCGTTATTGGACATCTGTGACCAACCTGATAGAGGACAGCCCTGAGATGAGGATTCGCATGGTCACACGGTGCGGGCGATGTTTGGCCTCTTGTTAGTCCACATAGAAAAAAATTTGTTCTCAGACAGCAACTCAGCTAAGCCGAGCGGTGTTTCCTCGCATTAGGCAGGCCCCTTCCTCCGGTAAATCCAAAACCAGGAGCATATCAATGAATTCCTTGCCCTTCTGCCTGAAACACGTGAGAACCGGCGCATTCTTGATCCTGTTCTCTCTCAACCTTCCCATTCCGGGCGCGCACGCATTCGCCGCCCCACAACAAAGCAGCAGCGACGACGACGATGGTGCCCGTGGTATCCACAAAATCAAGCATGTCATCGTCATCATGCAAGAGAACCGGTCCTTTGATACCTATTTCGGGACGTATCCGGGGGCGCGTGGCCTCCCTATGAAAGATGGCAGCCCAAGCGTCTGTGTGCCGGACCCGAAGACAAGCCAATGTGTTTACCCGTTTCATAACCAGCAGGACAAAAATGGCGGCGGCCCGCACGGGGCGAGCAACGCGACGGCCGACGTAAACAACGGAAAGATGGATGGTTTTGTCGCCCAGGCGGAGGCCGGCCAGCAGGGCTGTGTGGACCCGAACAATCCGGCTTGCTCCAATGGGCAGCCGGATGTCATGGGGTACCACGACTGGCGCGAGATTCCGAATTACTGGACTTACGCGGCTCTGTTTGTTTTGCAGGACCACATGTTCGAACCGAACGCGTCCTGGAGTCTCCCCGAGCATCTCTTTCAGGTTTCGGAGTGGTCAGCGAAGTGCACGAAGCACGATGACCCCAGCAGTTGCACGAACCAACTACAGAATCCAGGGCTTCCCCCGGACTTCCAGACCGGACAACCGAAAACAATCCCGATTTACGCGTGGACGGATTTGACCTATCTACTCCACCGGCAAGGGGTAAGTTGGGGATATTACGTCATGACGGGCACGGAGCCGGATTGTGAAGATGACGAGAAGGAAGACTGCATTCCCGTCCCGCAGAACGCCAAAACTCCTGGCATATGGAACCCGCTGCCCTACTTCGACACCGTCAAGAACAATGGACAATTAGCAAATATCCAGTCCATCGATAATTTCGTTCAACAGGCAAAACAGGGTACGCTGCCGGCAGTTTCCTGGATCGCGCCCTCGGGCGCAGTGAGCGAGCATCCGCCTGGGCTAGTGAGCGCCGGGCAGTCCTACGTCACCAGCCTCGTCAATGCCGTGATGAGTGGCCCGAATTGGAAAGACTGCGCAATCTTCCTCGCCTGGGACGACTGGGGCGGCTTTTATGACCATGTCGTCCCGGTCACGGTTGACCAGAACGGCTACGGATTGCGGGTCCCTGGACTCGTAATTTCACCGTATGCCAAATGGGGCCACATCGACCATCAGGTGCTAAGCTTCGATGCTTACGTAAAGTTCATCGAAGACGACTTCCTGGGAGGACAGCGCTTAGATCCAAAGACCGATGGGCGGCCTGATCCCAGGCCTGATGTACGCGAAGATGCACAGCAGCTTGGCGATCTAAGAAAGGACTTTGATTTCGACCAACCGCCTCGCTCACCGATTCTTCTACCTGAGAACCCTTCGACCGATCTGCAGCCCCCACCGCCGACGACGGCAATGAGTTCATGGACCGAAGTCCCAGGAGAAACACGCTAACTCAGAATCCCAAGTTTGCCGCCGACAGCTGCGCATGTTGCGGTAACAGCCTTAAATCGGCAATGACGGATAGTGTCCCCAAAGATGACAGGTGACGGGTGCCCCATCGTTCAGTTGCCGTCGGCGAGCGTACGTCGGCCTACCAAGACCTTTGCTGTGGAGAGCATCTGGGACGCCCGGTCGTGGGACCTGAATTACCGGCCACCCGCCACCCGCTTGGGTTTAGGTCTCGGGCTCTTCGCCGCTCTCTGTGCCGCCAAACTCGGTTGCTGATGGGTCACCGCTCTTTTCAATAAAGGCCAACGGGAAGTCTCGGTTTTGCTCGAGCCAACAATCGATGCCGCTGATGTAGTGCTCTTAGTGCCATCGATGGCACTCGTGAATGAGGTTCGGCCGATGGTCGTCGCGTATCCAGAACCATCGCGAAGTACGATTACTGGGCCACCGATCGGGGCGGCGGCGATTTTGATTTGTCTGCAATCCCTAAGCATGCCAAGCAATAGGCGGCTTATCCATCTGCTGCGGGTCTTCACTAGCAGCACGCACAAAAGTGGTCACAATCGAGGGCGGTTGGCTGGCGGTTTAATAGCTAATCTATTGATTCTATTTGGTAGGCGAGGCAGGGCTTGAACCTGCAACCCCCGGCTTAGAAGGCCGGTGCTCTATCCAATTGAGCTACTCGCCCGCTTCTGTTTATTGTAGCGTTCTCTGCCTTGCGACCGAAAACCTAGGGCCATGGCTCTGCGATTACAAGAGGCAGAGATCTTCGCAGTGCTTCGGCACGGCGCTGTTCTGCTCGTTCTGCAGTTGCACCACAGCCTTGCACGAACCAAGTCATACCGAACCCTGCGAGGCCCCAGGTCTCGGCCCGCCGGAGAACGAGATCAGTGCGCGCGCAGTGCATAGGTTCGCTGCGCAATCGCCGGACCAGCGCGCGAATCCAACGTTCCTGTATCTCAAACGAGGTGCCGGCCTTTGCATCTCGGGGAAGGATGTCGATGTACAGACCCGCCACGAACTTTCCTTCATCGAGGGATGATGAGCCGCAATCCATCTCCAGGAGGTCGATCGGAGCATCTTCGCTTGATGTCGAATCCGTCAACCAGGCGTCGCACTTCACCGTCCAGAGCGGCGAAAGACCGCTGTTGAGGGCGAGCAATGCAGAGCGAAGCGCCGGCTCGCGCCGGGCTTCCTCGATGTGGTTCAAAATCTCGTCTGGGGGTTGGTCCCCGTCGTGGTTCTGGTCTGCGCCCTGCAGCCTGGGGCGCAGGGCTTCTTCCGCCTCTGCCTGCAGCCTGGGGCGCAGGTGGACGAATTCACAGCTCCCATCTTTTGCCGCCCACGGGACTACGATCACCGGATCGTCGGCGGCAAGCTCGACCGACCAGTCGGCTTCCATCAAAAGGCCTTCATCCTGCCTGAATTTGGGGGGCCATGATCAGAGACCTGCGCTCGACAGCACGAATCCAAGCAGCATCTTCTCCGCCCAGTACCCGTCATATCCGTTGGCGTCAGCGAGAAAGGCACAGTGGCCGCCATGCCTGGTTTCAATCAACATGACCTCAGGGTTCCCTCGTATCGCTTCATAGGTTCCAGGCGTGACCCGGATAAAAGGGTCATCCAGCGCATGTAGGATCAAGGCCGGTACCGCGATTTTGTGGATCACTCTCGCGCTGGCCGCGCGAGAATAATAATCGTCCGCATCCTCAAAACCCGAGTAAGGCCCTGTGATCTTATCGTCGAACTCTCGCACGGAGCGAAGGGGCCCAATGCCTTTGAGAGAGTAGAGCTCCGGAAAGAGCGCCGCCTTGCGGCGAAAGCGCGCCCGAAGTCCGCGCATGAACTTCCACTCGTAGACTCGGTTCCGCGGAAGATGCAGCGCGTCGGCCGAGGGGCCGAGATCGATTACAGGCGAGACCCCGACCACGGCCTTCAGATATCCAGGAGCACGTTCCGCCAGATCACCGGCCAACTTAAGCACCAGATTGCCGCCCATGGAGTAGCCGACCAACGCGAATGCCGAGAGACTCCTTTCAGCAACCAGCGTTTGCATCACTGCCTCCACATCTCCGGAGAGTCCTGAGTGGTAGAGCGTAGGCGTCAGATGTTCCGTTCCGCCGCAGTTACGCATGTTCATCCGGACGACATTGCAACCGGCTGCCCAGGCCCGCGAGGCATTTCCCAACATGTACTGTGAGGCGGAGGAGCCTTCAAGTCCATGCACGACCAGCATCGTTAAGCGCTGCGAAGCATCGGGCTGCCAGTGGCAATGGCAAAGTACCTGGCTCGGAGGAACAACGCGCCCATCCGGATCGTTCCGTCCGGGATCAACTTGGATGAAACGTGCCTCGGGGTTCGGCAACTGAAGTTTCCGCGGCAGAAAATTGCCAGCTAGCGTTTGCAGATGGCCGTTGCGTAGAAAACGGCGGGGAACGAACTCGCCTATCGATGTTCGTACGTGATTGGCGGGCAGCTCCATGATCCCTTTGCGAGTCCCTTTGCTCTCGGCGGTCACCGCGCCGGCTCGCCGGGATGAAGTCGCTCCTGCCGGAGCCGCTGAAGGAGCGATTCCGCATTCAAAGCGCCTTCGGGCGTCTCTTCATGTTTGAAATAGGCAAAGACGTCGCCTCGCCTAGCGCTCTCTTTGAGCCGCTCTTCGATCTTTACCAGTTCTTCATCGCGGTAGTCGCTTTTCCGGAAGCGATAGCAAGAGTAGGACGCAGTCGCGATGTCGGGAGTTTCGAGCTCATCGCTCTCGGCCGCACAGAGCGCAGCGTTATGTTTATGCAGCAGAGCATAGATCTGCTCGTCGAACCAGGAGGGATGGCGGAACTCGAAGGCTACGCGCAGATTGCCAGCTTCGGCAGGGACCGCATCCTCCAAAAAAGCCTCGAATTTGACTGGATCGGCTTTGAAGTTCGGCGGCAACTGAAAAAGAATGAGCCCCATACGGCCGGCAGCGGTCACCGGCCGCAAGGCCGTGTAGAAGACCGACAACCACTCCCCGCAATCTTTCAAGCGCTTGATGTGTGTGATGCGTTGAGGCGCTTTGAAGGAGAAACGGAATTCCGGGCCCACCTGGGCCAGCCATCCATCGATCGTGGAACGGGAAGGCAACTGGCGGAAGGTGTAGTTGACTTCGACCGAATTGAGCCGCCCGGCGTAATGCTCCAAAAATCTCTTACTAGGCGTCTTGGGCGGATAGAAACCGGGCTTCCATTGCGAATAAGCCCAACCCGAGCAACCAGCGTAGATTCTTCCGGCTGGAACACCCATAGCGCCGGGTGAGGCCGGAAACGCGCTGGATGGGGATGGAAGAGTCACGCGGCCGCTCCAATGCATTTTCCTAACTGTGCAATGATTCTAGCCACAGAACTCTGCATCCAGTAAAGCTGCTCGTAATACACCGCCAGGAAGGTGCTTTCGTAGTCGATTTTGGTGCGGCGGCCGGTTCGAATTTGTTCCTACGCAAGTATAAGGCATTCAGCGTCATCGGCGGCATTCAGAGCGCTGGGAGGAACCAGGTTGCGGCCTAAGTGAGTATAACTCGCTTAAGTGAACATACATCGCTATCGTTTTCCCAACCTGCGCAATTCCTGCCGAACATCAATGAGGACGACGCGAAGTTCGGGCCACTGCGAAGCTGTGCTCACTGGTGGTCGCCGCGATGGCATACTTCGGCCATCACGCCCTATGGTGGTCATTTTTCCACTTTGAAAACACGCAACTCGGCGGGCTGGTCTCCCCTCCGCGGCACGCCCAGATAGAAGGCGTTCAATTTGGCGGAGAAAGTAGATGTCCGGGCACCGACGACGGTGGGGACACGCGCAATCAATTTGTAGTGGTCGGCATCCCGCTGCTCGATCACGTCAATGAAGCCTTCGCCGCAGGAAACGTAAATTCGCTTGTTTGCCGGATCATAGAAGAGGTCGTCGGCATCGCTGTTCATATCGATCTTTGCTATGGCCTTGCCGGTAGTGGTATCCAGCACGACCAACTGCGCGGGATGGCGGGTGCCGACGAATAGACGATGGTGGGCTTCATCCAGACCGATAGGAGAGTTTCCCTCAACATCTTCGAGCAGCCAAGTATTTAGAAGCTTGCGTTTTTCGCCGTCCATCACCGCGATTTGTTTCACACTGGGTGTGTTGGCAAAAACCCGACTGCCTTTTTGCTCCACGGCGATTCCCTGCAGCTTCGCCGGCAATGGGATTCTTCCTAAAAGTTTTCCTTCAGGGATGGCGATAACCGCGATGCCGGTTTTGCCGGGGGTCATACAACCGACGTAGATCCGTTTGGCGCGGGCATTGTATTGCAGCTCATCGAGATTGCTCTCGAGGTCGATGCTGGCAATCACGTCTAACGTCCTGCCATCGTAAATGTAAAGACTCTGTCCGCGAGGGACATAGAGTTGATTGAACTCAGGCGCGTAGCGCGCCGCCGCAGGATTTTCCCCCTCCAGGCTCCGCCACGGTCTCCCAGTTCTCAGATCTACAATTTCCAGCGTCTTGTTGGTGGGCGCTGCCGCGAAAAGCCGCATGTGTTCGATATCCACCGACATGTGGTTGAATCCCCCTCGAACATTGGGCAGACGAATCGTGTCCAAAAGCACGAGAGGCCCGCTTTCCTGACCATAGGCAGACGAAAGTGAACAAGCAAAAAATGCAAGAAAGAAAACAAAGCTATATCTCACGAAAACCTCATTGGATTGGAGTCGTCCTTCGTCCTTTTCTCCGAGTACGCATCTCCTAGCAGGCTGCTGAAAAACTAGTCTGCGGCGAACGAACCGTCTATTCCTTGGAGTGCTCCGATTCGGGCGATACATCTTCTCTTGCGCCTCGCTTGTTGCGTCGGCGCGTTTTTCCGCAGCCTGCTAGTCAGCTACGTCGTAAATTCTGATGGCCGCCGCGTTCTCTCCGTCCTGCCGGACGGCCAAAAAGAGACGGTTCAATTGGGGAACGAATAGGCTTGTGCGTGCACCTTTCACGGTTTCTAGCTGCGCAATCTTGCTATAGTGGTCGGCGTCCTGCTGCTGGTACACAGCAATCGC
>DASYBJ010000138.1:0-4454 GCA_036500845.1 Acidobacteriaceae bacterium
AGCCTGCGGAAGCCTTGTTCATCGATAATCTGGAGATCAATGTTGCCGGAGCAAGGGATGCCGGGCTTCGCTCGGTCGTCTTTCGCGATGTGGATCAGCTGAGCCAGGAGTTGCGCGAGCAGGGCTTCGACCTACCATTGCCCAACCCGGTTGTTCGTTAGGGCCTGTGAACAGGCCGTAAACGGAGGGATCTCGACTTGGGCAATCCGGTGGGCGGCATGTGCCCGAGATGTATATACGATGGCCCCTGATGCGGGAAGAGTCAGAATTGCTCCGTTTTAAGGGAAGCGGCCTCCTTCGGGGTTAGTCCAACCTGCTCGACGATCTCGAGACCAAAACCCTGGAGTGCGGGAACATGCGTGGGGGTGTTTGAGAGCAGGCGAATCTTCCGGATATTCAAGTCGGCGAGAATCTGACCGCCGAGCCCTACCTGGCGCAAAATTCGCTGATGGCCCTCTTCGTGGTGCTCCTGGTAGCGCTCTTCTTTGTGCAGCACCAGCCGATGCGGCGCAACGCTGCGATCGATAGAAAAGCCTTTGCTGGTGTTGTGCAGGTAAATTACGGCTCCCCGTCCAGCGTTGGCGATGATTTCGAGCGACCGCTGCAGCGATTGCCGGCAGTCGCAAAGCGAGGCCCCGAAGACATCTCCGGCAAGGCAATGGGAGTGGACGCGAACCAAGACGGGGTCGCTGTTCACCGATGAATCCACATCGCCGCGCACCAAAGCGAGGTGGCTCTCGCCGCCATCGACCTGGCTTTCGTAGGCGATCATATTGAAGTCCCCGTAACGTGTAGGCACGATGGATTCCGCTACCCGGAAGATATAGCGCTCATTTTGCAGGCGGAAGCGGATCAATTCCGCAACCGTCAACATCTTGAGTCCATGGCGGTTACAGAACTCGATGAGATCGGGGACGCGAGCCATGGTTCCGTCATCGTTCATGATCTCGCAGATCACCCCGGCCGGAATCAGGCCTGCCAGGCGTGCAAGATCGACTGAGGCTTCCGTTTGCCCTGCCCTAACCAGAACTCCGCCCCGCCTTGCGCGCAGGGGAAAGACGTGTCCGGGCCGCGCCAAGTCGGCAGCCGTGGTCTGCGGGTCAATGGCGACTTGAATCGTACGTGCCCGGTCGTGCGCCGAAATGCCTGTCGTCACTCCTTCGCGCGCTTCGATGGCCTCGGTAAATGCCGTTCCAAAACGAGAGGAATTCTCCTGGACCATCGGGGAAAGCCTGAGGTAATCGGCGCGTTCTTCGGTCAAGGTCAGGCAGATCAGACCGCGCCCGAACTTTGCCATGAAGTTAATTGCCTCCGGGGTGACGAACTCGGCCGCCAGGGTCAAGTCCCCTTCGTTTTCGCGGTCTTCATCGTCCACAACGATGACCATGCGGCCCGCTTTGAAGTCTTCAAGGGCTTCGGGCACGTCGGTAAACGGCGGGTAGGGCTTCATACTCTTATTCTGCCGGAGACGTTAGTGCTTTGTCATATCCACTCGGGTGGCAGGAAATCGAAAGGCCGCTCCTTTTGGAGCGGCCCCGCGACCACCGAAGTTCGGTTCAGCTTACAGCGTCGACTCAATCTCGAATCCCCATGCTTCCAGGAGGGCTTCAGGAATGTACTTCGAATTCTTGTTGCGGCGAGCCCATTCACGCAAGCGCGTCGAACGTACATATTGGTCGGGCGTCAGCTTAAACTCTTTCACTACTTGTTCAAATGAAGTTACCGTTGGGACGACCGGGCCGATTGGCTCCGGTTTGCCCCAATTAGGGTTTCCACGACGTTTTGCCATTGATCCATTAACCTCAAGGGAGATAAGCTACATTCAGTTCCAAGAAAGCGGACCGGTCATATAGAACGCCTCGCTGCCTGGAAGAATCCCAAAGCTTTCATTTTAAGGATTTTTTCTCCAAAAATCAATACTAAATTGGGCTACTTCCGCATCGCCTTTTCACTCGATTAGGCTAAATCGGGAACAGGAACACTCCAAAAAACACGCCCTCTCGCAAACCGCACGATCCCTGCCACTTTGACGGGCAGCAACCCATAAGCGCCGGACGCACTCAAAGTCATAGAAATGTGTTGGATCCCGCAAGGCACATTGAAAGGTGGATGTACATGAATGGAGTCCGTTATTTGATAGTGTTTTCGCTCGGAGTGGCAGCCGGCGCTACAGTGGCTCTGATTTATGCTCCGCAGACTGGTGAAAAGACCCGCAAGCAGCTTAGGCGGAATTTCGAAGATGCCAGCGACTACATCAAGGACACGACCGACGATTTGACCAAACAGGCCAAGCGAGTCTACAAGAACACCAGGCCGATCGTAGAGGACGCGGCGTCCAAGGTAAGTTCCGTGGCTGGCAAGGTGGCAGACAAGGTTGGCGACTTGGTCTAGGGCCTGTTGACACTCGTCGCTTTCTTTACTTCTAGGTCGCGAGAAAACAGGTCCCTAGGGCATTGGGAGATCGTCCGGGTCCAAGAATTCATCGAGCATTCATCAACCGGGGACCGGTGCAGCAGCATCCTCTGTGGCGCTCGGTCCCGACTGTCACCTTTAGGCCCCAAAAGCAGATCCCTCGACTGCGCTCGGGATGACGGCGTGACGCTCTGTCCCGACTGTCCACCTTAAAGCCTCTCCTGCCCTAAAAGTCTCCTGTGCAGAACGTATCCTTGCGAGCGCCGAAACCCCGCGGACTCCTCAATTGCTCGTTGAAAAGTTTCTGAAGTGTCTTCTCCTCTTGTTTGGCTATTGGGTCAGGACGATCACCCTCCCGCGTGAATTGTCTGCGGTGCAGTTTTTTCCTTGTTGCGTTTCCCGACTTTCGGGGGGAAACTGCGAATAGGGCGACATTGCCGGCTTGAATGCCGCGCCTGCCGTTACGCGTCATTCCTTCTGCAACAACAGCACATCTAATCAAGGGACCGGTCACAAATGAGCAAAACGGCTCTGGACAAGAGTGGGTTCACGGCGACTCTGAAGTTGGCATTGGATCCAGCGGCTGCCGAGAAATCAGCCGAAATCTTCCAACGGCGGCAGCTGACGCGTGTTGGGAAGTGGCTTTATCGGCTCGGATTCGTTCCTGGTACCGCCGGCAATCTCTCGGTCCGTTTGAGAGGTGACCTAATCCTGGCGACTCCGACCGGAATGAGTAAGTTTTTGCTCAAGCCATCTGACATGGTGGTGATCGATCTTGACGGCAATCAAGTGGCAGGGACGCGGAAGGTCACCAGCGAGATCGGAATGCACCTTGCGGTCTATAACCATCGGCCCGATGTCCAAGCGGTCGTCCACGCCCATCCGCCCATCGCGACGGGTTTCGCGTCGTGCGGCATGTCCCTCGAGGAACCACTGTGCTCCGAAGTGGTGATGACTCTTGGTTCAGTTCCGCTTGCACCCTATGCCACAACCGGAACGCCTGATGTCGGCTCGAGTATCGCGCCGCTGATCGTCGATCATGACGCGATTCTTCTTGCCAATCACGGGGTGGTGACAGCGGGAGAGACGCTGCAAGATGCCTTCATGCGTATGGAGACCGTGGAGCATTTCGCGCATATCTGCCTGGTCGCACGCCAACTGGGATGTGCCAAGCCTCTCTCTTCAGGAGATCTGCGCGAGCTTGTCGAAGCCCGATCGCGCTACTTAAAAAACGCCGGCAATCAATGAAGCGCTGCCCAGTCGGCGGCTCTTTCGAGCTGTACAACTACTTTTCCTTTTCTAACTCTACGACCTTTCCTTCAGTCGGTTTGTCAACCGCATTCACATCGGCGGCTCGACAAGGATGTGCCGCTTGACTCGTTGCATGGCCTGTTAACACTATTAGGGCGAACAGCGTTGCGAGCGAAAACCAAGCCCGGCGAGGCAGAGGCCGGAGGCTTTGGGGGCTACAAGGTCTAGGCCGATAAGAAGAATGGCTTGGTTGTTCGCCTTAAGGAATCTCTGCTTTTGCTGGCCAGGTGGAATTCCCGATCCTCAGGTGCTCCAAGCCCTTTCTCGTTGCATGGTTGGCGGCACGGCTAAAAGCCGTGCCCTTCCCAAACTGCTCCCACACGGCTAAGGCCGGAAAAAGCAGATCCCTCGGCTTCGCTCGGGGCGTGTGACTTTTTTGATTTAGCACAAAAACAGATACTGAAAATAAAGAGCTTAGACGCCCAAAAAGGCGCAAAAATCGAATAAAGTCACATCCTCTCGGCCTGAAAAGCCCCGATCGACTGGTTACCCACTTTATCTGGCTTCCCCGATGCATTGGCTTTCAATTTGCGCCTGATTTGCGTCTGTGCTCTGGCGTGATGAGGTTTTTCATTGTATGGTTTATTTAGCAAAATTATAAACACAGATTGAAACAGTCGTAAGTACACTGGAGATCCAGCCGTTTGAGGTGCGCGGACGTCTCTTCAAGCGTACGCGGTGAAAAAATTTCCCCGGGCCGCACAACTTTGACTTGTTTTCTGCTCATCTTA
>DASYBJ010000139.1:0-1976 GCA_036500845.1 Acidobacteriaceae bacterium
CGAAGGACTCCATCTCAGAGATCAAAGGCATCGCCCTGGCAGAGAGTTCTCTTTCTTATGTTGTGCAGCAAGCGCTTCGGCACTCGCTCTAAGAGAAAGCCAGCCACGAACAAATATGAAGACGAACACCGGGCTCATTAACCACGCGTTTCTCGCGAACGTGACCTGTGTAAGACCGGAGGAAATCTGCACGATTCCGGGAAGGGTAAAACCGAAATGATGAGTAACGCTGATACTGAGCAACCCCGCTCGTCCTTGCCTGAGGAGGCGGTGTTGCCTAACATCCTACCAGGGAAACGCGTGGACGCGACGGCAGCCCTCGATCTGATATCGTCCAGCGCCAAGCTCCTTTTTGGGAACGGCCAGACCACGCAAGAAATGGTTGTGGCGTCGGAGCAACTTGCTGAAGCGTTGGGCTTTCGAGGCAGTGTCCTTCCACGCTGGGGTGAGTTGGTGGTCCGAATCGATGCCGAGCCCGGTTCACATTATCAGATCGTCACCGCGGAGCCGGCGGGCATGGATATGAATAAAGTCGCTACGGCGATGGCTGCAATCCATAGAGTTTCTCACGGTCGTACGGATGTGACGGCACTGCAACCGACGCTGGAGGCAATAGCCAAACTCCCGCCTGTGTCGATCGCGCGTTTCACCTTGTTCGCGGCGGCCGGAGCCGCGGCGCTCGGCGTGATCTTCGGTGAGGCCCACCCGCTCAACCTGGTCCTGATCGCGTTCAGCGCTGGCGCGGGGGCCTGCCTCCGCCGGTGGTTGGCGGGGATGACTCGGAACCTGTTTGTGCAACCCTTCTGCGCCGCGTTGCTCGCGGGTGTCGTCGGTGCGATCGCCGTTCGGCTACAGCTTAGTTCCGTTCTCCGGCTCGTGGCGGTCTGCCCGTGTTCGGTCCTGGTTCCGGGCCCGCATATTCTGAATGGAATGACCGATCTTGTGCGGGGGCGCATCTCGCTTGGAGCCGCGCGTATCGCCTACGCGTGCCTGATCACCGTCATGATCTGCACTGGCCTGATCCTGGGGCTCGCACTGGGTGGCGTGAGCCTTCCCGCTGGGGGTCCTGGCCGCTCAGTGCCCCTCGGATATGACGTCATCGCGGCAGGTATCGCAGTTGCAGCCTACGGCACATTCTTCGCCATGCCGTGGCGCATGCTACCGATTCCCATCGTGATCGGGATGCTCGCGCACGCCGCTCGCTGGGAGGCTATCTCCGTGGCGGGAGCTAGCGCACAGACCGGAGTGCTTGTCGCATGTCTCCTCGTCGGAGTGATCATTGCGCCGATCGCCGACCAGATGCGGCTACCTTTCGCGGGGCTCGCATTCCCTTCGGTGGTGTCGCTAATGCCCGGCGTGTTTCTGTTCCGAATGGCCGGGGGAATGGTTGACGTCGTCACGCTCGGGCCAAAGGCACCTCAGGAGCTCTTGGTCCAGGTGGTTGCCGATGGCACAACGGCCATACTGGTTATCTTGGCGATGTCTTTCGGTTTAATCTTTTCAAAAATGTGCGCTCTTTACTTCATGCGCTCACAGTTTTATCGGCCTCGGGGAATGCGAGTAAGCACTTCCATCATGTCACCGAGCAGAAGAGCAAAGAGATTAACCTACACCGATCACGACCTTGGCCCTTATTAGGGTAGTAGAGAGATTCGTGTAATTTTATACGCTGTTGACCTTCCCAAGCGTGAAATTCGACCCCTCCGCAGCTGCATAGCAAAGCCGCAGTGACGATCAGGCAGATCATCCTTACTTCGATGACGGAACCAATCTGCATTCTCTTACGAGATATCAAAAAGAGCTTCATAGAAAACCGTCGCCTCTCAGTTTTCCTGAAAACCTAGCTGCCTTGCTTTCGCAAGGTCTCTTTGAGCTTCCTTCAGTTTACCGAAGCGGGAAGTCGTTGAGTCCACCGCCTTCTCAGCATTCACTTTTGTTTAACGGCTTTTAGAAAGTCTGGCTCCGCCGCCGGTCCC
>DASYBJ010000140.1:0-6531 GCA_036500845.1 Acidobacteriaceae bacterium
ACGTTAGTCAATATTATTGTCATACAATAATATTAACCGTCAATGTGACGTATATTCTGCCGGGCTGCGCACCCGAGCGTCACGCCCGCAGCGCTGGAGGGAATGCGACGGTCGTGCTGCGGGAACGAGAACCCGCTTCAGTGAGCGCCTTCCGCAGGTCTTCGCTGTGAAAATCCTAAGCTTGTGTTATAACCAGACAATCATGCAAGATACCAAGCGCATGCGATATGGACAAAGACGCTGACCTCAAAATTGCCGCGGTCTCTGCTCCCGTGCGGCTACAAGTCGTCCAGGCGCTGCGCAAGGCCATTTTGCAAGGGCGGTTTGTACCCGGAGACCGGCTGGTGGAAAAGGACCTTTGTGAGTTGACGGGCGTAAGCCGTACTTCCATTCGGGAAGCGTTTCGCCAACTGGAATCCGAAGGGATCATCGAGAACATTCCGAATCGTGGCCCCGTGGTGGCGACGCTAAACCGAGCGCAAGCCAAAGAAGTCTATGAAGTGAGGCAAGCGCTGGAAGCCCTGGCGGCCAAATTGTTTGCCTTGAACGCGACGGAAACGCAGGTTGAGGAACTCGGGAAAGCCATCGAAACCCTTGCCTCGGCTTACCGCAGCGGGGGCGTGAACGAAATCCAGGTCGCGAAGGACGCCTTTTACGGCGTGCTGTATGCCGGTTGCGGCAATGCAGTAGCGTCCCAGATGCTCACGATCTTAAACGCACGCATCAACCTGCTACGACGCGTTTCGCTTTCGGCGCCGGGTCGATTGGAAAAGAGTTTACGGGAGATGCGCCGACTCATGGCGGCGATTCGCAAACGGGACGGTGATGCCGCGTGGGCGGCTGCATCGGAGCACGTCCAGAATGCCGCAGCGGCTGCGCTGGCGCGGATTGACAAGCCAGAGTGAACGGATTGGTCGTGGAAAGGATTTCGGGTTGTGGCCGTAGCGCGCCGGGAATGCCACCGGTGGTCAGCTCGCCCCGTCACTTCATACCGCCAAGACAGACATATTTCATCGATAGAAAGTCATCGAGCCCGTACTTCGACCCTTCACGGCCGAATCCCGATTGTTTTACCCCCCCAAAAGGGGCAACCTCTGTCGAGATCAGTCCCGTATTCACCCCAACCATCCCGTATTCGAGGGCTTCGATGACCTTCCATGCTTGTCTTAGGTCATTGGCATAGAAATAAGCGGAGAGGCCAAACTCAGTATCGTTGGCGAGCTGTATGACCTCATCCACAGTCTCGAACTTGAAGACCGGAGCCAAAGGCGCAAAGGTTTCCTCGCGAGCCACGCGCATGCCGGCGGTCACGCCCACGACGACCGTCGGCTTGACGAATGTGCCGCCTAGCGGGTGCGCCTCGCCTCCGGTGACGACCCTTGCCCCCTTCTCAACCGCATCTGAGATGTGGGCGTTGAACTTTGCCATTGCCTGGCTGGTAATCAGGGGGCCAAGCACCGTATCTACATCCATGCCATTTCCTACTTTCAT
Organism: Acidobacteriaceae bacterium; assembly: GCA_036500845.1. Taxonomy (GTDB): domain Bacteria; phylum Acidobacteriota; class Terriglobia; order Terriglobales; family Acidobacteriaceae; genus PALSA-350. The sequence goes on from DASYBJ010000140.1 coordinate 1,492, forward strand.
CTCGGACACGGCTTTGCTGAATCTTTCAACAAAAGCGTCGTGGATACCCGACTGCACGTAGATTCGGTTGGCGCACACGCAGGTCTGGCCAGCATTCCGAAACTTGCAATCAATGGCGCCCTTCACGGCGGCTTCGAGATCGGCATCATTGAAGATGATAAGTGGAGCGTTGCCGCCGAGTTCGAGGCTAAGCTTCATGATCTTCTGAGCGCCTTGCGCCATGAGCATCCTGCCGACTTCCGTTGAGCCCGTAAAGGTCAACTTCTTCACGATCGGGTTGGTACTGATCTCCTGTCCAAAAGTGGGGGCATCGGTGGTCGGCGTCACTGAAAACAAGCCAGGGGGCAAGCCCGCCCGCTCGGCCAGGACCGCTAACGCCAATGCTGACAACGGCGTCTCCTCGGCCGGCTTAAAGACGATGGAGCAGCCAGCGGCAAGGGCGGGAGCAAACTTCCGGGCGACCATCGCCGACGGGAAATTCCAAGCCGCGATCGCTGCCACCACCCCGATGGGTTGCTTCAACACAAGGAGACGCTTGTCTCGCTGGTAACCGGGGATCGTATCCCCATAGATGCGCTTTGCTTCTTCCCCGAACCACTCGATATAGCCTGCCCCATAGGCAACCTCACCCCGGGCCTCCGTCAGCGGTTTGCCCACTTCCGCCGTAAGGATCTTTGCAAGATCCTCCTGATTCGCCATGACGAGCTCGAACAGACGCCGAAGAGCCGCGGCCCTTTCCTTTCCGGTCGCTTCCGCCCACTCTTTTTGAGCGATCTGGGCAGCCTCAAAGGCACGTTTAAATTCGGCGACGTCTAAGTCAGCCACGTTAGCGATGATCTCGCCTGTGGCGGGGTTCGTGACCTGAAATCGCTTTCCGCTGTCGGCGTCGCACCACTTTCCGCAAAGATACGCCTGTTCCCGGAGAAGGGAGGAGTCCGTTAGGATGGAGGTTAGAGATTGAGTAAACATAGGTGTCCTTTAGATTTGATTGCGAATGTGAGGAGAGCGTGCGTAAAGGGCGACCATGCCTTTTTATACGCGTATTTGATCGTCTGGTTGAGGGCGGTGATATTCGAGCAGCAGATGATGATGGCGTCAACGCCTTGGTCCACCAGCTGCCGTATCTGCTGGATTTGAACCGCGTCCTTCAGGTCGGATTGAGTCACAATCACGTCCTTGACCAAACCGGCCTTCTGGGCCTGCGGTCGCAAAATGTCCATTAGAAAGTGCATCGCTGCGGCACGCCAGGTGTTGCCGGCGTATGAGCTTGCATAACCAATGGTCCAAGGTGGCCCCTTCTTGGCCTTGAAGTTGCGGAGGATGCTCGGCCCTTTGGGCTGAGCCGGATCCATGCCTTCGTAGGCCTTCTGCAGATCGGCGGGTAACTCGTCGAGGCCATCCGCACGGGCCGCCTTCCCGCAGCGGTCACAAGGCCTCCGAGCAGGAAGAGGCTTACCATCAACGTCTTGGGTTCATGCCCTTCCTCCCTCTCCTAACTTCTCCTGCCGAACGTCTTCCGAAATCGGTAGGGGGCGGGGGCCTAACCCCTCTTGCTGAACCTCTTCCGAAATCGACAGCGGGCCTAACTTCTCCTGCCGAACCTCTTCCGAAATCGGCAGCGGACCTAACTTCTCCTCCAAGATCGGCGGTGAGTCTGACTTCTGCTGCCGGATCTCTTCCAAGATCGGCAGCAGGTATTTGCGAAACTCCGGGTAGTTCTCGGTCACCGGGAAATGCCCAAGGGTTTTCATCGCCCAGAACTTCGATCCCTTGACAAGGTCCGCGAGCGCCTGAGTCTCCTTCGGCGATGTATTTGGGTCGTATTCCCCCGTCAACATGTAGAGCATGCACTTCGACGTATCGATCGCCGCAGCCTCCTTATCCGACATGTTGTGGTCGTAGTAATAGTAGTAGAGGTCGCCCGCGAAGATGCCCGGGCCGCCGCAGCTGTACTCCCACTGGATCTCACGAACGTTTTCCTCAGGCGAATAAGGAGAAATGTTCAACGCCATCGCGGCGCCAATCGAGGTACGGTTGACGTTCGGATTATCAAACTCCTTGCGGATGCCGGCCATGCCGACTTCCACGTATTCGACGGCCGAGCGAAGGGCCCCCTCCACCGCGATCGTCGCGCGGTAGCGATCGGGATAATTAGAAGCGAGATCCACAGCAAGGTGTCCCCCCATGGAGCTGCCCATGTAAACCGGCCGCTCAAGACCTAGGGCATCGGAGAGCGCGTTTGGGAACGCCATCATCCGGGATTTCGTCATATTGTATTCCTGCTCCCACCAGCGCACGCCATAGGGCGGCAGAGACTTTCCGTGATACGGAAGATCGGGTGCGATCACACGGAAGTTTTTAGTGACCTCCTGGTCGCACAGAACGTGACGGTACTGTCGGCCATCTGAACCGGCGGTATGTCCGACGATAAGGGGAATGCCCTGACCCGCTTCCTCGTAGTAGACGCGGTATTCGATTCCCTCGACGGTGAGATACACATAGCGGCCAGTGATTGGATCGTGCTTTGTCATGGTTCAGGCCCTCAGGTTGCGTAAAAGTGTGGTCATCCGGTTGAGGCCGGGGAGATAAGCGTACGTTTCGTTGGTGTCAGAGATTCGCATCCCGTGTTTAACAACGGCAGATTGGATGCACTGGTAGAAGGGCTTGGGCTTCCTTTCCAACAGCATTTCCCACTGCTCCGGGGCGCCGCCAACGAAGATCTTGCAGTCCTTCTCGTCGACAGTGGCGCCGTCCGTAACGTCCACCAGTTTTCCGTTGTCAAACTTCAAAGCCCAAGCGTCGTTGCCGAAATCCAGCCTTACGCTTCCGGTGAGGTACCTCGTTTCTCGGGTAAATTCGAAATCCGCTTTTGCTGCGTCAGCAAAAGCTTTTCTGTCGAGCTTCATGTATCTGCTTCCATTGGATGTTGTTTATTTGGTCATCTCGTCGATCACGGCCTGGGCGGTACGAAAGCTGTCAATCGCTGCCGGAACGCCGCCGTAGATCGCAACCTGCAAAAAGATCTCAGCAATCTCCTCCTTCTTCAGGCCGTTGTTCAGCGCGCCTCGTACATGCGCACGGAGTTCATGCTGGCGGTTGAGGACGGAGATCATGCCGAGATTCAGAAGTGACCGGTCACGCCTGCTCAATCCGGGACGATTCCAGACCGCGTCCCAACAGTATTCAGTGACCAGCTTTTGCATTGGCGAGCTGAAATCCGTCGCCTTTTCGAGCGCGGCGTCGACGTATTCATCACCCATGACCTCTCGACGCGTCTTCAGCCCGCGCTGAAATGACTCGCTGCCGTCAGCCTCCTGAAATGCGGGCCGATTATTCGCTTCTTTCGTTTCTCCTGTCATTCCTAACTCCTTAAATTACCTGCAACTTCATTGTTTTATCCCCTGCTCTAGCCCGCCGCGCGCAGGGTCCGTTCGACCCTTGCGTTTGAGGTACTCAGACATTCTGGTGTGATCGACGTCGCCACCGAGGGTTGCGGCCGCGGCATCCCAAACGTCAGCGATTTGCCTCAGGTGGGGCTGATCAAGCCCAAGCTCCAACGACAGCTGGGCGGCAGTCCGAATGTCCTTGGCCATTAAGCCAAGCGCGAATCCTGACCCGAACGTTCCGCTCAGGATGAATTGCTTCATTTTGACTTCGGTTGCGTTGTTACGCCCGCTTGAGGCGTTGAGAACGTCAACCATGTTGTCGGGATCGAGCCCAAAGGCTTCTCCGAGCTGAACGGCCTCGATCGCCGCGATCGTACCCGCTCCCGACACGAAGTTGTTGATGGCCTTCATGGCATGACCTGCGCCCACGGGTCCGCACCGGAAGACTTTGCTCGACAAGGCCGCAAACAGCGGTTGGGCCTGATCGATGTCGGCCGCATCGCCGCCGGCCATGATCGCGAGGGTTCCTTCAAGCGCGCGCTTGACGCCGCCCGAAACGGGAGCGTCCACCAACCGCATCCCTCGCGGGAGCCGGCCATGCAGGGTGCGGGTGTCCGCAGGGGCAGACGAACTCATCTCGATGAGGAGGGCCCCATCAAGCGCGCCCTCGAGGGCGTGCTTTTCGTTGAAGAGCGCGTCCTGAACGATCTTTCCATTAGGCAGCACCGTGATGATGCAATCGGCGCCCAAAATCGCCGCAGAAACGGTGGATTCTACGTTGCCCCCGAGCGCTGCGAATTCTTTGGCTGCATGGGGGGAGAGATCAAAACCCACGACGGGGAAGCCCGCGGAAAGAAGTCGGCGGGCCATGGCAAAGCCCATTTTGCCTAACCCGATAAAGGCGATTTTTTGTAAGGTCTTGTTCATCGGTTCCTCTTCCATCTAACAAAATAACAGGCGTCAAACCCTCAGTCGCTCTGACGTTGCGGTTAGGGATGCAATTTCTTCCCGCTGTTGCATCCATTCCAACGCAGTCTTTGAGGGTTGCTCAGCCGGTCGAGGGAGATGGCCACTGTGGTGGCCGGACCGATGATGATGGGGCATTCCCGCGCCAAGGGCCGGATCGCGATCGTTCCGGTTTTGCCCACCGGCTGGGCAAGGACAAGCTGAACAAAACGCCGAACCGGCCATCACGGCAGCCGCCGTAGCACTTATTAGGAAGTTTGTTTTCATGGGGGAGTGAGCCGGTGTTTGTGGGTGGCGTGCCTCTGGCGCCCTGCGCCGAAGGAGCCCATCAAAGGGGCCAGAATCTTTCCACGAAAGCTAATCTCATCATTTTAAATGTCAATAAGTTTATAATATTGTATGACAATACTTGAATTGCTTCCCCAACTCTTCCGCATGCCAGACTCCAGAACTCCATTACTCCACCACTCCATTTCTCCATCCCTCACATTCCATGGTGGCGCTACGATCCGGTTGCGAGCACAACGCGAAAACGCGCCTTGCCGCTCATCATCCGTTCGTAAGCTTCAGCGGCGCGTTCGAGTGGGAAGACCTCATTCATGGAGCGGACACCGGTAAGCGCGGTGAACCGCAACGTGTCCTGCGAATCGATCGAGCGACCAGAGGGCCAACCTATGATGGACCGGCG
>DASYBJ010000141.1:0-6686 GCA_036500845.1 Acidobacteriaceae bacterium
TCTGAACCTCTTCGCCGGTGTGCTGCAGGCCGATGGCTACGCTGGATTCCATCATCTCTACGAAGGCGGCAGGATCGTTGAAGCCGCATGCTGGGCTCATGTACGGCGCAAGTTCTACGACATCCATGTGGCCCACGGTTCAGCCATTGCTGGCGAGGCTATCCAATGGATCGGAAAGCTCTACGATATCGAACGTGAGATTCGTGGCCACGCGGCTAAGCTGCGTTGTGAGATTCGCCAGACACGAGCGCGACCAGTGATGGATGATCTCCATCGCTGGTTCCAGAAGACTCTTGAGGGCCTCTCGCGCAAATCTGACACTGCGGCGGCCATCCGCTACGCGCTCTCACGCTGGCGTGCGCTTGGCCGTTACCTCGATGACGGCTCCATCGAGATAGACAACTCAGCGGCCGAGCGGGCACTGCGCGTGGTCGCTCTGGGACGGAAGAACTATCTCTTTGCCGGATCAGACGAGGGTGGTTCTTACTGCCCATCACGCTATCTCCTTATAAATTGAGGGGCTGTTGCCGCGGATCGTGAGATGACGGAACTCGCGCGCGTCGGCAGTGCGCTTCGCGTTGCACGGCTTCAGTGTGCAACGCCGACTCTCGGATGATCCACGGAGCTCCCTTGCAGAGCTGATGTGCGGACAGTAGACCGGTTCCGATCATGCGAAGGACCGTGGATGGGCTAACGGTGAGGATGTCCGCGGCCTCATTGAGCGTGACCTCTCCGCGAGCTTTGCGTTCTCCTTCTTGATAAGGAGAGATTCCTTTTTGATTGCGAACAGAACATACGCGCATCCGCGTCCAGGTGTTGCCGCGGCCAGTTTGTTTCTGAGAACGGTTTAGCACGGCAGCGATGGATTGATCGGGCATTTGGCGGGCCAGCGCTTCGATGAGGTCTATCACGTCGTCAGCAGTTGACCAACGGGTTTGACCGGCCCGGTTCTTCTTTACGGTCAAGCGAGTATGGTCTCCGCCTTGCCAGCGGATGATCAGATCGACCGTGTTGTCAGAGGTGTCGACCACGATCTCTTTAATCAACAGGCGAACGATCTTCTTGCGCGTCTCATTTGTTACGTCGGGGTTGTTCCATGCGCGAGCAAGATCATCGCCCAGCAGAAGCAAGCGGTCACGATCAGAAGAAGTAAGAACCGGCTTCTGATCCGTAGCAAGCCGACCGATATCCTCCTCAAGGGTGCGCACAGCGACCAGACGCTCGTTCCAGCGACGTTCAAGCTCGGCCGTGACTAACCGGTTTTCGGGATCTGATGCATCGTATTGGCGATACGCTCGAGCCGCTTCGAATCGAGCCTGCTCAAGCGCGTTTTCCAGTTGCAATCGCTTTTCAGAGTGCTCTCGCTCAAGATTCTTCATGGCGGTTAAGGCAGCCTCGACACCGAGAGGCTGTACTCGTTCCAACACCTCTTGCCCAACAAGGCAGTCAACTCGCATGCCACCGAAACTGATACAGCTCATTTCTGCCCGCGCACTGAAAGCACCACGGCAAGCGTAGCGCTGGGTATGCGTTCCCCTGCTGCCATAATGCACCGTGAGCTTCCTGCCGCATCGGCCACATCGAAACAGTCCGGGCAGCAAAGCCTCTCCCCGGCGAACCGAGCCGCGACCCAGATAGCTCTTGCCGTTTGCATTGTCAGAGATGATCTCCTGGTTCCGAGCAAATTCTTCCCAGCTAATATAGCCTTCATGATGATCCTTGATCAGTACTTCCCATGAGTCTGATGTTCGGTGGACAGTCCGGATCATCCGTTTTCTTCCCTCTGCAAGGGCGACCGTTGTTCCGCGGCGCCCGAAGGCGTAAGCTCCCGCGTACACGGGATTCGTCAGGATGTGGTGGAGCGTGTGATAAACCGGTGTTTTCCAAAGGAGTGGTTGTTTCCCGGGTCCTTGTTGCAGAACTGGCAGGAGGATTTGTTCCTGACGGATCCACACCAACACTTGGCGGACCGTCTGAAGCTCTGCAAATTTGCGAAAGATCAGTGACATCGCCTCCCGAACTCGTCGGTCTGGGTCCTTGTCGATACGGTCTCCTTCGCATTTCACATATCCCACGCCCACAGTCGAAAAATATTCGCCGCGACGAGCCTTCTGCCTTATCGCTTCGATTGATCGCTGGCGAAAAACAGAAACCTCCATCTCGCTCATGGTGCCCTTCATTCCGAGCAGCAGCCGATCGTTCGGTAATCGTGGATCATAGACCCCATCCTCATCGACGATCAGCGCCCCAACCAGTCCGCAGAACTCCAGGAGTGTGTGCCAGTCACGCCCGTTCCGGGCAAGGCGAGATGCTTCCAGTGACAGTACAGCACCAACGTGTCGCTCACATACGGCCGTCAGGAGCTTCTCGAAACCAGCTCGGGTTGTGCCGCTACCGGAACGACCCAGATCCTCATCGATCACCTGGACGTCGCTCCAGCCCAGCTGGCGTGCCCTTTCGACTAGGCCGTACTGCCGTCGGCCACTCTCCAGATTGTTCATTACCTGGTAAAAAGTGGATTGGCGGACATACACGATGGCACTCCGGCTCAGATGTTCAGCGGTAATCTTTGTCATGATCGCGCTCCCGTGGTTTTTCGGGACCCTTGCATTCGCCTTTCATTGCGAGGGCTTCGGTCAACAGCGATCCGAGCAACATCAATGCCTTCTGTCGTTGCCCTTCCGGCAGTTCGGCTACCGGTCGACTCTCGAACAGGCTCGTCTGGCGAGCTTTCCACCTCTCCATGCTTGTGTCCTCCTGCAGGGACATGATCCTCTGAGGGCAAGCCAAACATGGTTTGGTCCAGAAATCTCCGCAATTCGCAGAGCCGGCTAATGGGGAGACGCGGAGTCGTAACGATCTCTATGGCACCTGCTTCGGGAGAGGCCATCCAACTTGGAAATAGATGCGTCGTTCCGTCCGCACTACGAACGAGCAGGTGGGTGATTCCATAGTGCTCGTGTTCACTGAAAACGACGAAGCTCCGGTTAGCGAGTGGGTGAAACGGGTACGTGACCATGATTTCGCGTGCCAGAACTCCGGCATTATGAACTGCCTTCCGATGCCGGCGGCGAACGTGCGGCGGCCATTTACAGCCTGCTCGGCTCTGCCAAGCTTAACGATGTCGACCCAGAACTCTATCTCCGCCACCTCCTGGAACGCATCGCCGATCATCCGGTTAACCGTATCCACGAACTGCTGCCCTGGAACTTGGCCTCCGAGCTCCCAACGCATCTCGCAGCATCTCAAGTGTCCACCTAAAAATAGGTGGACACTTCCATCCCACCCTTAAACTAAGCCAATTATCAAGACGGCCTTGAAACGACGCTTACGTAGCATCCATCGGCGCGACTTTTGCGACTCGGGCAAGGACCGTGCTCAAAGCAGTTGATGCTCCCACAATCTCCTCGAACATGGAAACGCGATCCACTTCCTCGGACTCGGGGTTGGAGCTCGGGGCAGACGATGTGCTGTACGGCCCTTCAACCCACACGAATTGCCCGAATCGCTCTGATCGCCTAATCTCTTTTGGTTTTGCCCGCCATAGGACGAGATGTGACTCTGCGCGAAACGTTGGCCACGGAATCAGTTGGCCACCTGGTGAGCCTTGTCCCGATAAGTCAGCCGCCCGGAAGCCAACTGTGCGTGTAGGCGATCTGCTGGCCAAGTGGATTGTTTCTGTATAGGCGACCAACCGCTCTGAACCTGTATGGCTCTCGTTCGCATCGCCGTCACAAGCCCGGTGTGGGGAGCTGGGCTGGCAGCGCCTCACACCCACTAATGTGCGGATGTTTAGGGCGTCTAAAGCCCAAGTGCAAGGTGACGCGCAATTTCGAGAGCGTCACTTCCGCTCCATAGCATGACTATCTCCGGCAGATGACTCTGCTTAGTGGCTGTACACATCGGGTTCGCCAAGGCTACCCGCCGGTGGCAAATGACGGATAAAAAGGACGATCGACCAGATCTCCTCGTCACTGAGGGTGCCTTTCGAAGCAGGCATGCCAGAAGGTGCTAAGCCGTTGTCAATAACCCATTTCAACTGCCCGTCGGTGTATCCTTGCACCTGCCCTGAAGCCAACGACGGAATAGGTGGAGACATGTTCGCAGCAAATGGAACGCCGGTGAGCTGGCCGTCGAGTCCGTGGCAAACGACGCAATAGTAACCAAAGGCTTCCTTACCAGCGGCCAACGTCTCTTTCGTTAAGGGCAAAGGATTCTTTTGGGATCGATTCCCTACGGTAATGTCGTGCTCGGTGCCGACCACGACCTTGCGCTCCAGGAGGCTTGGCTGGCTCACTTTGCAGCCGCATAGCAAGAGTGACAAGCCAAGGAAACAAATGTGGGCCCGGCGCATGCTTACTCCGTTAGGCGCAGCTGACTTGGTTGATCGCATGGGGAAACTGTCTCGCATCCCAAACCTAACAATACCCGCCGTGAACATTGTGGTGAATACGGCGAATCGATTGACCCTACCTCTCTCCAGTTGCTTCTTTTGTTCTGCAGCGCGTTTCAAAGACCAAGAACCGTCACTGCTGCTGAGGCTCTCAACAGCGGTTGGCTCTGATGCTTTAAACTTTGCGACTTTCATCTTCCCTTGGTTCAAGCTCCCTCATTCCCAATGAGCGCCCATCTCAGTTTGTTCGCAGATCCATTGTTGCAGGCTTCGAAGCCGGGTCTGCCACTCCTCAGGTCTTCTAATGCTAATAATCTGTTCTTCGTCAGGCTCAGCGTGAATACCGTCCGCTCTCGATTAGATTCTTCGAGGCAGACGCTACCACCGTGCTCTTCGGCTATTCGACGAGCAAGAGTGAGCCCCAGGCCTGTTCCGCTGGGTTTTCCTGCGGTAACGAATGGGTCGAATAAGGTCCTTCGGACAGAGGCAGGTATACCGGGACCATTGTCCAGGATCGTGACGTAGATCTGTTCATCGACTTCCGTAAGGTGGACCTTCACCTCAGGCACGTCTGTTGAGTGCGTCGCAGCCTGGCAGGCATTGAGCAGCAAGTTATAAATGGCACTTTGAAGATTCATCGCGTCGATGTCTGCTTCTGCTGGCGGCAACTTGCCGACTGTGATGGATACGTTCCGTCCGTCTGGATGAAGCTTCACTGCCGCAACGGCTTTCTCAATAATCAAGGAAACGCACTCATGAACAAGTGGATTGTTTAGTCCGCTCCTAACGGATTGCAGCAGTGCATCAATGCGCTCCGTCATCGCGAGCACTGCTTCTTGAATTTCGAGTGCTAGGTCAGCCCGCAGGCTCGTACACATATCGTGGCGCTCGAGGAACTCGGCGTTCGCATAAATCACCGCGAGCGAGTGGCGCATATCGTGGGATATCGAGCATGCCATGCGGCCAATTGCCGACATCCTCTCTGCCTCGGTAAGTTGGCTTTGTGCACGCCGCTTCTCCAGCCCAACGCCCTTATCGAAGGTAAGAATACTGCGGCCGTTTGGAATCTTTGGTTTCCTTAGACGTGTTCTCACTGTTCCTCCTTGTGAGCCCTGTTCGTGTTGCTCACGGCGGTTGCCTCGAACCTACTCAGGGTGATGAAGGCAGCCAGCAAAAGACGTCTTCGTCGCGATAAATACCCCATTTGGGATTCCAGATATGCCATAGCGACACCATCCTTTCAGTTAACTGGTCCCTGTACAGAATCGGGTCGCCGTCGGAATCGTTCAATTTTCCCCTGCCCAGGGTCCGGGTCGATTAGCAGCGACTTCGGGCGTACGTAGCTCCTCGTTGGCCTTTCAATCTGGAGCTTCTTCATTCTGCAAATCAGCGTGGTACGCTTTAATCCGAGCTTGCTCGCGGCACCGTTCGGTCCACCGACCACCCCTCCGACCTCTTCCAGAGTCTGCAGGATATGGGTTCGCTGAAGATCGTAGAGATTTCTCGAATCGCGAGGGCTGGCGAATTTATCCAACCCCGATGCGGCAAACGGGTTGGCAAGCATTCCGTCGTTTGCCAAAATGATCGCCCGTTCAACCAGATTCTGGAGCTCGCGTATATTACCGGGCCAGGAGTAGGAATGAAAGGCGGCCATGGTCTCGAAAGAGATACTACGTATTGGTTTTCCAAAGCGACGGCTGTAAATCTTGACGAAGTGCTCCACAAGAGCCGGGATGTCTTCAGAACGCGCGCGGAGGGGTGGCAGCAAGATGGGGAAGACATTGAGGCGGTAGTACAAGTCACTACGGAACTCGCCCTGAGCTACCATTCTCGCCAAGTCGCGGTGTGTTGCAGCGACCAGTCTGACATCGACACGATGGGTACGGCTGCTACCCAAACGTTCGAACTCCTGTTCTTGTAACACACGCAGCAATTTAGGCTGCACCGCCAGAGGGATATCACCTATTTCATCGAGTAACAGCGTGCCTTTGTCGGCCATCTCGAACCGCCCAATCTTCTGCGTGATAGCGCCCGTAAATGCTCCTCGTTCATGGCCAAAAAGCTCGCTCTCGAGCAAATCGAAGGGAATAGCAGAGCAGTTGAGCTTGATAAAGGGCCGTCCGCTGCGGGGGCTTAGGTTGTGAACAGCATTCGCGATCAGTTCTTTCCCTGTGCCCGTCTCTCCCAGAATGAGCAGCGTGGAATCTAAAGGTGAGACTCGCTCTACCTGCTCAAGTACCTTGTTCAAAGCCGAGCTTTTCCCTATGATCTGCTCTGATCTGTTCTTACGTCG
>DASYBJ010000142.1:0-4039 GCA_036500845.1 Acidobacteriaceae bacterium
ACATGTTGGATTTCCTTCCGCTGGAAGCGATCCGTCCAGTATCCTCGCTAGTTATGTTGCATTCAAATCGTCAAAAGTCTGTGACAACAGCGTTCCAAAAACTCTACACAACATAATTTGCGACACAACATAAGAGCTGAAGCTGGATGGCTACCGGCTCGAAGCCGTAAAAGCTAGTGGAAATGTCGCGCTGTCTTCCCGACGAGGCAACAACCTCACCAAGCGATTCGATTACATCGCTCATGCGCTCCGATCGCTGCCGGATGAGACAGTGATCGATGGCGAACTCGTCGCCCTAGATGTCGTTCTCTGTCAATGAGTAGACTAGCCCTCGCGTATTTTTAATGACATACGGCCGACCAGAACCCGTAAATTCACACTTAATCTGTAGAATTCGCAATTAATGTGTCGACTGCATTTCGGGATTTTTGGGATGCCCGGCAATGCCTATAAAGCCCGACATAACCAATGCGAGCAACGCTTTGTGGTCCACCGCCGTACGACAGGAGCGTGTGACCCCTGCGCTGGCGGCCGCACCTGTTTCTACTGATTAGCTGCGAAATCTATGCATTAACCGAAAACGACAGCCCTGATGGACATTCTCCGAGCCCGACCGGCGGAGTATGGTCGGAGGGGCTCAACAAATCAAGAGAAGATGTATTTCGTGCACTAAGACCGGGCGCAACGGCGCAACGGCCACACTTCTGGCCAGTGATCGCGCCTGGAGGCAGAGTTAGGTTATTGACTCTCCGCAACTCGATGGCATATGGCGTTTCTTCGGAGAGGTCAAAGGAGTGCGAGACTCGACTCAATCACGCAGATCAGTACGGAGTGAAGAAGATCTGCAATGGGTGTGTGTCGTTGAAGTAGCCATGACCGGAGTTGAGGATGTCGAGTTCTCCTGGCTTGCCGATCACATCACCCACACAGATGTTGTGGCCTTTGGCATTTGCTATAACTTGTGCTGTGAGATTCCCTTTCCCATCGTTGTAGTAGATGTTCACGCGCTGCAGCGGTGATTGATCTTGCTCGGCTACGATAATGTCCAACGTCCCGTTCTGATCCATATCGCCAATTGCAATTTTGTGAACGTCAACCATGTTGGCGTCAATCGTGTGCATGATCCAGGTTCCGTTTCGACGGTCTGTCGGCGCTTGCCACCAGATCATGCCTCCCGGGGGTGGCGCTATGCCTCCCCCCGGACCTTCCGACTGCGCAGAGATAACATCCATTCTCCCATCGCCGTTGACGTCCATCGCTTGGAATACAGCTACCTGTTCGCCGTCGCGGCAGTTATTGGCACTGCATGGATAGCCAGGTCCGATAGTGTGCATGATCCAAGTCCCGGTGCGAGCGTTGCCTCCGGCTTCGCGCGGATTTTCCCACCAGACCAAGTTGTACGGAGACGCTGGTTGCGTACCGACAAGATTGATGCTTCCGTTGCCCGTGCCGATATCGAGCGAGGCAACACCGCGGAACGAAGTACTGTACTGAACTTGCGTCCAGGAATCGGAGCTGTTCTGGAAGAAGATCGAAGATGGGGTGACGATGTCCAGCTTGCCGTCTCCATCGATATCCTGGAGGAGCAGATTGTCCTCTTCATAGCCGGGGCCGATGATGTGTTTCACCCACGGGTCGGTCGTCGGATTCCCACCTCGACCGCGCGGGTTCTCGAACCAAATGATACTGTAGTTCGCAGTTGACGTGGCATCGTAGGACGCGACAATATCCACCGCTCCATCGCCGTTCACATCATAAGCAAGCATGTCTTCGTAGGCGTCGCCGCTGTTCACGATCGTGTGCTTGATCCAAGTATCATTCACATTGCCTGATGCTGGATATTCATACCAGTAAATGCCGCCAGTCGAGCTATTACCCGACTGCGAAGTAGCCTCCAGACCGATCACAGGTTCCATGTGGCCGGTGCCCTGAATGTCGGCCAGGGTCTTCTCGACGATTGTTCCCGCAGGAACGGGGTCTATGGTGACATAGCCGTACGGCTTTGGACCGTCCTGATTCGAGATCGGGTTGGCGGTATTGAAAAAGTAGTCTACTGTGGCGGTGAAAGCCGGTGTTTTGGCCGCTGTTACGTTTGACGATCCAGCATACGGACCCACATCAGCCACATTCAGCCCAAAGGTGAAACTGCCTGCCACGGTAAAGTTGATTCCATCCGTCGACCAGCTAGCCGTCCAAATATTCCCGTTCCGCGCGAGACGCAGGACCACTGGTCCCTTCGGCAGAGCGATCGGCGTATCAAGGAAGATAGTATCGTTGGAACCGTTGATGCCGGCAGCAAACAGGACTGGCCCTATCGAGACTTGGTACTCCACGTCGAATCGCAGAAAATCCGTGCTGTCCTGTTCGACCAGGATTCCTTCATCCTGATTGCCGATCTCCACCGCCGATTGAAAGCGGACATCCACGCTAAAGTCCCTATTTGCGACGGGCTGGACGATCCTTACCGCGTTGTCACCATCTATCCGCAGATCGTGGTCCAAACCCATCGGCACGTTCAGCACTACTCCGGAACCATTCATGGAGACAGTACCGTCTCCGAGCGGGTTCTCCAGCTTCCACAAAGAAGTGTTCAGCGCAGATTCATCGAAGTTGTCGGAAACGACGCCACTCATGACCGGTGAATAGGTATAGCTGGCCGAGCCCACGGCGCTCTGCGTGTAGCCAGTTGCCGTGGCGATGGCCTCGATCGTTGTCGTTGCGCTGATCGCAATTGGACCGGAATAGACCGAAGAGGATGTTGTCGGCGTGGTTCCGTTGGTCGTGTAATAAATCGTCGTGCCCGGTGTAGTATCGGCAATCGAGACGCTCAGAGTCGATGGGAACATAGTCCCGCTGGCCGGCGTGAAGGTTGGCGTCGCTGCTGTGACCGGCGGGGGTTGGGTCTGAGTACCCGAAATCGAGCTTGTGTTTGAGCTGCATCCCTCGATCATAAGGGCCAGCATGCAAGCCAAAATCGCGAAACTGTTAAGTCCTGCCGAACGATTGTATGAAATACTCCCCCTGAAGCCCACTGAAAAAATTAAGCGTATCTCGGGGCAGCATTCCACCAAATCTGAGCTACATCCTACTACAGAGTGAGTGAAAGAGCTCTTAGTACGGAGTGAAAAGATCTGTAAAGAATTGTGAATCGTTCAAGTAGCCGTGACCGGAGCTGAGGATATCGAGCTCTCCTGGACGCCGATCACATCACCGACACAGATGTCTGACGTTTGCCATTCGCTATAACTTGTGCTGTGAGTTTTCCTTTCCCATCGTTGTAGTAGACTGCACCCGCTGTAGTAGACTGCACCCGCTGCAGCGGTGTGATCTTGCTCCGCTGCGATGATGTCCGGTGTCCCGTTCTGATCCATATCGCCAATTGCGATCTTGTCGAGACCAACAGCTTCGAGAGCGTCAAAAAGTCGGGGGTGGAACCAAAACTGCCTTTCGAATCAATGCCACTTCCGGCAAGCAAAGTATCCCGAGGATTGGGAAATACCAAAGTTTCGATTCGGGAAAGTTGGACTAAAACGGGGGGCTTCTTCTTCCAGGACCAGGTCCGCAAATCTACAGTTCAGTTACTTGCGCGGTCGACCCCCGACTTCTTGACGCTCTCCACTTCAGAGTTTGTTGGAAGGAATGGTTCTCAATCTTGTGAACGAGCACATTGCGGGTCCAGCCGTATTTCCGGCAACTGCGAATGTAGAACTCCCGCTCTTGGTCGTCCCTGCACCTCTCCAGGATGGTGATGTTGTGGGACCAGCCGATTTCTCGCACAAGCTGCGCGAGTTTTTCGTTTGCCCCATAGACCTCGTAGAAGTTATTCATTCGCCACAAGTTAGCAGCCGAAAAGCCATTGACGCCGGGGAATTCCGTCCGGAGATCAGTCGCCAAATTACCGAAAGTGCCGGTCCACAGTGCCAGGCGTTTGAAGTTTGCCCGCCGCGAATTTGATATCGTGCGTGGGTGTCGCTTCGCGTCAGAAACGCAAGGTTCCATGCGTATGTTCATCCATTCTCATCGCGTACTTACGCCTTAC
>DASYBJ010000143.1:0-6033 GCA_036500845.1 Acidobacteriaceae bacterium
GCTCGCGACCTCTGCAAGATACTGAACGCTACCCGTGAGGCGGACCAGGAGTTGAGACGGGAGCTCCTCCTGAAGATTTTTGGCAAGGGTGGGGATACTGTCTGGCTGCAGCCGCCGTTCTTCTGTGATTACGGTTCAAACATCGAACTTGGCGAAGGGGTATTCTTCAACTTCAACTGCACCATCCTCGATGTCTGCAAAATCACCATTGGTGATTACTGCCAATTCGGTTCTGGCGTGCAGATCCTCACTCCGCTTCACCCTTTAAACGCGGCATTAAGACGTAAGCAGGAGTATGGCGCTCCGGTTACGATCGGGTCAGATGTATGGGTTGGTTCAGGCGCGATTATCCTACCTGCCGTCACGATCGGATCGCGCACAGTAGTAGGCGCTGGAAGCGTGGTCTCCCGGAATCTGCCGGAGAACGTCCTGGCGGTGGGCAACCCTTGCAGGGTGGTTCGCGAGATCGAGTAGAGAGGGCGGGGCAAATGCGTGTTGCCGATCAGTAACGGCCAGTTCAGGAATTGCATCGCGGGCCTGGAATGGCCGATCACGGGCGTGACTGTCGAAAAACTCAAACTTTCACAAAACCGGTACCAGTTTGGAGATAGAAAATGTCTAGGCGACCCTGCAAATCGTTTATGGGTATCCTGACGCGATGTTATTTCTGCAGATTCTTGGAAGGTGAGTTTTTCAACAGTCCCAGGCCTTAACGATCATCGAAACTCGATGTTGGGTCGGCAACTCTTCCGCAACCGCGCACCCAGCTGAAGGGAGTGTGGACGCGTGACTCAGTCGAAAAGCTTTGCTCCAGGAAGAAGCGCCGGAGGACGTCGTTAAGGCGACGAACGGCGCGTTTCATCTCGAAGGTTCTGGCCCGGCAAGTCGGGCCGCGGATGTAACGCGCTAGGGTGGCCAGCAGGAGAGGCGGAGATGAAACCGGTGAGCAGCGGCTACGCTGATATAAACAGTATCAGGCTCTATCATGAGATTTACGGCCATGGCGAACCCCTGGTGCTAATCCATGGCGGGCTGACGACGATCGGCGAGATGCAAGGATGGGTGCAGCCGCTGGCGACGACGCGGCGGGTAATCGCGGTGGAGATGCAGGGCCACGGTCGCACGGCAGACACGGACAGGCCGATGAGCTTCGCCACGATGGGCGACGATATCGCGGCGCTGCTGGACCATCTCAAGATTCCGAAAGCCGACCTAGTCGGCCATTCCTTCGGCGGCGCCACTGCGCTCCGCGCGGCAATCCAGCATCCGGACAAGGTCCGGCGGCTGGTGGTGATCTCGTCGCCTTATGCCAGGTCCGGCTGGTATCCGGAAACTCAGGAGGGCATGGGCCGGGTCAGCGCGTCGATGGCCGAAAACATGGTGCAAACGCCGACGGGCCAACTCTCCCAACAATGGCCCGAGCCGCAGCGCTTCCCGCAGTTCCTCGACAAGATGGGGAGGATGATGAGCGAGGACTATGACTGGTCGGCCGACATCGCCAAGCTACCGATACCGGCGCTGCTGGTGTTCGCTGACAACGATTCGATCTCGCAAAAGCACGTCGCCCAATTCTTCGCGCTGCTGGGCGGCGGCGTGAAGGAGCCGGGCTGGCAGAACACGCAACTATCGAAGTCGCGGCTAGCGATTGTGCCGGGCTACAGTCACTACAATTTCATAACATCGCCGGAGGCGCCGCAGATCATCCGCAAGTTCCTGGACGATCCGCTCACCAACCCGCCGGCAGGCGCGGCGGCCGCCTCGCAGGTCGCGCCGGCGTCGGAGAAGACGCAATAAGGGATCAGAAACCCGAGGGGACAGGCAGCCTGATCGGTCGGCTTCAGTTCCACCGCTTCAGGTGGGCGTAGTGGCGGGGATTTTACACCCTGCATGTCTGGGCTTGGGAAAACAATGCCAACGGCGCTGACCCGTGGACTTCATCCGAAGGTGAAGGCAAACGCTTGTGCTCCTCGACCTGAAAACTCGATCACGAAATCGCGATCCACGATAGGGCCCTTCTGCCTTACGAGTTGATACAGGCGGTGCTCAGTGAGAACTCCGTTGCCTTGCTCATCAGTGTCCACTCCATGATCTTCACCTGGCGCCTGCCCATCGATGGTTATACGAAAGCGTACTGGCTTTTCGTCCGCTGCGGAACCAAGCACCAGATGCAAATCGCGGGCATGAAAGCGAAACGCGATCTTCCCTTCCCGGGCCGCAAGAACTGCGGTTTGGTCGTGATCGATCCAGTCGCCGGCGAGTGCCCATTGATTCAGTTTCAGGCGGGTAGGGATGGTATAGAGTTTCGCAGTATCCTGTTGTAGGCCGCCGGGTGATGCAAAGTTTTGCGCCTGTGCGTAACCGATGTAGGTTTCGGGAGACTGCACGTCCATATCCGGTGCAACCTCGGCCCCGTGCGCGCTGACGGCTACGATTCCAGCGGGAAGCGAATGTTCTCCTGCACGCTCTTTCAGGAGATTCTGAATCCATTGTTCGGACTGGTCGTACTCTCCTTCGCCAAACTTGTGGTATCGCACTTTGCCATTTACATCGATGAAGTAGTGTGCAGGCCAGTATTCGTTGTCGAAAGCAGTCCAGAGCAGATAGTTATTGTCCAGCGCAACTGGGTATGTGATCCCGAGATCGCGGACAGCTTTCTGCACGTTCGACAAGTCTTTCTCGAAGGGAAACTCGGGCGTATGTATACCGATCACGACGAGTCCGCTGTCTTTGTATTTCTCCGCCCACGCGCGGACATAGGGCAGAGCGCGCAGGCAGTTAATGCAGGAGTACGTCCAGAAGTCGATGAGAACGACTTTTTCTTTCAGTTGATCGACAGTCAGTGGTTGCGAGTTAATCCACGCTGTTGCGCTCGTTAGACTCGAGAGCGGCGAGCCTTCTGTCAGCGTCGATCCTGTATCGGTGATGGTCAGAGTCTGATCTGGAATGCGCATTACCTTTGGATGCAGGCGATTGAGCAGTTTCTGTTCTACTCCCGATGTACTGGCGAGCGACACGCGCGTCAAGATGCCGCGGTCCAATCCAAGCGCGACTGCAATCACACCGATCAGAACAGCCACGCCGAGAATACGCCTTATCCACTCTTCCGCGCTAAGTGATCGCTTCAGCGCCGCAAAGACGCGGCCGCCTGCGAGCAGAGCCACCGCGAGTGATGTCGCCGCTCCAGCTGCATAAATCAAGAGCAGCAACGATGTGTGGGCACTTGCTCCCTGCAGGGCTGCTCCGGTGAGAATCAGACCGAGGATCGGACCTGCGCACGGCGCCCAAAGCAGTCCGGTAGCAACACCCAGCAAGAGCGACTGCCATACACTGGACGAACCGTCAGATGCGGTCTGCGTGAGACGATTGCCCAGCCGCACAAATGGCCGAGAGAGCCTCTCTGCCAGCGCGGGCCAAAGAAGAGAGAGTCCTAACAGGGCAAAGACGACTAGGGCGGCCATGCGTCCATATTGGTTTGCGCGCACCAGCCATGAGCCGCCTGCTACTGCAATGGAAGCAACGGCTGCAAACGTCGCGGCCATGCTCAGAAGGAGGGGTAGTCCGGTTTTGCGGAAAGGCTGATCGGCCCGCGCGAAAGTGAACGGAAGGATCGGGAGTATGCATGGGCTCAGAATGGTGAGAATGCCGCCCAGATAAGCCAATACAAACATCAAACCCAACTTTCCCAAATAAGACTCTCTAAGCACAGGAAGGTTACAGACCTCCGTTGCGTGGGAGAGATCAGAGCACATTCGCCGCAGCCGACAGATCGGCTGCCACCATCGGCTCAGGCTCAACGGTGTTTCTGCCGCGATTCCTTCGCGGTGTGGGGGGCAGGAGCTTGTGGTCGATTAGGGACTGCAGCAGCGGCTTTACGTTTGCGATTCACGGGGTGCGGCCGGCGCAATGCGCCGGCCTCGTGTCTTAGAGCCAGTGCAGCGGGGTGCCGTACGCTTTCTGCGTTGCCTTCAAGCTGCTTGCTGCGCTACCGACACCAGGTCGCTTTGCTTCACGGGATGCGCCACTCGCACCAAATCCTGCTTCAGTAGATAGAAGGACGCAGCAAGGAGAACCAGATCCTTCATAAGAAAAGCAACGTTCCCGACCATGGCGGGAAAGCCACCAGCTGATGGGGCCCAGCCATCCGGCATAAAGGGGATGATCGTGATCGTTGATATAAACGTAGCTACTGATCCGAGAGCTCCCAGGACCCCCAACTTCTTGTTCCAGAACCCGGCAAACAGTAACGCTCCAAACACCTACTCTGAAACCCCTAAGAAGTAACTCGCGCCCCTAACGCCGAAGACGGGATACATCCAGAAAATGAGAGGGCCATGGGTAAAGAATGGAATGAGGCCCTGCGCCTCATAGTCAAACCACTTCTGATACCCGAAGAAGAAATAAATGATGACCATCGATGCGCGAATCAGGTGGTAGTCGAGATCGTCTTTGAGAAGACCGAACTTGGTTAGAAATCTGGATAAGCCAATTCATGTTCAACTCCTTGTTGAACGTTGAAGACTGTTGAAGATGGGTAGCTTTGTTAAGCTCTTTCAGGCCCAGCGACTTGCTCAGTCACACGCTCATTCGGCACAGAAGCGAGGCATTGTGGAGAAATCTCTGCGCAACGCACGATCGAGTGTGAGACATGCTCGCTTCCGAAACTGCTGGTCCGCGTCGCGGCAATTCGAAGCGTGCCCAATCAAGACTCTGTGCGGATGGTTCTGGATTACGTCCCTCCAGGACTAAAGGATGATCATCGACAGTCAGAATGCGGGTATGAGCCTGTGGTCATTGCTCTCTGTTCGGAAACCAATGTGTTCATGCATTCCGGCTCCAGACATATGCCCATCGGCGAGAGTTTGTCCGTGACACGAATGCGATGTGGCCTGGTATTGACAGTTCGATTTCCGTCCCGGCTGCGACGCGACTCAAGAGCTTGAGTTTCGCGCCAATTTGCTCCGCTAGATCCTTCATTGCGGAAAGCCCCCTGTGACCAACGGTCCCTGAGTGGAACAACTCCGGCGTTATGCCTTTCCCATTGTCGCGGATAGCAATGAGGAGTCGCCTTGGGGCGTACTGAAGTTCAACCTCGACCCGGCTGGCCTCGGAATGGCGGAATGCATTGAGCAACGCCTCACGCCCAATCCGATACGCTTCACGCCGGATCAGTGGATGCAGACCTCGGGGCCGACCCTCGACTACGATATGGCACGTTATCTGCGCTCCCAGGTGTACTTCTTGTGGAATGCGTGAGAACGCGACTTCCAAATCGTCAGTCGCCGTTAGCTGCTGAGTGATTCCTTCTAGTTCAAAAGGACGATCTTGGATACGAACGGTCGGTTGTGTGCTGGGTTGGTCGAGACCATTGAAATCCATCGCGATGCTCCTAACGTACCAAGCCCCCTAGGCTAGCTCTTAGCCATTCATGGTTTCCTTCTTTGGCTTCTCTTCGCGGCCAATCCATTGGCGAATGTAAGCTGGACAATTTTTGAGCCTGATGCTGTCCGCCTCGCAGCGCGCCAAAAACTTCACGGCATCGCGACCTATCAGCGTGACGTCCTGCAGATCGAGAGCAATAGGACGATCGACTTCCTCAAGATTAAAAAGTCGTTGCAACTCTGCGACGTCCTCGATCTCGATTCGACCAACCAGGGTGAAGACGACTTCGCCGTTGGATGAGCGCTGTATCTTCAGCATGGGTTCCGTTCTCGACGCACGTCGTACCGAGTGCAATCGGAGGTCCCATCTTAAGTAATTTAAAACACAGATGTTATTGGGCTTTCGGAATCGCGAAGTACGTGAATTCGCGAAATATTCGTGAATTCACGAGTGGGGTTCGTATCGCGACATCAGGCTTTCTTAAAGTGATACTTATTAATTTTCAGCGTCCGGATCTTTGATTCTAGGGTGGAAGGGGGCATGCCAAGTTGAGCGGCCGCGCCCGAAGGGCCTGAGATTCGGCCTTGAGCCTCTGCTAAAGCCGCTTCTATTATTTCCCTCTCTTGAGCGGTTGACCGTCTGCCTAAGGGCTTA
>DASYBJ010000144.1:0-4303 GCA_036500845.1 Acidobacteriaceae bacterium
ATTTGCTGATTACTCTTTGCGCCGGCTGCCATGCCCGCATTCACCACACCCGGTGTTGGCGGGCCCTGCCCGGGTTGCCGGCGGCAGCCCTCTGGCGGGAGCAGCATCCCGGAGCTCCCGAGCAACTCGCCTTGGACTTTGAGGGAAAAAGCGAGCTCGTCGATCCTCGGGCCTGGCTGGGGGAGGAGCAACGCGCTGGATGAGCTGGTCCCAATCCGCCCGGAGCCGGCCGGGGAAGAGAGGCTGACCGACCTGGTCCTCCATGGCGTCACGTCGCAACACTCGCGCCGGGCCTACGCCACTGGAATGGAGAAATTCTTTGCCTGGCTCCGGGATCGGCGGCCGCAGCCTTTTTCGAAGGCTCTGCTGCAGGAGTACCGCAGCTGGCTGCTCGAGCAAAACCTGTCGCCGGCGACCATCAACCTCCGCCTCTCCCCGTTGCGCAAGCTGGCGCGCGAGATGGCCGACAATGGCTTGCTGGATCCAGGCTTGGCCAGCGGGATCGAGAAGACCAAGGGAGTCAAACAGCAGGGAGTCAGGGTAGGGAACTGGGTGCTGCGCGACCAGGCCAGCGAACTGCTCAACGCTCCTGATCCTTCCACCCTGAAGGGCAAGCGCGATCGAGCGATCCTGGCCCTCCTGATCGGCTGCGGCCTGCGCCGCGCCGAGCTGCTCGGTCTCGAGATCGACCAGATCCAGCAGCGCGAGGGGCGCTGGGTGATCCCGGATCTCGTGGGCAAGGGAAAGCGGCTGCGCACCGTCCCCGTGCCCGCCGCGGTAAAGGTCCGGGTGGAAGAGTGGATCGTGGCTGCCGATCTATTTCGAGGAAAGATCTTCCGCCCAGTCAACAAAGCCGATCGCGTGGTTGGAGAAGCCATCGCGGACGAGAAAGCGATCTGGCAGGTGGTGCTGAAGTATGCCCAGGCCACCTCGCTCGGCAAGCTCTCGCCCCACGATCTGCGCCGTACCTGCGCCAAGCTTTGCCGCAAAGCGGGGGGCGAGCTCGAACAGATTCAACTGCTGCTCGGTCATGCTTCTGTACAGACGACAGAGCGTTACCTGGGAACGGAGCAGAATCTGGCTTCGGCCGTGAACGATGCGCTGGGATTGGAGATGGAGTAACAGTGTTGGGGTTTAACCCGGCGTAAAACTCGCACAAGCTGTGCGAGTTTTGTAACTCTTTGTGGGGAAAATTAAAATGCGTCGCTTTCATTGCTGAGCCTGGCCAGTTGAGCGGCGGCTTGATTTTGGATTGGCAGCTGACCCTGCAATCTATGCTTGCTGTCACCGTGACAGGGAACGAAATGAGAGTGAATGGAGAACACTTCTCGAGGCAGCGGGTTTCAGCTTGACCAGGAAGTATCCAGTCGGGGGCGACACGCTTATGGTTCGGAATGTAGGAATTCTGGCAGCAGAGCCGGTCCAGGGTGATTGCCCTGCTTTCCCAAAGGTGGTGCCGCAGACCGCGCTGAAAACCGCTCGGGGAAATTTGAGCCGTCACTATTCTGGGTCATTCGGGGTTGGCAGCTTTCGCGTCCTCGCTCCTTTTCCTGCATATTCTGCAGGGTCTTTGGGTTCCGGGTGTTAAGAAGCTTGTTTTAGACGACCCCTGGTCGCATAATAAGTCAAGAAAGTTGACCTATTATGCAAACCTCGAATGAGCCTCAAAAAGAGCTGTATCGGATCGCTGAAGCTCAGGGGGGCTACTTTACGACCAAGCAGGCTTCCTCCCTCGGGTATGGCAGCAACAAACGGGCGTACCACGTCCAGGTGGGCAACTGGCTTCGCGAGCACCGCGGAATCTATCGGCTGGCTCTTTTCCCGGAGCCTGATCGCTCGGATCTCATTCTGTGGTGGCTTTGGTCTCGTAATCGAAGTGATCGACCGGCCGGCGTCTACAGTCATCAGACAGCTCTGAGTCTGCATGAACTCACGGATGTCAATCCTTCCCGGCTTGACATGACAGTGCCACCGTCGTTTCGTCGGGGTGTTCCAGTTCCCAAAATCTTGCGTCTTCATTACGGACCAATATCGGAGGAAGAACAGGAGGTTCTGTCCGGAGTTCCTGTGACCAGTGCTCTGCGCACAATCCTCGATGTATGGGAGGAAGGCTCGCTTCCGAAGGCCGCGCTGCGTCAGGCATTTCAGCAGGCCAGGTCGAGCGGAAAGATCACCAAACGACAGTTCGCGGAGCTGCTGCGTGATCCGCGGTTCGCATCAGTCGCGCGAGAACCGGAGGCAGCGTGATCGAAAAGGGTAAGTATGCCACCGGCGCGGCCTTGCGCGCTGCCCTCGAAGAGCGGTTGAAACAGATCGTCAAAGCAGAAGGCACTGAACTGCAAAGACTCCGGCGCCAGGTCGCCTTCGACCGCTTTCTGGCTCGCCTGTTCCGTAGCGCGGACACACAGTGGGTTCTGAAGGGTGGCTATGCGATGGAGCTCCGTTTCCAGATTGCGCGTGCCACAAAGGACCTCGACTTTACGGTGCGCACGATCTCCGCGCTGGCAGGCGATGCTGTGCTCGAACATCTCCAGGAGGCGGGTCGGCTTGACATGAATGACTTCTTTTCATTCCGCGTCGGTGCTCCCATGATGAACCTCGATGGCGCTCCATATGGCGGTTCCCGCTATCCGGTCGAGGCGACGATGGGGCAGCGTACCTTCGTGAAGTTCCACTTGGACGTCGGCATCGGCGACATAGTGCTTGATCCTCTGGAGAGAATACAGACGCGAGATTGGTTTGCATTTGCTGAGATTCCCCCAGCATCGGTGCCCATGATCCAAAGGGAGCAGCAGTTTGCAGAAAAGCTGCACGCCTACACTCTGCCACGGGTCGGAACGGCGAACAGCAGGGTGCGTGACCTGGTTGATATGATTTTGCTGATTCAGTCGGGAACGCTCGGCACCTCTGTAGTGGCTGAAGCGCTTCTGCGTACCTTCAGTCGCCGCGGAACCCATCCCGTTCCTGCGGCGCTGGAACCTCCGCCGTCGGACTGGAGCATGCCATTTGAAAGGTTTGCCGATGAGTGTCATCTCGACCATTCTGTGACCAAAGCATTTGCTGAATTATCCCGGTTCTACCAAGTAGTCTTCGGATCGAACAGTTGACTGACGAGAAGCCGACTTGAACGAAGCCGCGGTGCGGCGGACGCATTCGCGTGTTGCTGAGCCGACAGACGAGGTGATCTGAGCTAGCTTGTGTCGCAGAGGAGGAACGCTCTGTGACCCATCTACGCCAGATCATGCTTGAAGAACTGCGGCGGCGCAACTACGCCGAGTCGACCATTCGCAGTTACATTCACACAGTCGAACATTTCAGCCGGTACTTCCATCGTCCACCCAACCAGCTTGGCCCTGAGCACATTCGCCAGTATCAGGCCGCTCTATTTACCCAGTGGAAGCTGGCCCCGAACACCGTAACGCTGCGGCTTGCAGCTTTACGTTTTTTCTATGTTCAGGTTTTGAAGCGAGGCTGGAGCGTCGCTGAGACGCCGTATCCGAAGAAGGTTCTGCACCTGCCGCAGATACTCAGCCAGGAGGAGGTCGCACGTCTGATCGACGCGGCAGAGCTTCCCTTTCATCGCATCTTGCTGATGACGCTTTATGCCACAGGCGCACGTCGCGCAGAAGTAGCGCGCCTGCGGATCAGCGATATCGACAGCCAGCGGATGGTCATCCATATCCGAGGAGGCAAGGGGCGCAAGGATCGCGATGTCATGCTCAGCCCGAAGCTGCTCGATGCGCTACGCGCCTACTGGCGCGGGCTCAGGCGTAAGCCATCCGACTGGCTGTTTCCCGGCAACCGTTGGCACACGGCGAGGCATCCGGTCACCACCAAGGTTCTCTGGAGCGCCTGTCAGCAGGCCGCGCAACGTGCCGGCCTTGAGCACAAGCATATCCATCCCCACACTTTGCGCCACTGTTTTGCCACCCATCTGCTCGAAGCCGGCGCCGACCTACGCACCATCCAGATGCTGCTAGGTCATCGTGATCTCGAGGAAACGACGATCTATCTGCATCTCTCACGACGACATCTCAGTGCTACCGGCAGTCCCTTGGACGCACTGACGATCAGAGAAGGAGACCAGACCCAGCGCGCATGAACCGGCCGCCTCCTCTGGAGATGGCCGCCATCGTTCGTCATGCAGGACAGTCTTTCCTCGAACATAGTCACCGCTGGATCAACTGGCAGCAGCAGAAGGTCCTGCTGGCGATCACACGCTGCCGCACCGCTGCACTCGGCGGACATCGTGATCGCTGTACCGACTGCGGACATACGACCGCCGTCTCCTACAACTCGTGCA
>DASYBJ010000145.1:0-7152 GCA_036500845.1 Acidobacteriaceae bacterium
AGATCAAGCCTTACTTCAAGAGCAGCTTTCTGCTTGTCATGTCCGACGCTGCGGCCACTGAGATCGCCGTGAGCGAACGGCAGGCCCGGCCGCTGCGCCAGCGCCTGCCCGGTCTCTAGAGCGCCGCTGAGCTTGGTGGGGGCCGGCGCTTCTTGGAGTGTTATCGCCGACCCGTCAATAATTACTCGATAAACAAATCGAGGACGGACAACTTCCCGTCGCCGTCACAATTCACCCGACCGGATATGAGTCCTGCCGATCAACGTCCAGCAGTCTGGCCAGCCCTTTGACGAGAAGTCGGGCCTGAAGAGGATGTTGCCACCAACGCTGGCCACTTCAAAGCTGACTTGATCGAGAAGGCCATCATGGTGGGACTCGAGGAGCGGTAAATCTCCGAAGCGCTCGGCGACAAAAGAAAGCGCCCTGCCAAAGCCTTGCTCCTCACATGTGGCCGTCCGGCACTCAGGCCGTGTTCCCGAAAACGGGATTATCGGTAAACCGCAAGTCTGGTGAGTTGGCGGCAAATCGCCATAACTGGCCAATCATGATGCCCGCGCACGCATAACTCACTCGAAATGAAGAAATTAAGGACGCGTGCACAGATTGGACCAGTTATGGCGGAAATAACCGGCCAAACTGCTTGATTGTAAATGGCTTCGCTCAAGAACAAGGAGCAAGCAGATTTGGGCCAGTTATCTTTACCAAACCACTCATTGAAGCGCAGCCGGGCATATTTCGGATTGTGACATTGTGGCAGAGTAGACGACAATCCGGGAGCTATCTCGTTTTGCTTCAATCTAGAATTCCAAGCTAAGATTGCCAAATGACGGACTTTTCAGGCGGGCCGGTGAAACCGGACGAGCGTTGGCTTGGGGATGCGCCTGCAAAGTTTCAAGGGAAGTTAGCGTTGGCTCTGGGAGTGATCGCAATCGCGCTCAGCTTGGTTCTTGGGTTTGTTTCACTAAGATCAGTTCGTCGCCTGGAGCGCGAGGTGGCGCAGCTCAGCCAGCAGACGGAGGGCTTCCGCCAGCTGGTCGAGCGGGCACAGGAGCAATCGCAGACGTTGGCTCAGCAGGCTTCGCAAGCAGCTGCTAAAGCGCTGGCAGCCGCTCAACAGCGTGACTTAGCGAAGCAGGCACAATCGAACTCGGAGGCGCAGGCGCAACTTGCGCGGCAGCAGGCCGCCGCCGAGCAGCAAAAGGCGGATCAAGCCACACAGCAGGCTGAGGAATATCGGCAAGAGCGAGAGTCGGAACTTCAACAGCTGCAACAGGCTCTCGGGCAAATCGCCGAAACGCATCGTAGCGCGATGGGCTTGGTGATGACGCTGGACAGCAAGTCGATTCGCTTCGACTTTGATAAGGCAAACGTTAAACCGGAATACCGCGACATCCTCAATCGCATCGCCGGGATCCTGATGACACTTAAGGGATATACGGTTGCTGTCTACGGATATACGGATGACATGGGCACGCAGACGTACAACCTGCAACTCTCACAGCGTCGCGCCGAAGCCGTTCGCGACTTATTGGTGCAGGCCGGAATTTCCCCGACAATCATGAGCGCCAAAGGTTTTGGCAAGTCCGACCCGCGCGTTCTAGGCGACAGCGAACAGGCGCGCGCTGCCAACCGCCGGGTCGAGATCGGCATCGTGGATTCGGTGCTTCTCACGAACGGTCCACTCATCACGCCAAAGTGAGCTAGGGAAGTACAGCTCCGATCTAGGGAGTCGAGAGCGGACTTCACCCAGATTAACTGCCAAAAAGTCCTAGCGTTGAGCAAGCAAGTCGCGAATAAGTTAGAGACGCCGAATCGGATGACGGGCAATTCGGAGATTGAGATCCCCGCTAGCGGTGACCCCTCAGTTTCTGGATCGCCGACAACACACCCGATACTCGGAAGCAGGAGTTACTATCTGCCTCTCCGTCTAGGCCCGTCCACTTCAATCGGCGATTCAGTTATTCTGTGGGCTGAGGAGCGACCAAGGAACTGATGCGCATGGCGAAACGCAAGTGGGAAGCTGCGGTCTTTGTTGCCGTGGTGGGCTTCTTCGCACTTATCGGATACGAACTGATCGCGGTCCGAGGCTCCTTTGCCCCATCACAGCCGGCATCGGGCCCAGGCGGCACGTCAGTCCTTGTCGGCACACCCGGCGATGGCATTTACAACCGACTGGTCTAATCAGAAGGTTGTATTAACCATACCAGCGGTAACTGTCTGCGGCAGCAATGCTGCACGTGAGAGACCAGCCAGCAAAGAAGCCTAACAGATTGTCAAGCGCGTTCCGGTAGTTCGGAGCGTGTGCAGCAGCGGTGGAACCAGAATACGCCAGCGCGCGAATGACACAATCTCTTGCGATGACAACTCTGGTCAGCTGTCGGTCAACGAAGCCTGATCCACCCATGGCAGTCATCTTCGGTTCTGTGCGTGCGAGAGAATCATCCTTCTGCGATGGCCAAGAAACGCTCTATCATTGCGTTAATCTGACCCGGAACTTCTACGGGAGAAAAGTGACCCGCTCCGAGTGTTGTGGCGGAAACCAGCTGTGGAGTCGCAGCCTTGAATTTTTCCATATCGCCCAAAGGCGTGGCAGCTGAAATGTACGCAACCGGCACTTGGCAGCCAGAAGCAGCGAAGGCTGAATCGTATCGCTCGACGTGGTGTAGCAACGCGGACGCGAGCACATCCTGACGTCCCTGGACTAGTCCCAACAGTTCTTCAGTATGGGTGTCCGTAGGAAGACAAAGAGACCCAAGAGTCTTTTTTAAGGCCAAGAGGTAGGTCTCCTGCCGCATCGCGTCACCGAGCGGCTGCAGCGATGCGAGCAACGGATTGCTCGGAAAGATCACCGAATCTATCAATACGATTGATGAAAGCAAGTCGGGGTAGAGCGTCGTCAGCATCAAGGCAATGTTGCCACCCATGCTATGGCCGACAACGACGGGGTTTACAAGCGCAAGTTCCTTGCAAAGCCACGCCAGATCGTCGCTGAAGACGTTCATCGTGTACTCGCCGGGGGGAGAGTCGCTTCTTCCATGTCCACGTAGGTCCACTGAAACTACCCGGCGTGATCCCTTGAAGTATCTGGCCTGTTCAGCGAGAAAAGTGTGATTGCAACCCAGCCCGTGCACAAGAATCATCGACGGAAACTCTCTGCTTGTGTCCTTAAACGGCTGTCCGTTGCCCCAATCCTTGTAGAAGATCTGCGTCCCGTCCTTGACGGTGATCGTACTCATGGATGAATGCTCCCTGATTCGATGGTTCGATGGTTGGCTGGGAAGTGAACGTTAGCCATAAATATATTTCTCATTTTCCCTTACAAGCTTGGTCGTTCATCGTATGATCCTCAGAATCGCTGAGATGATCGGAATCGCTGAGATGACTATTAAAGTAGTGCCAACGCAGAATTAAAGTAGATCAGTTGGTCTACCGATTCAAAAACGCTTAATTGCCAATTGAAGCATTCAGGGAAGCTGCAGGCGGGTCACGGGACCGTGTCAGGGTCGCGCAACACTATTGGAGAGATATGCCTATTGCCGCATTCTCTTCTGGAGAGCCGAGCCAATGGTCGTATTTGGCCGCAGCTTGAAAGAGCGCTAACACTTCGCTCGAGGCGGGCCCTGGCAATGTTCCAGCCGCAGCGAGAGGCATGGCAAGCTCGCGAAAGAAGTTGTAGATGTTTTTCTTGCTCACCAAGATGGACTTCATCATCGAGGTCGAGCTATTGCGAAGAGCATGCCTGACGTTGCCTGGGATCGTTACGACATCCCCTGCCTTCGCCAACCTCCATGCATTCTCGGGTCCTTCATACACTTCGACCGCGCCATCGAGGATGTAGAAAATCTCGGGATCTCCATGACTGTGGAGTGGGACCACAATGCCCGACGGGATTGACCCCATCATGACGCTGACGTCATCCCTGTTTTGATTCGGGGTGGACAGAAACTGCAGAAGTGTTCCTAAAACAACAAACACGTCCTTCTCACTGGAAGCTGTCGTCTCTTGTGTATTCGATGAGTTGTTTACCATGTTCCCTCCTAGCTGTGAGTGCACGGCAAGTCCCATCACACCGTAATCAGCTCGGATCGTTGTGCCTGAAAGTTCACCTATGGGCCGAATCGTGCGGTGAAACTTTAAAGAACGCTAGGTGAGTACAATTCTGCGGTACTCCGTAGGAGTAACACGGGCCACCGACCGGAACACTCTGGCGAAATGCTGTTGCGTCCTAAAGCCGCACTCAATCGCGATATCGATGACCCGGAGGTCGGACTTGTGGAGAAGTTGTTTCGCGCGATCGACTCGCAATCTCAGCACGTACTGATGAGGAGACATACCGGTTGATCGCCGGAAAGCCTGTGAAAAATATGCAGGACTTAGGTCTGCCTCTCTAGCCAACGCCGCCATACTAACGTCGTCGCTCATATGGGCGTGTACAAAGTCGAGGACTCGGCGCATCTTGAAAGCAGGCAGGTTCCCACGATAATCCCGCAGAGGGTGTCGGAGGTGGCCTCGGCTTCGTAGAAGAGTTGCCGCCAGGGCATGGCCAATGGAGTCAAAGAAAAGCCTTCCCGACGGGTGTCCAGCAGCTTCCTCCGCCTCGACCGCTGAAAGCAACGCACTCACCGTTGGATCTTCGAGGCGTGAAGAGGCTTCCAGCTCAAGCTTCCCGCCATTCATGTCGTCGACCACAGCACCGAATGCCTCATCCGGAATAACAAATGCGAGCATGCGTATTGTGCTCTGCCACCGTGCCCATTCCTCTGTGTGCCTGCGGCAGAGAATCAACTCTCCCACGGAGTAAGCATATAGAGACATCTTCTCGGGCGTTTCGCCAAAATCAAACTTTGCAGGAGAAAGCATCTTCACTACGACCTGTTCGTCGAATCGCTGACGTAGCAGCTCGCTGCTGACTTCTCCCTGAATCTTCAATACACCGTGCATCAACGATTTTTCCCCTGTCTTCATGCTCCTCCTTCAAGGCTTCTGACGAACGGGAACATGATCTGTTGCGATTCGGCTTCAGGTAAACAAGCTTTTAGGCCGTTTCCACTCACACGGCGTCTTGAAATCGGAGTGCCTGCCCTTACGGCAGCTATTGATTATAGCTGCGAATCTATGTGAGAGCGTCGACTTGAAAGCACTTCAACCGAACCATTCGACACGCTTCGGTATCCGAACCGTATTCATTTCTGTGATGAGAACGAGCCCAAACTCCACCTGACGAATGGACCCACGCCTTGTCGGTCCGTCACATCCAATTGGTGGACTTCGGTCGCAATGGCTGAGAGCAGCGATCTCGACGCTAGTCGTCTAGCTTAGCTAGGACATCGACAACTCCCCTGTCGAGCGCATCCCATACGTTTTGGCAGAGATGTATAGGAGGACGAGACCAGGGACGAGTACCCGGACACCGCACGCTTCGAGCAGGTCTTTTGGTTTGAGGGTCTCCAATTGATCATGGAGATGCGGAGTGTAGTAAATGGGGAACCACAGAACTCCCGGATGTTCACCTGAATAGACCGGTCACGACAAACTCTCTACGCGTGAACACCTTCTGCAGGTAGGCCTCCAGTCACTCCATCAGAATGGGTATGCGGCAACTGGAATTCAGGAGATTTTGGAATCGGCGAAGGTTCCAAAACGTTCTTTCCACCACCACTTTGGCAGCAAAGAGGAGTTCGCTCGCGAGGTTGTGCTGCAATACGTGCTGCGGGAGGCTGAGCATATTGAGAAGGTTTTGAAATCTCCTTCTCTCCTAGGGTCCCGCGAGAAATGAATCAATTCATAGCTGATCATAGTCAGATGAATCGGATGCAGCCATCGCAGAAGGATGATTACCTCGGACGCACAGAACCGAAGGTGACTGTCACGGGTGGATCAGGCTTACGACGGAAAGCGCTGTGGAGTGGCCCTACTCAACGAGGGTTGGGCCGCATTGCAAGAAGGCATTGTGAGCGAGAGGAAACCGTTTGATGCTGCAGTGAGGTAGCTCTTGGAGAAGTAGGCGGCCGCGGCAGGTGGACCGCCTCCACGCATGACGAACGAGGAACGCGGCCGCATGGCTCGAGGATTCAGGGTGCGTGAGGTGGAGAACCGTGACACGATTCCGGGGTTGCCGAATGGAATGGAGAGCCAGGAGAGAGCAATGACAAAAACATTGGACAGTAAGATCGCCGTGATCACCGGCGCAGCGCGGGGTATCGGTTCTGCAATAGCGAAGCGCTTCGCTGCCGAAGGGGCATCTGTGGTGATCAATTACTTAACACGGAAAGATGAAGCCGAACGGACCATGGGTGCTATCCAATCAGAGGGGGGCACGGCATTTCTGTTTCAGGCTGATATCACCAAGGCCTCCGAGGTGAAAGCGCTTTTTGCCGCGACGGTCGACCGTTTTGGCGGACTCAATATATTGGTCAACAATGCTGGACTGAACGAAAAAGCTCCACTACAACAGGTTACGGAGGAGCACTTCCATAAGCATTTTAACGTGAACGTGTTGGGCATGTTGCAGGCCTCAAGGGAGGCGTCACAATACTTGGAAGCCAACCATGGGTGCATCCTCAATATCAGTTCACTGACGAGCAATCATCCTGCGCGTGGCTCTGCCGTATATGGGGGAAGCAAAGCTGCCGTAGAGGCTATCACCGCAACACTCGCTTTGGAGCTAGGTCCATCCAATATTCGCGTTAACTCGATCAGTCCAGGCGTGGTGAAGACCGAACAGTTGGAGGAGCTGAGTTTCATGACGCCCGAAGTTCGCGGCCAGATTGCAGCAATGACTCCGCTTCGACGGCTTGGAGAACCAGAGGATATTGCCGCTGCTGCGGTAATTCTTTGCTCTCACGACGCTCGATGGATCACCGGCCAATCCATACGTGTCTCAGGTGGATTGATATAGTGAGGCAGGTTTCCGTTCTGTCGAACATTTCCGTTACTTTTAATTCGCCAGTCTCTCTCCCTCTCTCTTGGACTGGTCGTCAATCTACGGCCCCTTGCTGTTTTCTATGATAGATAAGCACGCGAAACCGACGTGGCGAGTTCCGTCTTGCCAGCACCGGCTGGCCCTTCAAGCATGATGGGGCGATGGAGCTTTCCGGCAAGGTAGACCGTGGTTGCCGTTTTCTGATCGGTGAAATAGCCTACGCGCTCAAG
>DASYBJ010000146.1:0-12943 GCA_036500845.1 Acidobacteriaceae bacterium
AATCTCAGGCACTCCGGCTAGCCGGTTACGAACCTGTTCAAGAATCATGCCATGGGATGGACAGGCTTGCGTAGTCATGGTGATATCTACTTCGACGCGCTGACGTGGAAACGCGGGTGTTGATGTGTCGTCTGGAGATACTTTTACGCCGTAAACCAAACCTAAATCCACGATGTTCACGGGGAGTTCTGGATCGTAGCAATCCCTGAGGGCTGAAAGGACGTCTTCTTCTGTTATCGCCATACCATCTCCTGCCGGCTTGCCGAGAAGCCCTGTCTCAATTGAGAGAGGCTAAACACGGGGCGGCTTTACAGGCTGCGGAAAAACTCTGCTTTATAGAAAAACTTCTGTTTTGTATCACGGCACGACTTCAGCCGCAGGCGAAGGCTTTTCCGTCCCGGCAGCAGGCTTTGGGTGCCCCATTCTACGCGCCACGCCTTTCGGCGCGTAGGGTGGGAAACCACAGCTCCCTACCCCTGATTTTTAAGGAAGCTCTGATTAAGCCTAGCTTTGTATCAGGGCACGACTTTTAGTCGTGCCGTTAATTGAGCAGAATCATTGCGGCCTTAAGCCCTGAGGTATTTTTCTAACGAACTTATCATGCAAATCGAGTTTTTCAGCAGCCTGTTCAGCCCCTGAGGGAATGCAAATGAAACTCGGAACACCGCCGCCTAATCGAGCAATCTATTTTGTCTAGACACAACTGCAATTCGGAAGGGGCGGCTTTAAGCCGCTGAGCGAGCGGGAATCCCACCCTTCAGCTTAGACGGAGGTTCCTCAACAACGAACAGATAACTGCGGACTGACAACTGTGGCCTGACAAATGTGGATCGAAGACAAATTCTTAAGAAAGATGACATCTGTTCAGAAATGAGAATGCGCAGCCGCCGGCCCGCGAGTGTTGTAATCCGCAGTCTAGTAATTCCCCGTCTGATAATTCGTGATTTACGAATGCTTGGTCCAATCCTTCTGCTTTTTCATTTGCCTGCGCTTGCCCAAGCTGCTGGCAGCGAAATGAGCCGCGTAACTGAATTCTCAACTCTCCCCAACGGGATCGAGGTCCGCGCCGGGGAAATTCGTGAAGTAATTCTTGCGCTGCGTGACGACGTGTTGCGAGTCCGCGCCGTGCGGAGTGGCGCATTGCCTGAGGATGCTTCCTGGGCTGTCCTCGATACTGCCCGTCATGGCTCCATAACCGTTGTCCCGGCGAACGATCCCGACCATGTCGGATTCCGAACCCGCGATCTCCTTGTCGAAATAGACCGCAACACCATGCTTATGACAGTGCGCGATAGCACCGGCACCATCGTTGAGCAGGATGCCCGGCCCGTGCGCTTCACTGATAACGGCTTCACCGTCTACAAGTCGATGCCGATCGACGAGCATTACTTCGGCCTCGGTGACAAAACGGGGCCGCTCGATCGCCGCGATCAATGCTTTACCCTATGGAACACTGACGCCTATCGCTTTCAGGAATCGACCGACCCTTTGTACAAGAGCATCCCTTTCTTCCTAACCTTCCGCGCTGGTCGAGCGCTCGGCGTCCTCCTCGACAATACCTGGCGAAGCAATTTTGATTTTGGCAAGGGGCTGTCTGGAATCTATTCCTTCAGCGCGGTAAATGGACCTCTGGACTACTACCTGCTGTATGGTCCCGCTCCCAAGCAGGTGCTCGAATCTTACGCGTGGCTCACCGGCCCGCCTCCGCTCCCGCCTTTGTGGACTTTCGGATACCAGCAATCTCGTTACAGCTACTATCCGCAATCAAGTGTGCTCGAAATTGCCCATCGGTTGCGAGCGGATAAGATACCCGCCGACGCAATCTATCTCGATATCGACTACCAGGAAAAGAACCGCCCGTTTACAGTTGACCGAGAACGTTTTCCTGACTTCGCAGGAATGCTCGCGAAGCTCAAAACTGAGAACTTCCACGTGGTCGCTATCACCGACCTCCACATCGCCAAGCTCCCGAATTATGGGTACTCCCCGTATGACAGCGGCATCGCCGGGGATCACTTCGTAAAGAATCCCGATGGTTCCGTCTACTCGGGAATTGTGTGGCCGGGGCCAAGCGTCTTCCCGGACTTTACTCGCAAGCAAACTCGAGAATGGTGGGGAGCGCTGTACCGCACGTTTCTGAACGAAGGGGTCGCAGGTTTTTGGAATGACATGAACGAGCCCTCCGTCTTCAACGTGGCTTCGAAGACCATGCCGGAGGATGTCGTCCACCGCATCGATGAGCCGGGCTTCGCGAAGCGCACTGCGACGCATGCAGAGATTCACGACGTATATGGCATGGAGAATTCACGGGCCACTTTCGAGGGGCTGAAAGCGCTCGATCCCAACGTTAGACCCTTCGTTCTCACCCGCGCCACCTATGCGGGCGGACAGAGATACGCCGCAACGTGGACCGGCGACAACAGCAGCACCTGGAACCATCTCCGGATGACAACTTCCATGCTTGAGAATCTTGGTATGAGCGGCTTCGCCTTCAGCGGAGCCGACGTGGGCGGCTACGCCGGGACCGCTACTCCGGATCTCCTCACTAAATGGATGGAGATATCCGCGTTCCAGCCGATCGACAGAGATCACACTGAGAAAGGCACAGGCGATCAGGAGCCGTGGACAGGAGGTCCCAAGCAGGAAGCAATGCGCAGGCATTCCGTTGAGGAACGCTATCGGCTGATGCCCTATCTCTATACGCTTGCGGAGGAGAGTTCGCGGACGGGATTGCCGATGGTTCGCCCGCTATTCCTGGAATTCCCAGACGCTGCAGCGGACGGTCATCCACTCGACGTCGACCTGCCCGCATCCGCGGAATTTCTGCTCGGTTCAGACCTCCTGATCGCTCCTTCGCCGTTTCCCGAAGAACCCGACGACTACTCTGCGGAGCTGCCCTCCCGCGATTGGTACAACTATTGGACTGGCGACAAGATCTCCGTGCCGAAAACTTCGGCAGGCGAGCAGCCTCCGCCACCGAGTCCTGCCGGCCAGCCTCTCACCCTCGGCATCCATCCCGAGTTGGCATCGCTGCCTGTATTTGTTCGAGCCGGAGCGATCGTACCGCTCCAGCCGTTGGTGCAAAGTACCAATGAGATTCCCCAGGGTCCGCTTACCTTGAGAGTCTATGCCGGTCCCCATTGCGGCGGAGATCTGTACCTCGACGACGGAAAAACATATGCCTACCTTCACGACGCATACCTGCGTATGAAGTTCAATTGTGAAATCACATCCGATGGACTGCAGTTGCAGATCGGCGCGCATGAAGGTTCATATCCGCCGTGGTGGAAACAGATTTGCGTTGAGATCTATGGGTGGGTGCCGAAGCAGAGCAGCGCTCGAGTGAATGGAAGCGTAACGCCAGTCTCTGTCGAGCATCGCCCACAGGGTGCGAGAGTGACATTAGAAGACGATGGGAAAGGAGTGCAACTGCAACTGCAATAGTAGCAGCCGCGAGCGCGATGCTTAGCGAGGGCATGTGGTTGCCTTCGCGTGTACAGCTTGACTTCTGAGGGATTCCCGTTTCACCTGAAGATGGCAGTAGATAGTGGACAGGAGACCCCGATGAAAATGCTCCGGCTGATCACTGTTGTCTTTTGCCTGACCCTCACTCCATCTCTTTACGCCCAGCTCGGGCTCTATGGCACCTTCACCACAGCGAAATTAAACGTTCCCGCCTACGACAACTGGCTATACGGCGCAACGTTTGGCGCCTATCTCGCAAGTGGCCGGCTCGCGGTGTTGAGCGTTGGCATTGATGCTCGGGGAACGTTCGACAGCCGAGGACCAACCGGGTATTACTCTGGCGCAATCGGCCCACGAGTCGCCCTGAACACGCATATCCTGCCCGTCTCGCCTTATGTAGAGGCGACCGTGGGCGTTGGGCATGCAACGTTTTCGCAAGCCACGCCGAGCAGTGTCACAAAATTTGAGTATCAATTTCTAGGTGGACTCGATTTCACAGTCTTACCGCGGGTTGACTGGCGGGTAGCGGAGTTCAGTTATGGAAGCCTCACGGGACTGAACAACAGCAGCTTTCATCCCAAGACCATCAGTTCAGGAATCGTACTTCGTCTGCCTCGAATCTTGCCGCTGCCATAACGTGGTTGAATGGTCAGCGGATTTGGGAAGGGCACGGCTTCAGCAGTGCCGTTTGATAGGTGGGCACGTCATCCCGAGCGGAGCCGAGGGATCTGCTTCTCTTCAATCTAAGAGGCGGGAGAACACTTCTAGTTCTTCCGCCCTGAAGGTCGCCCACTTTCTATAGCCCTTGAGCCTCACGGTGCCAGTGGGCTTTATCACCTCGAGGCAATCGAAGAGTAGTCCGCCATAAAGCTTACCGTCGACAAATTCGTCCACTTGCTGGCCCATCGGGCCCCAATCCATATCGGTCGTAACTTCAAAAACCTGACCTGTGGCTTTCACTCGAACAGTGACAGACATCACAACCCCCCTGTCTACCCTGTCGATTGTGTTCCTGTACCCCTCTCCCGCTAAATACGACTATAGGGCTACCGCTGCGCCATTTCAGCTCGGGTTCAGAGCCTTGCTACGCTGTTCAATTTGCGAAGCTCAGCCGATGACGGGTGGCCCAAGTCTCGCATGTCGAGAGCTGGGTTAGGTTGCGTGGCCTCTTAGCTAGAAGCCATCTCCGTCCCGGTCCCTGGCGGGCGCCGGAGGATGCGCGAGCATCCAGGGAAGTGGTTTATCTCCCATTGCGTCCCGCCATAAGATCACGTTCAAAATGCGCGGATCGGCGCGATCCTCGTGCTTAAAATCCAGCTTGCTCGATTCGCGTGCTCCCGGCGCGCTCGGAGCGTTCGCCTGATAGATCATTCCATTGTCTCGATTTCGATAGTCTGCGTCGTAAGCACCTTGATCGCCGGCCCCCGCAAACAGAGGCGCGATCGGCGGCGCAAAAGCGTCGTTGTTGTTCATCGGAGGCACTCCGAGCAGCTCTTCCATCGTGCGGATCACGCTGACTGTCGTATAGAAACTGCTATCGACCACCGGCTGATCCTTCTTGGGAGCGTACTTGCTCACGACCAGCGCGATACTTCGATGCGCTTCGACATGGTCCGGCCCATTCTGCGCATCATCCTCGAGGATAAAGAACGCCGTGTCATTCCAAAACGGGCTATGGGAGATCGCCTCCACCGCACGTCCGACTGCCAGGTCATTGTCTGCAACCGAAGCGCGCGGCGTAGGCATGCCAGGCCTCGTCCCGGCGGTATGGTCATTCGGCAACCGTAACTGGATGAATTGCGGCATTGTGTCGTTTCCGTTCTCACGGTCTTGAACCCAACGCCGAAAATGTACCAGGAACTCCTCGACGCGCAGTTGGTCGGGGAAGCTCAAGTTGAAATCGGGATAAAGGGGATCGAAATGCCCGACCAACTCCTGCTTGGTCGCCACGTTTCTCCGGATCAGCGGAATGGGCCAAGGGTAGGCGCTCTTTCCTCCGCCATAGTTCGCCGGAATGAGGTCACCCTTGTGGATTGCGCCTTGCGTCCCACATTGTGCCGGAGCCGGCTCCGGGGTTCCCTCGATAGGAGATTGCGGTGCGATTGGCTCTTGTCCCCTGGGGGACGGCTCGTTGCAGAACTCGGTAGAGATAAACTCCGCAAAGTGATAGAGCGACTTGTGAGATCGAGCGAGATTCGTCCACAGATAGCCACTCGCGGGCTCGTTCGCGTCGGGAAT
Organism: Acidobacteriaceae bacterium; assembly: GCA_036500845.1. Lineage (GTDB taxonomy): Bacteria > Acidobacteriota > Terriglobia > Terriglobales > Acidobacteriaceae > PALSA-350. Next base: position 5,704 of record DASYBJ010000146.1, read on the forward strand.
TCCTTCGACTAGCGGATAGCCGTTTTGGACTACACCTTCATAGTCGTAAGGCCGTTCGCGCCCCCGATAGCTCTGCTGCCAGGTCTTCTCCGTATAGTCGCTTGTGATTGCGGCATTCGACCAGACATGCCCATCCCCTGAAACCTCTCCCGAGTCGTAGAAGTTGTCGAGCACTCCGAACTGCCGGGCGAGCCTGTGCTCGTTCGGCGTGATCTCCTCGCCATACATTGTCAGGCTGCGATCCCCGTTGCCTACTCCGAGATCGCCAAACACCTGGTCATAGCTGCGGTTCTCCTTGATGATATAGATGACATGCTTGATCGGATTGCCGCCACTCTGAAAGGCGATCTTCGCCTGTGCGGCTTTCATGCGATTTGTCTCAATCACAGTATCGGTAAGCTGTTTGAGTTCTTTTCGCGTTTGACTCCAGTCAATCGTTGCAACAGATCCGTAGAGCAATTTGCCGATATAAGTAAATCCACGGTGGCGATCATTTTGGCCGGGGATGACCCTTTCCGGCAGCTGATTCGGTCCAGTGCCGCGGCCCTTGTCCGTAGTGACAAAGAGCTCGTTGCCTTTTACTGCCAACGCCGTCGGATACCACTCCGTAGGCAGAAATCCAGAGGCCGCGACTCCCCGGCCCTTCGCAGTAGAACTGTGAAGATCAAAGACCGCGATCGCATCGGAGCCGGTATTCGCCGCGAAGAGCTCTTTTCCATCCGCCGAAACTGCGACCGCGTCCGGCATCGCGCCAAAATAGTTCTGCCCGGGTAGGCGAGTGTCATAGGTCGCATGCAATCGCATTATGTCCTTCTCGACGCGCACTGCCGCTACAGCGTCCCGGTTTGCAAGCGCTACATAGAGAGTCCTGCCATCGGGGGCCCAAGCCAAGGCTGCTGGATGTGAACTCGACGCTGTTTGAACCCGTGGAGGCAGCAGATCCAGTTTCTGGAGCACCTTGCCACTCTCGAGATCAAGTTCTGCGATCGCAGATCCATTCCACAGCGCCACAAAGGCATAGGACCCGGATTGATCCAGGCTAACGGCCACGGGATACGTGGAAGGCACCACCTTCCCCTCAGCCAAATCAAAACGTTTGAGTATCCGGCCGGTACTCCCATCCATTAACAAGACGTCGTCGGACAAGTTGTCGGCGACGACAAGCTCGTCACCGTTCGTCCCTTTGCGTACAGCGATCCCTGCTGGCGAAGGGTTTGCCATTCCCTGAGGCAAAGCGGCGCCCACCCGGTTTTGCGTTTTTCCCGGTGCAAGCCGCTGCAGCGGAACGGGAAGCAGTTTCTCCGGTGTCAGCGCTCCTTGTTCGAAGGAGTAAACCGCAATCGCGTTTCCGGTCGCATTTTTCTGATCGCCCTCTGGCTGCTTGCCCTCTGGCGCCGACAACGAGTCGAAGGCAGCGTACAGATGGGTGCCGTCTGGACTGAAAGCCAATCCAAAAAAGAGAGTTTGCGGCATGCCCGGCGCGGTCCTTGGCTCGGGAAAGTCCGTGATCTTCCCCGTTGTTGTGTCCAGGATGGCGATCGATTGTTGATATTTGGATTCGAACGTACCATATCCCGCGTTCACGACGGCGAGATAGCGCCCGTTGGGTGAGGAGGCAATCGTCATCGGCAAGCTGTTAAGGCGTTGCGGGTTTCCCGGGACCGGCTCGATGAGCTGCTTGCCGGTTGGAAGGTTGATCACTGCCCGCGTTTGGCCGCCAACTTGTGAGCCGTCTTCCTGTATCCCGCTAGCTCGTCCGACAGTTGCCGTGCTCAGGATCGCCAATATCGAAGACAAAAGGAGTTCGCTGCGTAGACTCTTGTTCATCGTTTCCTCAGGCTGGGCGAACTCCTCAGCGCGCGGGCCTCGGCGTTCGCAGTTCTGTTGACCGGCTATTCAAGGTTGGCCGGCGAGTGGGCTCAGATCTGTGAATAGGGCGCAGGGTTGAGCACGAGGTTTGTTACATTATTCACGATCGATTCGAAGCTGAACTTGGATGAAGCCGTCAGCTGCTTCCATTGAGGATCGTTGCGGAACGCAGCCCAAAGATCATTCAACTGCTTGAGGTCACTAAAGCTGACCATATATGTAAGGTTAGGCAGGCGTGGACCGATCAGCGCGTCTCCATAAAAGACTTGCCAAAACCCTGCTCTGTGAAAAATATCGAACTCCCCGCTGTGAAACATTTCGAGCTTGCGCAGATGGTCCTGATTGGTTGCGCTCTCGTACGAGCGGAGCTGATAAACTCGCTTGCCGTTCTGCGCCGTAGGAGGGGGGACGACCACTTGAGGCCAGCCCTCAAAAGCGATCAGGAGCGTGCTCTCCACCCGAGTAAACGGGGGGCTGCTTTCCGGGGCATTCCAAAAAGGCGCTGCAGCCGCCAGAAATTGCTCATCCTGCCGGAGGCGCAACTCGGCATTTACCAGCGTTTCGAGGTTGTTGGATGGGAGTAGCAGATAGAGCGTTGGCGTTTCAGGCCCAAGATCCAGATTGAATGCCCCGACAGGTGTCATTCCCAGCCGGTTGAGGGCCGGAATCAAAGCGTCGGAGACATACTTCGCCGTAAGCTGGGTTTGCGGGCCGGATTGCAGGAGGTACTTGCGAAGCTCGTAATATTGTCGAGGTTTACTTGAAGGTGCGGGTGTCTGTGCGTTACTCGTCTTTGCCAAGGCAAATGCAGATGCAGCAAGCGACGAGGTGAGAAAGCGGCGTCTTTCCAACAGAATCCTCCCAATCCAATCAGATTGTATCGAAGCTACTTGAACCCCCGCTCGTGCACCGCCCTTCCGGGCCTTCGGCAGAGATCTCCGGTTGACTTCAAAAGATCTAGGTATGCTTCCAATTTAGCAAGCGAAACCGCCGCCGCATACGTCTGGCAAGATATCTGGCATCGTCTCTGCCCATTGGCGGGCCCCAAAACTCAAGTTGTGTTCCAGAGAAGTTGCCGTTGCAGGCCTGCGAGGAAGGGCATAGCCGGTGGCATTTCCCTTCCCCTGCGGATTTAGAGTTCCTGCGGATTTAGAGTCCTTGACATCTTATTAGGTAGTTTGCTACATAGGAGGCGCCGAAACATCGTCGTGGTTTCGGTGAAAACGCCCTCGTCTGCGGCGATTTTTACACGTCTTTCACACAACGCTCAACCGCAACCAGGCGAAATCGAGGTTGAGAAAAGCCAGTGTTCAGGGACGGACATTCAGTTCCAAGACTGGACACAATTCTTACCTCGCTCTGCTTCAGCAACTTTGGGAAGGCCTGTTGGATGTGCATTGAACCGAGGCGGCACATTGGTTTTTCACGTGCTCTTAGAAGCTCGGAAACGTGCGGTATTACGCAGCTCGAAGGGAGCGCACGATGCATCCGTTGGGAAGCTTTTCTGCCACAAGTCGTTCTTGTGGCGCCGCGCCGTTGCTAGCCCACTTCGTTCTCTTCCTGGTATTTGTGCTCGCATGGGTATCAGGAGCCGCCGCGCAAACGGTGGGAGGCCTGCGCGGGCAAGTGCTCGACCCGAATGGAGCTCTTGTACCCGGCGCAAGTGTGACACTTACGCGCGGAAGCGACGTTCTCCAAGCCCAATCCGGGCCAGACGGACAGTACAGTTTCCGAGCCGTGTCTCCTGGCTCCTACACCCTCGCCGTTTCCGCACAGGGATTCGCGTCGTTCTCCAAAGAAAATGTGCAGGTCGTCGCAGGCCAAGTCAGCCAGGTGAACGTGCCTCTTGCCATCGCCGTGCAGCAACAGGAGATCACGGTCGCCGGACAAAACAACGCGGTCAGCGTCAACCCCGATGAAAACGCCAATGCGATGGTGCTCAAGGGGGGAGACCTCGACGCCCTCTCCGACGACCCTGACGAACTCCAGAATGAGCTGCAGGCTTTAGCGGGCCCGACGGCGGGCCCGAACGGCGGTCAGATCTATATCGACGGTTTTACCGGAGGCCAGATTCCTCCCAAATCCTCCATCCGCGAAATCCGCGTAAATCAGAACCCTTTCTCTGCGGAATTTGATCGCATCGGTTATGGAAGAATTGAAATCCTCACGAAACCGGGCTCGGACAAATTCAAGGGCCACATCACTTCCTTTGGCACTGACTCCGCCTGGAACACGGCAAACCCATTGGTCCGCCAACAACCGAGCTACTACTTCTATGGTATCCAGTCCGACGTCAATGGGCCTCTGTCGAAGAGCGCCTCATACTTTGTGAACGGATTATGGTTGGACAGGCAGAATCAGAGCATTGTCGATGCAGTGAATCCGCAGGATACGGCCGCGACCATCAACCAGGCTGAACCGAATCCTTCGAACCTCCTATCTGTAAATCCGCGAATAGATTTTCAGCTAGGCAAGAACAATACGTTGACCATCCGCGACTCGATCTTTCGATCCGTCCAGACGGGCAATGGCGTCGGTACGTTGAATCTTCCTGAGCAGGCTTACAACGTCAATAACCAGGAGAACGCAATTCAAGTGGGCGATACGGTGGTTGTTAGCCCGCGCGTGCTCAACGAAACTCACTTTCAATGGCGGCGAATTCGTAACAATCAAGTCGCTAGCTACTTCACTCCGACGGTTACGGTCCAAGGCGCATTCACAACCGGAGGAAGCAGTTCGGGAGTGGTCCGGGACCACCAGGATATCTTCGAGCTGCAGAATTACTCCACGGTCACCGCTGGGAACCACACCATCCGTTTTGGCACGCGCTTGCGCGCCTATCGCGATGCCAACTATTCCACCTCCGGAGCGAACGGTTCGTATATCTTCCATTCGATTGCTCAATATCTGGCGAATACGCCCGGGCAATACTCCGCCACCGTAGTGAACAATCCGCTGGTGCGGGTACTGTTGTTCGATGGGGCTCTCTTCTACCAGGACGACTGGAAATGGAAGCCAAATCTGGTTTTAAGTTATGGCTTGCGCTTCGAGGGGCAGAATCGCATCAGTGATCATGCCGACTGGGGCCCGCGATTCGCTGTGGCCTGGGCTCCCGGCCACGTAGGTGCGGCTCCGGCAAAGACGGTAGTCCGTGCTGGCTATGGCTGGTTCTATAACCGCTTCACGGTGCCGAATTCTTTCGGCTCTGCAAGCGGAACGCCGTATGTGATTGAGGCCATTCACGACAACCGGGTCAACCAGCACAGCTATGTAATCAACAATCCCGGCTTCTATAACCCCACTGCCCCGGCCACACCTGGCGATCTCGCGAGTGCCGGCGCATCCGTGCCCGCTTTCCACTCCATTGATAATCATTTCCATGCGGCTCTGGATATGCAGGGCGGGGTTGGCGTGGATCGCCAGATCGGCAAAATGATCACAGTGAACGTCACGTATCTCTTCACACGCGGCGTGCACCAGTATCTTTCGAACAACGTTACAGCGCCGCAATTCGATCTGGCTACCTATTCGGTGGTGGGTCCCACGCCCAATCTCTACAACTATCAATTCCAGTCCGGCGGTGTTTACAACCAGAACCAAATCATTGCTACAACGAGCATGCGCTCTCGCCGTTTCGGTCTGAATGCTTCCTATACGTACAGCGACGCAAAGAGCGACACGCAAGGTGTTACATCCTTCCCCTCGGTCGCGCAGGATCCTGGCTTAGACTACGGCCGGGCAAGCTTTGGTATTCACAATAAACTCTTCTTGCTGGGGACCTATACGGCCCCTCATGGCTTCGTTGTTGCTCCGTTGATGTCCGCTCAGTCTGGAACACCGTATAACATCACGGTCGGGAATGACCTTACAGGGAATAACCAGTACAACGCGCGGCCGACTTACGGCACCTGCGGCGCGCTTGACGTAGTCTCGACGCAATACGGTTGCTTTGATACCAATCCCGCCGGCAAAGGGGAGAAGATCGTGCCATACGGTATCGCTACTGGGCCGGCCAATGTGGTCCTTCACATGCGCGTAAGCAAAGTCTTCGGAATCGGCCCCAAAAGCGAACGGGCCAACGGACCCTCTGGCATGCAAGCGAATACGAGTGTCAATGGTCGCGGTCTGGGTGGCGCTCAAGCGCCACCCAAGATCGATGCGTCGGTTCCACGCCGATATAGCCTCACGCTTGCTGCTGCCGCCTTAAACATTTTCAACATCGTGAATCTAGGCACGCCCAATGGCGTTCTGAGCTCGCCACTCTTCAATCGCACGCAATCGTTGGCAAACGGCCCGTACGGGTCACCCACAGCCGGCAACCGCACTGTGATCCTTCAGGCGAATTTCAGCTTCTAGCTGTGGGAGCTCAACAAGCTGTTTAGAACCGTACCCCTTTCGTTGGAACAAGACGAACTTGAGCGCTGGTTAGCGCTGGTTATGGACGGGCGCCGTCCAAAGTCGCTCCTGGAATTCTGTGCTGCGTTCCAACTTCTTAACGCCCAGGGCCACGACGCTGACGCGCTGGTCCATGACCTGCTCTTTACCTGATCCAATCAAAGCCTTCTCTGCTTCATCCGGCAGAGGTGCCTCACGGCAATCAAAAACGGAATCAAGCCTGACGAGATCGTGTCCGAACGTAAAAGCAAATAGGCTAGAAAAGGATGACGCGGGCGGGTTCAGGCGTCTGCGGCCGTAGTGAGGGACAAGAAAGATGAGTCAACGCAAGCGTGTCGCAGTGGTGAGCGGAGGGGCACAGGGGATCGGCCGCAAAGTGGCCGAAGTCTTAGCTGAGAGGGGCTGCAGTCTGGCGTTGGTCGATTTGCGCATGCCCACCCAAACCCTCGAAGCAATACGCGCGCGCGGAGGTGATGTCTTGGGCTTTGCTGGGGACATTACTGACGAAGCGGCGGTGCAGCGGTTTGCGCAACAAGTCCTTGATCGTTGGGAGCGCGTCGATGTCCTGGTCAACAACGCTGGTATTAGCCTGATCTCTCCCGCCGAGAAGACCTCTGCCGCCGACTACCGCCGTGTGCTCGAAGTGAATCTCGTTGCCCCGTTTCTGCTGGCAAACACTTTTGTGGGGAAGATGCTTGATGCGAAGAGTGGCTCTATTATCAACATAGCCTCAGTCGCCGGGTTGGTAGCCGTCGCCGATCGGGCAGCCTACAACGCATCGAAGCACGGGTTGATCGGACTCACCCGGACGCTGGCTGCGGAGTGGGGCGGCCGTGGTGTACGTGTGAATGCCGTTTGTCCCGGTTGGGTAAAAACGGAGATGGATCTTGCAGACCAGGCGGGCGGGAGTTATGTCGATGCGGACATTACGGGCCGCGTGCCGATGGGACGCTTCGCCACTCCCGATGATATCGCC
>DASYBJ010000147.1:0-3070 GCA_036500845.1 Acidobacteriaceae bacterium
TGGGAAAACGGCCCCCTTCGCAAGTTCAGTCGCGAGCGGTTCTCCGGTGCTATTAGTTACGAGAGCCGTAACTTTTCAGGATTCGCGGGCAGTTTTGTATGCGCCGAATGCGAGAGTGCCTGCGACGGTGTGTATCAGGCACCCGGAAGGTGGATCTGTGAACGGTGTAGGTCCGGAAAGGGCTAATTTCGATCCCGTGCGCACTGCTTAGCGCTTTCCCGAAAATCGGGCGATTCCGGGCGATTCATTGTAGCGTTGGACCGCCGTGGCTCAGGGCGATACCAATCGCTCAACGCCGGTCTTTAGCCTAATCGAGTACCTTCGGTTTTCCAACATCGTTTCAACGCTTATTTATTCTTCGCATCATTTGGTCTCGACATGGGACGCGCCATCCTGGCGATGTTCGTTGGGTATATCGTCGCGTTGACGGCCAAGGGAAGAGAGATGGTTGCCACGACAACACTGGGTCTCATGCTTTGTGCGATGGCTGGCGCTGCTTCGTTGGTGTGGGTGGCCGGGGGGCACGACTCGTTTCTGTGGACCCTGCCATGGCACTGCGCCAGTTCATTCGCGATCGGCATTGGCGGGGCAATCGTCCGAAGTGCTAGCATGAGTGCCTGGCATCTTTCCAGAAGATGCGGTCATCCGTTTGCCGGCAACGGCGCGGATTGAAGGAGGGTCTCATGAAAGTCCAGGGCATCATGAGCAAGACAGTCTTTTGCTGTACACCAGCAGACACAGTACAGCAGGCAGCAACTCTGATGAAAGATAACGATGTGGGCGCCATTCCCGTGGTGAACGATTGCAATGAACGGAAACTGCTTGGCATCATTACTGATCGGGACATCTGCGTCAAAGCCGCCGCCACTGGGAAATCCGCCGCCGAGGTAAAGGTCTCTGAGGTGATGACCAGCAAGCCAGCCACGTGTGGTCTTGACGAATCGATTGAAGCGTGTGAAGCCATCATGGAGCGCAATCAGGTGAGACGCATACCGGTGATTGATACACGCGGTGTGTGTATTGGCATGGTATCTCAGGCTGACATCGCGCTACACGATACGGCAGAACACACTCATCACACACTTGCCGCAATATCGAAGCATCACGCTCGGCCGCAGAGCCGGATGACGGCGAGCGCATAGGTCTCTCTATTTAGAGATCATTCGCAAACGCAGTCTCCACGGGCCGCAAAATCCGGCAGCGGAAGTACAGCCGAGAGGCGGTAGCGATTCCGGGAAGCCGAATTTCTTGCGGCCCGTTGAACCTTTCATACCCGCTTGGCCGACATACGTCACCAATCGCTCGAAGCTATCATCGATTCGCTTACTACTCGATACTTAACCTGTCTAAAGGAGATCGGTTTTCGATCCCTTCAATTGGATGACTGAGGCAAGAAAACTTTTCAGTTGCAGGACACCCTCTATGCATTGGCCGCAGACAGCAGCGGCAAGGCGCTACTCGACAACAACGACCTCACGCGCGTCATTCAACAGGCAGAGCAGCCGGTCTCCAGTTACTACATCATCGGCTACTACACCAGCAACGCGGCCGAAGACGGCAAGTTCCGCCGCATCAAGATCGGTCTCAACAAATGATCTGGTCGGCACGCTTGACTGCCGCCAGGGTTACTTCGCCTCCAAGGAGTTCAGTAAGTTCACAGCAACCGACAAAGAGCGTCAGCTCGAAGATGCTCTCTAAAGGGCATTACCACCTTCGGAAGATGAGGGAGGCGTTCGTTCCACCAAAGCCGAAAGAGTTGGTCATGGCGAACTCCATCTGAGCGGCTAGCCCCTTATCGCGTACCAGGTTCAGTTTGCATCGCTCATCGATCTCCTCAATGTTGGTAGTTGGAGGAGCGATCTGGTCGCGAAGCGCGAGCACAGTGATGCCAGCTTCAAGACTCCCTGCTCCTCCTAGCAGATGACCTGTCATCGATTTCGTTGAACTTACCAGGAGCTTCTCCGCATGTACTCCAAAGGTATCGGCGACAGCCTGAGCCTCCGCACGATCCCCAAGGGGCGTAGAGGTGGCATGAGCATTCAGGTATTGGATTTTAGACGCGATCAGGCCCGCGCAGTTGAGTGCAAGTTGCATAACGCGACGCACGCCACGCCCATCTTCCGGTGGGGCGTTGGTATGAAACGCATCTGAGTTAGCCGCGTAGCCCACGAGTTCTGCGAGAATCGGGGCTCCACGAGCCTGAGCGTGACCCAGTTCCTCGAGGACCAACACTCCGGCCCCCTCGCCCACAACGAACCCATCCCGGTGTCTGTCCCAGGGACGCGAAGCTGTCTCCGGACTCTCATTTCGAGTTGAAAGAGCACGCATTGCAGCGAAACCGGCGACGGAGAGCGGCGTTACAGCGGCTTCACTGCCTCCACAGATCATGACGTCCGCATCCCCACGCCGGATGATATGCCATGCCTCTCCGATGGCGTGGGCCCCTGTCGTACAGGCCGTTGCACAGGTGAGGTTGGGGCCTGTTGCGCCATACTTGATCGAGATTTGGCCGGACGCCAAGTTGGCGATGGAGGCGTTGATGAAGAAGGGTGAGATACGATCAGGACCTCCAGCGAGAAGCTTTGTGTGCTCGCGTTCGATCACCTCAAATGCGCCGATGCCGCTGCCGACGTAGACTCCCACCCGATCCGCACTCTCTTCGGTGACCTGCAGACCTGATTGCATCATCGCGAACTCAGTGGCAGCCATCGCGAACTGGATAAAGCGGCCCATCTTTTTGATGTCTTTGCGGTCGATGTGCTTCTCTGGCGCGAAGTCCTTCACTTCTCCAGCGAATCTGCAGGCAAAGCGAGACGCATCGAAGAGTTGGATTGGAGCAATACCAGAGTCACCGCGGATCAACGCATTCCAGGTTTCCTCTGTTCCGATGCCTACTGGGCTTACGAGACCAACTCCCGTTACTACAACACGACGCCGTTCAGTCATACTTCGTTCCTTCCATGAGCACGTCACGATGTTCTGCGGGAGACTGCATCAGCCGTTGGACAGGCGATGAAGTGTGTCGTCCAGCGCTACGTTGAGCAGGCTCACTTCTGCTTTGCCAAGTTGT
>DASYBJ010000148.1:0-11774 GCA_036500845.1 Acidobacteriaceae bacterium
TCAAAAGAGGCTTCCACCCTTACCACGCAGAACTCATTCGCTACCCAAAGGTAACTTTCCGCGCTTACCGCGCTTATCGCGCACTATTCTCCTCCAACCGGTGCCCGGCTCTGGGCGACGATGACAGTGAAGCACAGCATCGTGACCTGCAGCCCCTAGCGACCTGTCGCAGTGACTTCGTTAAAAACACAGGGTCGTAGACATTTGCGTATCAAGCAATAGATTCGGCCGCTTCCACAATATCTCCTTGCACTCGACACGCAATTACTCATGACGATCCGTTTAAACCCCTCTGGATACGCTCTTCAACCCTAATTTTGTCGTGGGCAGACCTCGGACCTGGAGTGGTTCGGAGGTTCGGACAAGCCCGGATGAGAAGACATTCCGATCGAAAAGTATCAGATAGATATGCATACCTCAAATGGCGATATTTCTGTTGACAACTCTGCGTCAGAGCGCCTATACCGTGGGTCGCCCAAAAACCGAGTAGATTTGGGCGGTCTTTCGAGGAAACGGAGGAACCTTCCAGCAGATCGGGATACGGGCAACCGCAGGCGAATTGAGCAGTGCTCCCCCGATCTTCTGATGCGAAAGAGATGATCCAAGGGACGTAGGCGAGAACGAGAAATATCTAGACGACACTCAAATTGCGATATTTCGTGACAGCTCTACGTACGGGCACTTTCCCACCAGGCCTAGTCCAGGGGGAATCAAAGGTTTCACTTTGGAGGGAGTATCATGAGCAATTCTTTTTCGAGGGCGGTTGCGCATAAAGACAGAATTTTTGAGTACCGGAGGTTAGATTTTGAGTTCCATCTTGGAATGGCAATACGTGTCCTAGCCTGCTTCGTGGTGCTGACGGCCTTCTGCACGGTTTCTCGTGCGCAGACTGCGACCGGGCAATTTAACGGTCATGTTTTCGACCAGAATGGGGCGGTCGTGGCTGACGCGAACGTAGCGGTGCAGGACACGCAGACCGGCTTAACTCGGAACACCAAAACCAACGGTGAAGGTTTATATCAATTCCCGCTCATTCAACCTGGAACATACAAAATCACTGTTACCCAAACCGGGTTTGAGACGGCGTCAAGTCCCGTGCTCAAACTCGACGTGAACCAGATCGCCACGCAGGATTTCAAGTTACAGGTGGGAGCAGCATCGCAGACAGTCACTGTTACTGCGTCCGCCGAGATGCTCCAGGCTTCGACAGCCAACCTGGGTGCCGTGGTCGAGCAGAAGACGGTGAACGATCTGCCGCTCAACGGAAGAAGCTTTTCGGCACTGCTCACGCTCACGGTTGGCTCTAACCCCGTAAATTACTCGCAAAACAGCAGCGTTGGATATGGCACCGGATTTGGTTCGCCTGGAATTCCCGGATCGACATATGTCTTCCCATCGACGCAAGGCCAATGGAACCGCGAGAACCTTTACTACCTGGATGGCATCATCAACACTGCCGCGTTTGCCAGTTCTTATGACGTTCCGCCGGTCGTCGACACAATCCAGGAATTCAAGATCCAGTCGCACAACGACCAGGCAGAATTCGGCAGCGTGTTGGGCGGTGTCGTCAATGTTGTAACCAAGTCAGGCACGAATACCTATCACGGAGCTTTTTGGGAGTATCTGCGTAACAACGTCTTCGATTCTCGAAACCCATTTACAGATTTCAAGAACGGTCTGCCTTCCTCGCCAGCGTCCTTCCGCCAAAACGAGTTTGGTGGAGACTTCGGCGGACCCGTCAGGATCCCGAAACTCTACAACGGCATCAATAAGACCTTCTTCTTCGTTTCGTATGAGGGTTGGAGATACGCAAAGGCCGCAGGAATCAACTACGTGTCGCCTACAGCTGCTGAGTTGAACGGCGATTTCACGAACGCATCCATCGTGACCAGCACTGGAAAGCCGCCTCTCCTCTACAATCCCTACACCACGGCCGGTACTGCGGGAAACTACACCCGGCAGTTGCTCGGCGGAGACGGCCTTCACGTCCCAGCGAACCTGATCGACCCAACTGCCCAGGCGTTTCTCAAAGCAAATGCTGACACCCCCAACTTCGTCCCGACATCTCCCGGCGGTCCGAATACAATTCTGAATGCCGTCGGCACGAATAATGCAAATGGATTCAGCGGGCGAATTGACCAGAACTTCAGGGCAAGCAACTTAGTGTGGTTCCGGTACACGTTTTTGAACGGAACCAATGCAATGCCCCAAACGCAGCATCAGCTGGCTACTACTAGCGCTAATAACAGAAATTTTGGCGGGGGGTACACCCATACGTTCTCTCCGACCCTCATTCTGGATGCGACGGCGGGTTACTCCGGCAGATTCAACGCGGTCGTCTTGACGAAACCTGTCAATGTTTCAAACTTGTCGCTCTATGCTCCCGTACAGGCAGTCTATGGATTAGTTAACTTCGGCTTCAGCAGCACATACAATTACGTTGCTGCAAGTAACAGCAACTACGGTATGGGAGGGACTGGTCCCGCGGGATCCACCAGCCACGAATTCAATTTTGCGGCGAACATGACCTGGATACATGGGAACCATCAGGTACGCTTCGGCTTCGAAGAGCAGATTCCTGAAATGACGCAGGGCCTTTCAGGCGGGCACTTCGGCGGCGCGCAGTTCACTTTCGCCACTTCGGAGACAGCGAATCCCCAAGCCGCTTCCAGCACGGGCAATCCGCTCGCCGGGGCTCTCCTGGGCATCCCCGACAATGGCCGCTACCAGGCAGAAGTGAACGCCGTTCGCACGGTAGTCCCATCGGCCTACATTCAGGACTCCTGGAAGGCGACGCCACGCTTAACCGTCAATGCCGGCTTGCGGTGGGATGGCGAATCGTCTCCGCACCTGTTGAACGGAACCACGGCGGCGATGCTTGATCCCAATACCGGAAACTGGATTGTCTCGGGTGGCAAGCTTCCTCCGCCATGCAACCCGTCCGGCGGAGTGTATGCACCCTGCATTCCATCGACGACGCCGGCCAACAACGCAATTATCGCAGCGCACGTTCGCCCCGCAGCAAATCCTAATCTGGGTCCGGATCCCATTTACACGGACTTTGGGCCGCGCTTTGGTCTTGCGTTCAAGCTTGACGAAACGACGGTCATCCGCGCCGGATATGGCCTGATCTACGACAATCTCACGGGCTCCATTCAAACCGTTAGAGACCGGCTTTTGGCATGGCCGTCGAACGCTTCCTTGCCCCTTGTATTCAACGTTATCGGCCAGCCGCTGGATACCATGACGCAGATCGTCCCAACGCTGAGCAGCACAAACGCGCTGCCCGCAGTTGCGACGCCTTTCAATCAATTTGGCTGGTACTACGACCCTCATCTCAAGAACCACTACTCGCATCAATTCAACGTCGAGATACAGAAGCAAATAACGTCGAGTTTGGTCGCTACGATCGCGTATGTCGGAAGCCTAGATAGACATCTTCCTATCACTGGTCTTGCCAATAACTCTCCAGAGGCCGGGGGGCAAGGTCTTGACCGGCCCTTCCCCTGGTCAGGGACTGCGCTCGAATCCACTTCGCGTGGCACTTCCAACTTCAATGCCCTGGAAGTAAAAGCGGACAAGCGGTTCACTTCGGGGCTGGGATTCGGGTCTGGCCTGACCTGGTCGAAGTCGATGGACAATGGCGGTAGCGGCTTCTACGGCGTCGAAAACGGCTCGCAGAGTTATTCGACCTTTCAAAACTATAACAACCTGAGTGCAAATTACGGAGTTTCCGGTAACAGTTTAAAGCTGCTCTACTATGGTTGGGCTACGTACGAACTTCCCTTCGGAAGAGATAAACCGTACCTGAATCATGGTGTTGGCTCCGCCATCCTCGGAAATTGGCAAGCCAATGCCAATCTTCAAGCACATTCAGGAGTTCCTCTTGGTTTCCCCGACGCTGGTCGCGATCCGGCCGGCATCGGGAATACTGGAACCTATAACTACGCCAGAGCGAACCTCATTGGGAATCCTCATCTCTCACATCCCACAAAGACTCAATACTTCAATACGTCGGTTTTTGCCCATCCAGTGAATCAGTACGGCACTTCTGGGCGAGGTGTCCTCTTTGCCTTCCCCTACGACAATATGGATTTCTCGCTCATGAAACAAATACCAGTTTGGGAATCATTCGCTCTTCAATTTAGGGCGGAATTTTTCAACGTCTTCAATATCCAGAACTATGGTGTTCCTGGTGTCTCATACGGAGGCAATAACTTCGGCGTGGTCACTGGTCTAGCGCCAGGTACAACGCCAAGGCAGATACAGTTCAGCTTGAGGGGGAGCTTCTAGCGGTCTTACCTGCTGGTATACGGTGATGTCTGTCCGAGGAGGGTCGCATCAGGGCTATTCTCAAGGCCCTGATGCGACTCACTGAATGAGTCCTATGTTTGCATGGCTTTTATAGGAGATAATCTGCGTGTCAAACCATCCAGAGCTAGGTCTGTATCCTGGGCGACGTGTGTGAGGGCTGACCAATGACTGCTCCTGTCTGGGGTGTTGCAGACGGTACCGATCGGAATAGAAGCGCTAGTACTGTCGCACTCCTTAGGGAGATGCTGCTGATCCGAGAACTGGAACAGAGATCCCTCGACTTAAGTACGGCGACGCCTCCCGAGGTTGTCGGCTCGGCGCACTTTTGCGCAGGGCAGGAGGCGGTCCCGGTTGGAACCCTGGCGGCGTTGGAAGACACAGACCAGATCGTTGCGACCTACCGGGGACATGGGTGGGCTTTGGCTTCCGGCTTGCCTCTCCTTGAAGTATT
The DNA here is from genome assembly GCA_036500845.1 of Acidobacteriaceae bacterium. Taxonomy (GTDB): domain Bacteria; phylum Acidobacteriota; class Terriglobia; order Terriglobales; family Acidobacteriaceae; genus PALSA-350. The sequence continues at coordinate 4,766 of DASYBJ010000148.1, forward strand.
CGGAGAGATCTGCCATCGCGGCATTGGCTTGAACGGCGGCCGTGGCGGCTCTGCTTACATGATGGCCCCTGACCGGCGGTTCATCGGTGAGAATTCGATTGTTGGAGCCGGTGTTCCTATCGCGTGTGGCGTAGCGATGTCGAACCTGATCTCCGGAAATGGGCGGGTTGTCGCCGTTTCGATTGGGGACGGCGCCTTCAATCAAGGAGCCACGCACGAGGGGCTTGCTTTTGCAGCGGCCCGCAGCCTGCCGGTTGTGATTCTTTGCGAAAACAATGGGTGGTCGGAATTGACGCCGACCACGCTCACATTCAAGGTAGACCGGATTGCTCAACGGGCAAACGGCTATGGAATTCCAGGTGTCACGATCGACGGTATCGATCCCGTTGTTGTCCGCGATACCGTGCGTCAGGCGGCCGACCGGGCGCGAACGGGCGGCGGCCCGGTACTGATTGAATGTCGGGTGCCCCGGCTGTGGGGTCACTACAACCGCGATATCGAACATTACCGGCCCAAAGAGGATCGTGACCAGGCGCGCGCCCGCGATCCGATCAGCACTTTTTCTAGCAAGCTGATTGCCGACGGCCAGATCAGTCAAGATGCTTACAAAGAGCTGGTGGCGAGCGTTCGGTCGGAAATGGACGAGGTGCAGAGAGAGGTTCTCGATTCACCGCCTCCCGATACGGGCACCGCTCGTCAACACGTGTGGGCCGTGAACGGCTTAGATTTAGCTTCTGTGGACTCGCCGGAGCCTGAGCAAACGAAGATCGTGAGCTACGTCCAGGCCGTGAACGAGGCGCTCTCCCGGGAGTTAGCCACGCGCCCCGAGGTGCTTGTATACGGCGAAGATGTCGGACAAGCTGGCGGCATCTTCGGCGCCGCACGCGGTCTTCAAAAAAGGTTTGGTGTGGATCGGGTCTTCGATACACCAATATCGGAGAGCGCTATCCTCGGCTCTGCGGTGGGCGCAGCCCTCATGGGAATGAAGCCGATCGTCGAGATCATGTGGGCTGACTTCATGCTGGTCGCGCTCGATCAGATCATCAATCAAGCGGCGAACGTGCGCTACATTACGGCTGGACGGTCGGGCGCGCCGATTGTCGTGCGCACCCAGCAAGGTGTAACCCCCGGGTCTTGCGCTCAGCATTCTCAAAGTCTCGAAGCCTTGCTCGCACATATTCCGGGACTGAGGATCGCCATTCCTGCTACGCCGCAAGACGCCTACAGCCTTCTGCGCACGGCAACTGCTGCGTCGGATCCCTGTATCGTCTTTGAAGCAAGAGGTCTCTACCAGACGACCGGCGAGGTTCATCTCTCAGACGTGATAGAGCCCATGGGGCAGTCTCGTCTGCGTAAGGCGGGCCGCGACCTGATGATTGTCACCTGGGGATCGGCGGTACTTGTTGCCCTTGAGGCAACAGCGAAGCTCGCGGAAGAAGATGGTCTGGATATCGGTGTACTTGATCTTCGCTGGCTGTGTCCGCTCGATGATGATGGCCTGCGTGCTGCTGTCAAAAGCGCGTCCGGCAGAGTGATCGTCTTGCACGAAGCAAATCGGACTGCTGGTTTTGGAGCCGAGATTGTCGCGCGGCTCCATGAATCTTTTGACAACGAAACCGTTCTCAGCGTGGCTCGAGTTGCAACTCCGGATATGAGAATTCCGGCCGCGCCAATTTTGCAGCGTGCGCTTCTGCCGACGGCCGCGAAGGTCGTCGACGAGGTGCGGCGTTTGCTCGCACTGAAATAGGGAAAGCGCATATCATTGGCGGCATAATTTGCATGGAGTTTCTTGTCCACATGGAAGTCATTGGCATCGAAGGCGGACCTGAAGCCGAGAAGGCACTGCGGGAAAAGGAAGCGATTCGTGCCCTTGAATTAGCAAAGGCAGGAATGTTACGCCGCTTGTGGCGAGTGCCGGGACGGCGGGAGAATTGGGGTATCTGGAGCGCTGAGGATGCCGATCAGCTGCACGATGCGCTCGTCTCGCTCCCGTTATTTCCGTATCTGACAATTACCGTCCACCCGCTGGCATCGCATCCCAACGATCCGATGCGCTTCGGCCGGATCGCCGATCTCGAACTCCCCCGCGTATCACGCGCGCCAACAACGGTGAGGAATGACTAAACTTTCAAACTGCAGTTGTGGTGCGGATGTCCGCAACCACTGCGGAGCTGTCGAGTTGGGCGATGAGGACACGGCTCATTCATGGTCCCTGTAGAACAGTTATTCCGATTGGATGGTAAGGTCGCACTGGTCACCGGTGGCTATGGGGGGATCGGGGAGGCGGTTTGCCGAGGCTTCGCAAGTGCAGGAGCGAAGATCGCAATCACCGGCCATAACGGAGTACGTGCTAGCGCTTGTGCCGAATCACTCAAAGCAGAAGGTCACGATGCCTGGGCTGCCGCCTTTGAAGCAGTTTCGGTTTCCGACACGCAAAGGATGGTAGATGAAGCCGCCGCGCACTTTGGCCACCTGGATATTCTCATGAACTGCGTAGGGCTGAACCGCGAAGAGAAGGCGGAAGAAGTCACCGAAGCGATGTTCGACTATGTATACGACGTCAACCTCAAGAGCGCGATGTTTCAGGCGCAGGCAGTGGCACGTCATATGATCCGGCAGGGAACTGGAGGCAAACAGGTCCATCTTGGCTCCGTGCGCTCGCTTCTCGCCTTGCGCGGACGTGGTTACGCCGCTTACTGCGCTGCGAAAGGCGGCTTGATCACGTTGTGCAAACAGCTGTCAGCAGAGTGGGCGCCGAACGGGATCAATGTAAACGTAATTGCACCTACATTTATCCGAACCGAACAGGTTGGAAAGATGTTGTCAGACCCGGTGTTCTATTCCAATCTTGTCGCTCGTATCCCGCTCGGCCGTATTGGCGAGCCGGAGGACGTGATGAGTGCGGCGCTCTTCTTAGTATCGCCGGCAGCCAATTTCATCACCGGGCAAACGATTTATTTAGACGGCGGACTCACCGTTACACAGTAGGTGACAACTTAGAAAGAGGGAACTCCTCCATGGCGCGAAGACTCATTGATCTGAGCATGCCCGTGCACAATGAAATGATTACCTTTCCACGCGTCGTGCGCCCAGCTCTCGTGATGTATGAAACTTGGCAAGGGTTTGCCGAACGTATTGGAGCAGCGAAGTACGGCGTCGATTCGTTGACTGCTCACTACTTGATCGTGATCGGTGACCATATCGGCACACATATGGATTCATTACGTCACATGCGCGAAGTTGCGCCAGGGCCTGAGGCAATTCCGATTGAATATTGCTTCGGCGAGGGTGTATGCCTTGACTTCCGCCATCTGCCTAAGGGCGCCGGTATTAGTGTCCAGGACATGAAAGACGCCTTGGCCAAGATCAATTACACTTTGAAGCCGTTGGATATTGTGTTGATTCACACCGGCGCTGGAAAAATTCAGGATAGTGAAAAATACCTCACAGATCACGTCGGGATGACCGGCGAGTCGACGAACTGGCTGCTCGATCAGGGCGTCAAGATGACCGGCATTGATGCTGTTACTTATGATCCGCCGATCTGGGCGATGTTCGAGCGCAAGAAATTCTGGGAAGCCCACTGCGTGATGAAGACTCGCGAGTACTACCACCTGGAAAATCTGACGAATCTCGATCAGCTCCCGAGCTCTGGATTTAAGCTCAGCCTTTTTCCAATCAAGTGGGTAAATACCACGGCGGCTCCAGTTCGCGCTGTCGCGATTCTCGAAGATTAACAAACCGGAGGAGCCTGCGTGTTATGAGAAGCGGAGAGTGAGAGTCAACTCTAGCAGATGTTGGAGACTCTGCCGTTTGTTCGAGCCGGCATTGTCGAGGTCTCGGTAATTCAACTACGCCCCTACGCAGGCTTTGGATCGGAACGTACCTCAGAAAATGGATCGGCTGTCACAGGCTAGGAATAAAGGATGAAAACCATGTTAGGAAGACGTGAGGTCGTAAAGGCATTAGGATTTAGTGCAGGCGCGGCGTTCGTGAATCTGCGCGGGGGACTTGCAATGAGCCAGCCCGCCAGGAAACTCAAGATTGGCTATACGTGTATCACTTGGAGTACGTTTCCGCCACGTTCTGGAGACGACGATACACTGGACTCCGCCCTAAAGGACATCTCGACCGAGGGTTTCTGGTCGTTCGAAACATTTCCCGAGGATCTGGATAACTGGGACAAGCGAGGCCTCCTGGCTCCACTGATTGCAAAATACGAGGTTCCACTTCGATCCGGATATATCACAGGTAACCTGATCGATCCTTCACAGAGAAAGAATGAAATTGCACGCATAAGCCAGTTGTGTAAAGTCGTTCAAAAGTTCCAGGGCACATATATCGTGCTGGCACCGAACGGTGTGAAGCGTGATACCTATAACTTCCAAGAGCACCGGGCTGACATTATTTCCGCGCTGAACGACTACGCGGCGGCCGTTACCGATCTCGGCTTTAAAACAGGTCTCCATCAGCACACAGGCACCTGTATCGAGTCGCGGGATGAGGTCTATGCCGTAATGGATGCGGTCAACACCAAGAATCTGAAGTTTGCTCCGGATGTAGGCCAGCTGCAAAAGGGCGGTGCGGATGCGGCGAAAGTCGTCAAGGATTTCCTGCCGCTCGTAACCCATATGCATTTGAAGGACTACAAGGGATGGCAGTACTACGCCGGATACTGCCCGCTGGGCATGGGTACGGTCGATATTCCGGCCGTCCTCGATATGGTGGAACGCGAAGGTCTTAACCCCGACATCATGGTCGAACTGGATCCATCGAAAGATGGCCCGATGACGCCACTCGAAACGGCGAAGACGACCAAGGCATATCTCGAGAAGATGGGTTATAAGTTTCGGACGTAATGTTTTGGGCGGAGATAGCTCCGCTTACGGCGCGTGAGAAGGCCAGAAGAGTCTATGGAGAGAAAGTACAGCCGGTGGTTGGTTTGCCTGGTCGCAGGCTTGGGCCTCGTGTTCTTGGTGCTCAGCTCCGTTCCGAGACGAACTTCTGCCGGCACAACCCCAGAGCCGTATTCTTGCTGGAGCGACTATGGCGGATCGCCGGATTCGATGGGCTATTCCGCGAACAAGCAGATCGACAAGAGCAACGTAAGCGAACTTAAGCTGGCATGGTTCGTTCCCGCGCCAGGGCCCGTAGGGAGATTTTCATTCAATCCTCTGGTCATGGATGGCGTGATGTATGTCGTCGGGAAGGACGATGGCGTATATGCGCTCGATGCCACCACCGGGAAACAACTCTGGGCTCATCCGGTGGAAGGCGGACAGCCTACGAATCGAGGCTTCAACCGTTGGATATCAAGAGACGGCAAAGACCAGCGGCTCATCTTTGCTGTCGATGGCTATCTCCAGGAACTTGATATGAAGACTGGAGAGGTAATCCGAAGTTTTGGCAACGACGGCAAAGTGGATCTTCGGGAAGGGCTCGGCCGCGATCGATCGAACTTCACAGAGGTCCAAAGTGGGACTCCGGGACGCGTCTTTGAAAATCTGATTATCCTCGGCTCTGCACCAGGGGAGATGTATGGCTCGCCTCCGGGAGATATCCGCGCTTACGATGCCATAACAGGAAAAATAGTATGGATCTTCCACACGGTTCCGCATCCTGGCGAGTTCGGATATGACACTTTCCCGCCGGACGCCTGGAAGTACGTCGGCGGGAACAATGCCTGGGGCGAAATTTCTCTCGATGAGAAACGTGGCATCGCCTACTTTCCTCTTGGTTCTCCAACCTATGATTTATACGGAGCCGACCGCAGGGGAGCAGACCTCTTTGGTGACTGCCTGCTCGCGCTCGACGCTCGAACGGGAAAGCGTCTGTGGTACTTCCAAATTGTCCACCATGATCTTTGGGACTATGACCCCGCGGCGGCTCCAAAACTTCTCACCGTGCAGCACGAAGGGAAGAAGGTTGATGTCGTTGCCTTGGCGACCAAGTTTGGATTTCTATATGTCTTTGATCGGATAACCGGGAAACCTTTATGGCCGGTTGAGGAGCGGCCGGTGCCCAAGTCCGATATGCCAGATGAGCAATCTTGGCCAACGCAGCCTTTCCCGACTGTGCCACCACCCTTTGCGCGTCAGAAATTCACGTTGGACGACATCAATCCATATCTTGATCCGGAGGAGAAAGCGCGGATACGCAACATCCTTGTGAATGCGCGCAATGAAGGTATCTTTACTCCCCCAGCCTATAAGCGCGACCAGATCGCAGTACCGGGGGAAAATGGCGGGGCCAACCAGGGAAGCACCGCGGCGGACCCATCCACTGGGGTGATGTACGTGAAGACGTACGATGCGCCGACGATTCACAAGATGAGCGAGACGGTTCCCATCCAGCAGCGGAGCACGACGCGAGGAACGCCCCCTCAGCGTGGCTACGCGCTTTATACGAAGAACTGCATCGGCTGCCATGGACCGAATCGGGAGCGCATTACGTTTCCTAGCCAAATCGACTTTGCGCATTTCACGGCTACCGTCCGAGCCGGGAGGGGCGAGATGCCTGCCTTCTCGGAGACCACACTCAGGGCAGAAGACGTTGCTTCACTCGCTGCCTATCTAAAGGATCCGGGTGCCGGCGAAGCCACCGCAGGTTTGCAGGTAGCGAGCATTCCCGCTCCGTCCGGTCAGGTGCGCTTTTACGGCCAATTTGGGAATGTATTCCGGGCTAAAAACGGCCTCATCGCTTTCAGCCCTCCATGGTCATCTATCGTTGCCTATGACCTGAATCAAGGAACAATTCTCTGGCGCCGACCAATCGGAACAACACCCGGCCTTGCGGAGAGGGGAATTACCGATACTGGCAGTTCAGCTTTCATACGGAACGGACCGGTGGTCACAGCGGGAGGGCTTCTCTTTATAGGCACCGGGCCGGATCGCATGATTCATGCTCTGGATAAAGATACAGGGAAGACACTCTGGGAGACCGAACTGGACGCAAACCCTGATGGAATTCCAGCAGTCTACGAAGTTGGCGGCCGGGAGTATCTTGCCTT
>DASYBJ010000149.1:0-5621 GCA_036500845.1 Acidobacteriaceae bacterium
CTCCCTCGCGCCGGCCATTAGCATTCACGCATATTCACCTCCGCTCAGCGAGATGAACGAGTACGAGCTGGATGGGAGTCGGCTGATTCCGCGTGAACGCGTGTCTGAGCGGGCTGAGACGCTCGATGAGCAGGGGCGAACCGGAGGCGAGAACCCGTAGAGCGGACCAGGGCCTCAAGCATTGAACAGGTGCTTTCAGCGGCACATGCCCGATTGCGCCGGCTATCACCAGATGAGGCTTATGAGGCGATGGCCAAGACAGAGGCGATACTCGTTGATATTCGTCCCGATTGTCGGATTGACGCTGCGACCAGCAGCATAAACGAAGTCAGTTTGGAGTAATAGACTTGTCCACCCGCGAGCACCCAGCGAATACGACCGATATTTCATGCGGCATCTACCGTCACAACAAGTACATGAGCATTTGTTGCACGATTGGCGAAGAGCCGGTGGAATACCAATGAAGCGTTAGTTGCGAATGCATCCTGGCTCCCCTGATCTTCTTAATCAAAATACTTCATCAGATAGGGCCCGAATAGAAGGCGGACCAAAAGCCACGCCCACGCCTGACGCGCCTAATCCAAAAGAGCCGATCGAGGCGACTCAGCATCGGTCGCCCACTTTTCCGCTTCAGCACAGCGACCTGCTGGCGCAGGCGAGCACTTCCAAGGAGATGTCCAGGCGACTGCAAAAGAAACCGCGAAGGCGGCGAGAATTGCGCCGGTTATATCGATCCCTATTCAGCTTCAACATGCCGCGACGGTGCCCTAGGCCAGATCTGGTTCGCAGTGCAAACCATTCGTCTCAAACATTAGTAGCGTTTTGACTACGCACAGGGAATATCTGCCGCGCTCGCGAGTCCTTTCCTCAGAGGTTGCGGCTGCACTTGTTTCGGATCGCAACCCACTCCTTGAGAAAACGCGAAAGGAAGTCAATGAAAGTTCTTCTTGCATCTATTCCGGCGACGGGACACTTCAATCCGCTGCTTGTTGTCGCTCGCATTTTGAAAAATGCGGGACATGAACCAGTCATTTACACCAGCAAACTTTTTCGCGACAAGACCGAAGCGGCCGAAATCCCGTTCTTTCCTTTGCCGGAAGAGGCGGATCAAGCCGTGCTGGACAAGATAGCCGACTTTCTGAAGAGGAATCGCTACGCTCCTGGGCCCGAGGAGAGCTTGTCGATTTTTAAGTCCGTCTTCGTTGATCCCATGCCCTTCCAGTTTCGCGGGCTGCAGGCGGTCCTCAGGAAGTTTCCGGCTGATCTTGTAGTGCACGAAACATGCTTCTGTGGCGTTTTTCCGCTTCTGCTCGGACCTCGCTTGGAGCGCCCTGCGAGCGCATATCTGGGGATTTCGGCTCTGACCTTGCAACGTGAAGACGGCGCGCCATGGGGTCCGGGCCTGATACCGACCAAGGATCCAGCAAAATGGGAGGAATACGCGAAGGTCGCACAGGAGATCAATGAGCAGAAAGAGCTACCGCTGAAGCAGTATGCCGACCGCAGGCTCGCCGACCTCGGCCGGCCCGGCTTGCCCGGAGGGGTCTTGGAATCCGCTGCCCTGCTGGCGGACATGATCCTGCAGCCATGCGGGCCAAGTTTCGAGCCCCCGCTGCGTGAGCCTGCGCCGAAGGTGCACTTTATCGGCCCGCTTGTGCCGGAAGGCTCGGGAGACGTGCCCCAGGGACTGAAAGAAGCGAAAAAAGCCGGGCGGAAAGTGGTCTTGGTCAGCCAGGGAACGATTGCCAACAACGATCTTGGAAAGCTGTTGGCCCCGGTGATTCAGGCATTCGGCGACCGCGAGGATTTCCTCGTTCTGGCCACTACGGGCGGCAAAGCTATCGAGGAGATTCCCTGCTCGATTCCGTCGAATACGGTGGCTTCCAAGTTCCTGAACTTCAGCGCGATCCTGCCGTACGTCGATGTACTGGTGGCCTATGCCAGCTATGGCACCGTGACCCAGGCGCTAAGCTTCGGCGTACCTATGGTCGTTGCGGGCAAGGGTGAGGATAAGCCCGAGGTAGCAGCGCGTGTTACCTGGACGGGTTGCGGTATAGACCTGGCGACCGACAATCCGCCGCCCGAGCAGGTGCGTGACGCAGTCGATCGCATCCTCGCGCAGCCCGCGTACCGCGCCCGCGCCGGAGAGCTGGCGCAGGAATCTGCCCGGCACGACACAGCGCGCCAGCTGACGACACTGCTCGGAGCGCTGGTCGCCGAGCGAAATCGATGGTCTGCCCGGTCGAGTCCACAGCCCGGTACAGATACTTGTCTTGCCCCTTAACCTTTATATAGGTCTCGTCGACACGGTAGCTCTTGTTGGTGCGCTTGAGATGCGGTTGGCAACGCCTATTCAATTCTGGTGAGTAGACTTGCACCCAACGCCAGACACAACTGGCATCCACTTCCAGACCCCGCTCTGCCAATAGCTCAGAGGCATGCTCGTAGGCCAATGGATATCGCAGATACCACCGTACGGCTTGCAGAATTACGTCGCCGGGATACTGACGTCCTTTGAACGGATTTGTCACTGTGATAGGCATGGGCTCTTTACTTTATCAGTCCTGTTCCCGAACTTCGCAATGAAACCGATCAACGTCGATGGCGGAATGTCTGGCGGCTTGTTCGCCGCCCCTCACTGGAGGAAATAGGAGACAGGAGCCGGGTCTTCAAATAAAGCTCGCCCATCCACACGAAGAAGCTACGGCCGCTTTGCAGGCAGCGGCTGACGCCCTTGGAGCAACAAAGGACAGCCCTGTCTTGCGAGGCAGAGCCTGGCTACCTCCAACGAACTCGCCCGTTTGGTTCCGCACGCGAGCAGAGTAGAACTCGATTCAGGCCATTTGTCGTTTCTGGAAAAGCCACTCGAGCTGGCCGAAGCTATTCTGCGTTTCTGCAACACCCTTAAAAAAAGCATGTGCGGCAAATGCTATAGCTGGGTCCGACGGTTAAGGACGAGTCAAATGAGAGTTCAACACTTCTTGGCTGCCTCCGCAAGGTAGCCCATGAGCAACCCTTCAAGAATTCGGGTCAGTCGTGGCCCGACATCGACAATCGCATGCGCGAGCTGAGGCTCACGGCGATAGAGGGACTGCACCTCGGGACCGGGTGTTGCCATCTGCCAAAGGGCGCCGGCCATGCTCGTAGCGGTGGCGATCGTGTCGGTGGCCTGGCGGCTGGAAAGCCCTAATAGTCGCTCTACTTCGGAGCCGATCGCCTTGACCTCGTTCAATGCGATGAGTTTGAAGGTCCGTACGGCATCGAGAGACACGTTACGTTCCAGGTTCAATGGCGCTTGTGCGAGCAAGTCGCAGAACATAGGTCGCGCAGTGAGCGTCTTTGTAAAGGCGCCTGCGACAGTTGTCGGAGAAGGTTCCACAAACTGAATCAGCTCTTTGCGCAGTGCTGAAGACCACTCGCGCCAACCTTCGCCAGTGAGGACGAGAAAAATCTGTTCGCGTGTTTCGAAGTAGCGCAGCAAGGCGGATTTGTGCATGCCTACGGCGTCGGCGATATCGGTAAGCGTGACCTGGCGCACTCCGTGTCTTGCGGCGAGGGCACGGGCGGCCTTAAGTATTGCTGCCTCACGCTGCTCTTTGGCCTCGCTGCTCCGGGCGCGCTGGAACTTCTGATTTGTCTTTGCCATAACGAAACTATGTTGCGCTAATAACGCAACGCTGTTATCTTAAGTTTAACCCAACTGGGTTCGGAGTACCAACGCTATGCCTCAGCAAGTCTGGTTCATCACCGGTTGCTCGCGCGGCTTCGGCCGGGCACTCGCTTCCGCCGCGCTGGATGCGGGCGACTCGGTGGCTGCTACGGCGCGTCGCCCGGAGCAACTTAAGCCTCTCGTCGAGCAGTACGGCGAGCGCGTCCTTCCGGTAGCCCTGGATGTGACGAATAGTGCGGCTGCTCAGGCGGCGGTCGACGCGGCGATCAAGCACTTCGGGCGCATTGATCTGGTGGTAAACAATGCCGGATACGCAAATATCGCACCGGCCGAAACTGCGAGGGAAGACGACTTCCGTCGCCAGTTCGAGACGAACTTCTGGGGCGTATACCACGTCTCGAAGGCCGCGCTGCCGGTGCTGAAGCGTCAGAAGGCGGGCACCATCGTGCAGTTCTCGTCGATTGGCGGTCGAGTCGGCGGCACCGCGGGGCTCGCGTCGTACCAGGCGGCCAAGTTCGCGGTCGACGGGTTTACGCGGGTCCTCGCGACTGAGGCGGCGCCGTTCGGCATTCGCTGTCTTACGGTGGAGCCAAGCGGTTTCGCCACCGATTGGGCGGGCGCGTCGATGCAGATCCAGGACATTCCGAGCGAATATGACGGCTCTGTCGGCGCCCTCGCGCGCCTGATTCACTCCGATCGGCCCAAGGCGGGCGATCCCAGGCGTGCCGGAGAAATCCTGGTGCGCGTCGTTAAGCGCGAACGCCTGCCTACACATCTGCTCCTCGGCGTCTACGCGGTCGATGCTGCTCAGGACTATTCCGCCCTCCAGGTCGCCGAAGCCGAGGCGTGGCGGAAGGTCAGCCTCTCTGCGGACTTTGGCCAGCCCTATCCGATCGAGTTGCCCGCGGATGAGAATCCAGCATGAACACAATCACAACAGAAGGCGTCACAGTGAGCCTACTTCAGGTCAAAACGGCGGCGAGCTCGCGGAATCACGACGGATTACAACGATGGTCTGGGACGCGCTTGTAAAGGGCGATGTGGACACAGCCGTTGCTTATTTTGCTGAACAGTTTAGATTCATTGATCACGCACTCGATCTGGACTTCCGTGACAAAACAAAGTTGGCTGGCTTCTTTCAAAAAGAGAGAGAGCTTTACCCCGATGGGCGACGGACCCCGGAAGGCGTTTTCATCGGTAATGACTGGGTTGTCAGCAAATGGACCTTGCGGACAACCGTCACACAACCATGGTTCGGTGGAGCCTCACGAAAGGTGCAAGTCGCTCTTCCCGGAATCTCTATCGTCGAACTTGCTCAGGGACGAATTATCAGTTGGGAGGACTACTACGATAGCTCCCGATCACGGAGCAGCGCGCTAGCCGATCATTTCACGGACTGGATTGAACTATGATATCCCGCGATATTTCATTCGCTTTCTACTTTCTGCTTTAGAAGATCACGGTTAAAGAAGCTCGCTCTCCAGGAACTGTCGACCCGGTCATCAGCTTGGTCGGCGGTATCCTCTCTTGACATGGCAGGAAGCTGCGTAAACATCCCGCATCTAAATCCGGACGACTCGATGCTGCGTGAGCCAGCCGGATTCGAACGTCGAGAAAGGTCCACTGCGATGTACTGCTATATCCCCAGGTTCTTGCCGGAATAGTTTGTATCACGCCGGAGGCGATCACTGCAGTTCTGACGCGCAGGACAGACTACACAAACTTTCTGAGTGGGAAGATGAAAAGAGTCCTCGACAAGATACCCATTGCACCCTCATCGAATGTATGCCCGATGACAGAGTTCTGCTTGCAACCCTCAACCTGTGCGGCGATTGGCGCTCTTATGAAAGGGTCGTTGCTAGGTAAGTCCAGTGCCGACCTGGGGTGGAAAGGGTTTTCCATCGAACATCGCAGAGTTGGAAAGGCAGAGAGAAGTGAGCTAATTTCAGAT
>DASYBJ010000150.1:0-15843 GCA_036500845.1 Acidobacteriaceae bacterium
TTCCGGAGAGGTGATATGTGCATGCCAGATTACCTCTCGAGCATCCTCGGATTTCATCTCTATCGTTTGTTTATTTGTATCTTCGATCTCAAGATTGTCGGCCCGAATCGAAAATACATGCCGGCCTGCGCCGCGGACGGAAACCCGGAGAACAATGTCGCCTGAATCCTCTCTCTCGGTCGTAACCTTGAAGTCGAAAGCTTTCTCTCGCCGCAGCTCAATATCATAAGCTCCTCCCGGGAGCGCTGTAAGCGTTGTGCGCGTTGCACCCTGTAGCACCGCATAGTTGCCTTGCGGCAAAAGAACACGAAATGTGCCATCACGAGCGTCAGGATTCACCGCCTTTGTGAGACCTGTACGTTGGTCTCGAAACTTGACGAGCTCATGCTTGTCGTTGTCGGCGATGCCACCGACCACAGCAGGGCCATTCAAGTCCCGCATCAGCCATATCCACTCGCCGACTGGTTGTGTCCACACTTCTTTGTATGTCCAGCAGATCTGCGTCGGCCAATACGGCGCGTCATTGTCGCCCCTTGTTTCGATGCCTACAGGAAGGGCGCCAACCATCTGCCCGGAGCGAACGCTGTAGAGGGGAGTCCAATCGTACCCCTCACCGTACATAATGCTTGCAGAAAAAGGATTACGTCCCACGAGCCACTGCGCCTGTTTTTGCGCCAGATCCGCCGCGTCAAGATCGCCGCGCAGTTGCGCAGCAACCGACAGAGCCTTTGCTTCCGAAAGCAACACGCTGGAATTGCCGCGGAAATTAAACCAGACCGGAAATCTACGGAGATAGTAGTCTCCGCCCAGAGGCACGCCTCGGCGCACTTGTTCCAGATATGTATCGCGGTTCGCCGCGCGGAGGGGTCTCCACTTCTCAGTTTCGGGAATCAGTCGTACTTCGCTTTCGCGATAAATCGCGGCAGGAAGCACGTTGTAAGGAGCGTCGAACGTTGCGGCCGGCTGTTGATAATACCTGGAGTGCAAAACGATCGCCGAATACCACTTGATCCAGTCTTGGTTGTCGGGAAAAGCTTCACATAGGTTTGCAAGAGCGACGATCGGCTGTTCTTCCTGCCCGATATGGAATCGATGAAAGAGATTTTCGCGCTTGGGGCTAGTATAGAAATAGCCGGTTAGAGGGACAGTCCACGGCTGCAACTTGCGTTCCTGCGATTGTAGGATGAGATTGCCGAGAGCGACCGCTTCGTCGGCGTATTGCTTGTCGGCGGTGGCCCGGAATAAATCGACCGACGCAATTGCTCCGAAAGAGATACGCTCCAGTTCATCCTTTGCTCCGTAGACTTCCGGGAGAGGTGGCGCATCTTTTGAGCCTTCAATTGCATATTTCCAATCGTCTTTGGCTGTGGCCAGACTCCGATTTGCCAGCTCAGGATCGCTGTCTTTCAATACGCGGGCGGCGAGCGCTTCAACGGCCGCAACTCGAAAATTCCATTCCGGGTCGTTCACGGCCTGTCCGAAGCGATCGTCGGCATCACCCATGATTCCGTTGGTCCAGTAACTGATCAACTGGCCAGTGGTCCGGTATCCGTCGCCGAAGCTGGTTTTGAGCATCCAGGCGAGCCCCCACTTCGCCTCTTCCAGCAATCTATCCCGGAGCTCAGGGTTTTCCTGCTGTTGTTGCAGGCGCTCTGCATAGGAAAACAATGCATATGTCATCCCTGTGATGTTTCCTGTGGCGGATAGATCTCCGGCGTCATGATATCCGCCATTGACCAATATGCGTTTGTCACCGTGGATACTGTAGTCATCTTGATGGCAGATTCCGTGAATGCCAGGAATCACAGTTCCGCAGCGCTCGCTGTACATGAAGTTGATTGCCTTCCAGACGCTGTCATTCCACGTATCATCGCTAATGACGAACGGACGGGTGAGTGCGTCGCCGGCCCGGATTTGATAAGTTCCTGGCTTCTGTAAGTCGGAAAATTCCAATATCTGATAGGCGCCTAAGCTGGTTTTCCTTTCTTCAACGGGCCTGGTAAGAACTACCTGGCCTGTGCCCTGTTCGATCACCGAAAATTCGCGCACCGTGAGGTTGCTGGCAACGGCTGATTTCGAGGAACCGGCAGTGTATCCGCCGTGACTGAAGGCAATTTTTCCCGCCGCAACATCCCAGCCTTCCACGTGATCGGGAACTACGGTCTGCAATTCCAGTTGATCGATGTACAGGATGGTGTGGTCGCCAGGATCGGGGAACATCTTCGGCAGGCTATAGGCAAAATCAAGCTCCGTGATTTTATCGCGGTCGAGTGGCGCGATTTCCCATACGAGATGGGTCCAAGCGTGATTCTTCAGCAGGAGCGACTCGTTGCGGCCTTCGTTGTACTGGTCAGGCAAGATATGCGCGCCTTCGTTGTGAAGCGTGAGAGAGGCGGCAAGCGCCGGAGCCCCAGCGACATCCGCATACACCCAGAGAGAGATACGGTTATATTTCCTCCAGTCTTCCGAAGGGAACTTACGCGCGGCGATCAGATCTTCCCACTCTCCGCCGCCGTCTACGCGAGCTATGTTGAAGGTAGACCGTATTCTCAGCGAGTGCTGGCCGTCTTTCTTGTAGGCATCAGAAAGCGCCATATCTCCTTCGCCCTTGAATGACCAGTTGGAGAGATCCTCCATGCTGTCCAGCAGGCGTGAATCGAGCACTCTCTTGTTCAGCCAGCGATACTCCGCTCCGTCTTCGAGCTGAGCCTGCAGGGGCTTCCTCGGCTGAACCTGCTGGGCTAGAAGCGGTTGAACCATGCCAGTGCAGAGCACGCTTATAACTAACGAACTGGGCAGACACCCCTTGCATAGATCAAGCTTGTTTTTAAGGAATTCTCGAATGACCCGTTTCTCCTACTTCTGAACCTTAACTCCTGCGTCTCTTTCTCAATCGTGGAATCCGAACGCGGCACCTTAGCAGGGATCCGGGGAAAATCTCATTGAGGAGGTCCATTCGAAGCGTTCAACGACCTCGGTGGCTCGGTGCGATTCAGCATGTCGTAGAGCGGTTGAGCAGGGTTCAGTTCTGGGTTCCCTTCTGCGACCGAGACGGCGAGAATTCGGATCTGGTTGTTGTCAGGCAGCGTGAGTGTCTGTGCGTTTTTACCCATCGGGATAGAGTATGCGAACAGATATGAATATTGATACGGCTGGTTGAGTCCCTCAGCTGTGTGATGATGGGACGCGTACCATGCGAGACCGGCGGGTTTGACAAAGCCCGGCTCGAGAGCCAGGTAATCCTCGGGATAGCGCGGAGTTGAGGGACGCTGCTCCCGCTGTTGCTCATCAGCCGGCGGCCACGGCGCGTGATGTGCTGAGATGGCCCAGTCGCGCGCAGTCTCGTTCTTCCAGGTGCGCGTATCCCACTGGCCGATGAAGCCACCCCAATCCTCGATGTTCAGATCGGCCGTCTCGGCGCCAACGTGGAACGCCGCCTTCTGATCCTGATCCGCTGATGCGGCCAGAATGTAAACGCGGTTGTAGTGCCCGGAAGGCAGGCGAATCGACTGGCCCTTGGCAATCATTGCATCGCGCGTTCCTGAGCGGGCGGGCGCCAACTTGAACTCGACGCCGTGATAGGCGATTTGGGCAGGCAGCATTTCGGCCGGTAACGCGTTGCCCTTGCCGTCAAAGCCGCCGTTTTCGCTCTTGGTGTCATCATTGCTGGCTACGGTAAGGTCGTATTCGAGCGCCACGGGCTGCGAACGAATGGCGGCCAGCTTCTCGGTTGGCGGTCCGAGCCGCAAGGCGAATGTGCGTGGTTGATACGCCGTGAAGGAGGTGACCAGCTCTCCGCTGCTCACGTTCGCCGGTCCAATCGGTTGCTCCTGAGAATCGAGTTCCTGGGCATTGACTTCGCGAAGGGCGACGATCGGCGCGGCGAAGGAGACATGGACGTTTTGTGCCGGATGACCGTCGAGCTCGACCATGCGAAGAATGACTTCGTCGTCCGACTCCGCCTTCTTGAGAGCGAGCACGCGAATTCGGGAATTGTTCAGGTGAAGCAGGGAGAAGGTCTTGCCGAGCCGCCCGGGATGTTCGACCGTTTGGAAGGCTATCAGGGGATCGCTGAGCCGGTGGGCCTGCCAGTCTGTTTGTGCTTCACGCCAGCCGCCGGCGTGTCCCGCCAACCCGAATACGAATTCGTGATGACCCCAATCCTGATTTGCCTGGTCGCTGTATTGTTGGGGGCGGCCATCCGTTGCGGGCTGAATGCCCGGCGAGCGCATGAGAGTCAGGCGGATCGTGTCGTCGTTGGGCTTGTCGGAGGCATTCTTGCAATCGGTCAAGATGGTTGTGCCAAAGCCACCGCTCTTGTCGGTGAGGTCAATCCAGCGATGGGAGGCTACTTCGAACTGCCGCTCCTGAGCATTGGGCCGCTGGACGGTGCCCAGGTCCCAGTTGTAAGTGGCTGATTCATTCGATGCGCTGAGAGGGAAGGTCACCTTGAGGTTCGCGGCCAGCGTTCGCCAATCGATCGCGTTACCGAATTCCACGCGATTGCCCGCATCCCCCGTTGTCAGGCTGATTGTCTGAACGAATTTAGAGTTTTCCGCCTGGCGTGTGACCTCCAGGGAGACCCGCACAGGGCCGTCCTCTTTGACGCGTATCTGGGCCGGACCGCTGACATACGCACGGGGAGCTGCCTGCTCCTGATCGAACTCCATATTCCAGGCCGGATATCGTTTGGGCACATCCGTGGAGATGGCCAGCCGAATCGGAGCCGAGAGCAGTTCCTTGTTCAGGCTTTTGTCATAGATGCTAGAGACGTCTCCATCCTGGTTGACTTGCACGCGATAGCGGGCATTTTCGAGCAATGTACCGCTTACCTTGAGTGCTGAATCAGGAGCGGAATTTTCAGCCGGCATCACGTGATAGACGGAATATCCGACAGACGGCGTTTGGGCGAGGAACAGCACCTTGCCTTCTTCAAGCTGCGCCGGCGTTTCCTTCCCATCCGGGCCGTAAACGCGTACGGCTTTCGGGGCCCCGCCCGGAAACGCAATGCTGGCTTCGACCACGTCTTCGCGCGCGATGTTGAGAGGGTTGTAAATCACGACTGGCGTTCCCTTGCCTTCGGTATCCAGGCCGGAAGCGATCGCTTCGCTGGCGCTGGTCAGGACACCGGCAAACTGGTTAGCCGCGATGATGTCGTCGTTCCAGGCGAACTGATAGGCGCGTGGAGTGGCCGTTCCGGCGGCAGTATCGTGAAAATGCCCGGCCAACTCCAGCGTCCAGGCATCGTTCAGCCGTTGCTGGGGATAAGGCCGGCCACCCATCCATTCCGCCGCGACTGAGGCTTTTTCGGCGGCATCCGCGAGGATTTCGTTCTTCAGGATCCATCGCTTGTGATACGCCTGCGACGTCAAGGAGCCGGCGGAGTGATTAATCAATTCGAGATCGCCTGTGTACTGCGGCATCCGGGCTGTCATCTGCGGCGTGATGTCGTTGAACATCTGATCCGAAGTAGACACGACCACATGCACAGGCCCTTCACCTACTCGCACGTTTGGCCCCTGCGTTTTGGGGGCTGCCCCATCCTGCTCTCCGAATGCGCGAGGTGGAGGAGGCAGCACCGTCTCACTCTTATCGACGATGGCTTCCAGCAGTCTGGCCGACGATTCCCGGGCGGCGCCGCCGATGTCGCCGGTGCCCACGTAGTGGTAGTCGGCGAAAACGCCCGTCGCGTCGCCATTCAACCGGATGCGCTTCACCCAATCCTGCTCCGGGTCTCGCGGACGGGAACGCAACTGTTGTGGTGTTAATTGTATTTTCTGCCCGCTGGCCAACTGGGGCTCAGCCGCGGGCACCTGACTGAGATCGGTGTAGACGCTGCTTCCATAGCCGCCAGGGTTCAACGCTGCGATCACACTCTTTCCGTCCGGTCCAATCCAGAGGCCTACGTTGAACGGGATGCCTTCCGGAGTCTTTTCCGGCGACCCCGGGCCGCCGATTTTCGGCGACGGCTGCCATGCTGCATTAAGCTTCTGCGTGGAGAATCCCTTCACACCGGCGTGCGCCAGGATACTGGGCAACGAGGCGGGAAATCCGAAGCAGTCAGGCAGCATGAACTCCGTGCTCGCCTTGCCGAAGTCTTTTCGGAAATATGCATTGCCATAAAGGATCTGACGAAAGATTCCTTCGGCGCTGGGCAGATTGACATCACCCTCTTCTACGGATGAGCCAGCCGGGAACCAGCGACCGGCGGCGACATACTGTGTCAGTTTGGTGTAATCGTCAGGGAAGTACTCTTTCATCAGACGATAGCGGTTGGAGCCAGTCCAGTTGAACACGTAATGCGGATACTTATCGATGTAGCCGAAGTTGACCCGCATCGTCTTCAGAAGATATTCGCTGATGGTTTGCGGCATTTCCCAGCGCCATTGCGTGTCGAGATGCGCGTACGGGACGACATAGAGGGTTGGGTCCCGGGTGATGTCCGGCGCCTTCATCGTCTGGCCATGAACTGCAAAGGGAAGCGAAAAAGCCGCGATCGCGGATACAGAGCAGAAGCGACGAAGGCACCCGCGACCAGTCTTAACTGTAAGAAGAAGCAAGCACGAGAATAGCGTCAATCGCATAGTTGGAGTCATCCGTTCGTTGGCTGGATCGCAGCCAGTCTGACTTTTGAGATTCCGCGTAAGGTGAAAAGACCCCGCATGTTCAAGGCTCTGCGGGGTCTCAATACTTGAGAACAACATTATCGGTTTGCAAAGCGCATCGGAGCAGTGAACCTAAAATGCGTACCGCAGGCTAAACTGGAATTGCCGTTCGGAGGGGACCCCATTCGGTGTTGGGCTGCCTTTTTGCGTTACGCGACCGAAGGAACCGCTGGTTGGGTTGACGTTTGGGTTGTCGAGGTTGGGATGGTTGAGGTAGTTGAACGCTTCTGCCCTGAAGATCAGCGAGTGGTTTTCGTGGCCGGGAATAACGTGCATCGACTTCTGCAGCGCTGAACTGAAGCTGCTGAAGCCGGGGCCGTAGATATTGTTGCGAGAACCGCGCGGTGCGAAGGTGCCGAGTGGAGCCGGCGCGTAGACGGCGCTTTCGAACCACTGTGCTGTCCCGGTATTACCTGCGAACTTGTGGGGCAGGCTTGGTTTGCGGGTCTGCACCCAGTACTGATTGCCGGAACCCGGACCAACGCCTGCGCGGTCGTTGCCGTTGGTGATGCCGTTCGAGGGGGGGCGACCGGACTGAGCCTGGATGATGCCGGAGAACTGCCAGTCTCCAAGTGTAGAGCGTACAAAACGATTGCTTGCGTGAGTAGCGAACGGGATTTCCCACACATAGTTGAGAACCATCACGTGACGAGTGTCGAAGTCGCTAGGGCCGTAATTGATATTGGTGTTGTAGACGTTTGGAACGTTAGTGCCGTTGGAAGATCCGTAGTCGAGGCTCTTCGACCAGGTATAGGCGACCCCGGCGAGCAAGCCCTTAGTGAGGCGTCGCTTCACGTTGGCCTGCAGAGAGTGATAGTTGGATCCTCCAAGGTTCTGCGCTTCGATGATGGTGGAGTAACCGCGATAGGGACGCAATGCATCGGTATTGCTGATAGTGGGGTTGGCCTGAACCGTTCCGGGTTGAAGCTGGTTGACGTTGCCGAGCTGTTCGAGGTGGATACCGCGCCGGCCAACATAGCTCATCGTGAAGGTCCCGATTGTCGGGAAGTCCTGTTCGAAAGTTAGATTCCAGCCGTAAGACTCTGGGCTGGGGTACTCATAGCGCTGCGAGGTAAGTGCGATTGGCGAGCTGTTGGTTCCGACGCCTCCTGGATTGTCCACGCTGCCACGCGTAACCGTTGATGAAGGTTGGAACGGAGCGTTGCCGCCGACATGCACAACGTCGCTGATGCCGAGACGCTGAACGTATCGGCCAAAGCCGCCGCGAAGGACAGTGCCCGGAGTGACCTGATAAGCGAATCCGAGACGAGGCTGGATGTTGGAGAAGACGGTTGGATGGTAGTTGCTATCGTAGCCGCGGAACAGGCGAGCATACCCGTTGTTCAGGATGTCGTCAGAGACGTGGCCCTTCGCGGAACTTGGGAAGCCGCTACCGGGGATGACGACACCGTTGAGGGGATCTCCACCGGTGACGAAGCCTGTAGTCGGATTGACGGTCGGGGCGAGCGCTGGGTTCCAGTCTTTCTCACTGAAGAACGATTGGTTACCCCAGGTGGCGTGATAGGGCATCATGACGCTGTAACGTACGCCCATTTCGAGGACCAAAGTTGGTGTAGCGTGCCACTGGTCCTGTAGGAATCCTTCGAACATGTTGCCACGGAAGAGGGTGTAGGAACGCTGACCGATTTCTCCGTAGGTATCGAACAGTCCAAGGGCAGTGTTCGCGATAGCGGCTCCTGTTGTTTGCGTACCGGTTACACGTCTGTCGGTAAATAGGAACAGACCGTTCTGGTTGTTGGTCGTTCCTGGCCTTGTGTTATCAACGCTGATCTGGTCGAAGTTATTCTCGCCGGCGTACTCCCACAGGCCACCGAACTTGAAGGTATGGTTGCGCCAGACCTTAGTTATGTTGTCCCCGATGTCATACACCATGCCGCCCGACCGGGAGGGGTACGGACCGCCGTCGAGCGTACCGAAGTTGGCAAGCTGGATCGTTGGAATCTTGTTGGGAAGTGTCTTCGTTGCAGCAGAGTAGAGATAGGGATAGTTGATGCCGTACTTCGTGCGGTCGTAACGGCCCAGCGATGTATCGATAGCGATGTTGACATGGTCAGCAGCAGCCGAGACCACGAAGTCATTGACCATCGTGGGGCTTATGGTCCAGCTGTAGTGGAAGACGCCGATCTGGTTGGGACGGGTAAAGATCCGTGGGTTGAGATTGAAGTTGCCGAAATGCGGTTCGTAGTCGTCGTAGTTGTAATTGAGCAGGCTAAAACGGAGGTGATGCGCTTCGAACGGCACGTAATCGACAATCAAGGTGTCCTTACGCTGCTTCTCGGTATAGAGCGCGGAGTCGATCCAGTTGTTGCTCGCATTATTGACGAGATTGGGCGCAGGGTATGCGTTCAGCAGCGCAATTCCATTGGCACTGAGCTGTGGTGTTGGAATTATGTTGTTCGCATACGGCCTTCCTGTGTTGGGATTAACTATCTGAACAGGAGCGTTGTAGAAGATATTGCCGCCGAGCAGCTCGCTGAAGTTTCCGGTCCGCATGAGCGTAGTGGGAACTTTCTGCTGTGCGAGGTCATCGTGGTTGTAGCGCACCCACTCCTGTCCGACCAGGAAGAAGAGCATGGAGCGGTTTGTGTTGAAGTGGCCCGGGATATAAACCGGACCGCTGAAGTTCCAGCCGAACTGGTTGTACCGAAAAGCCTGCCGCGGCAGGCCCGTATTGTTGCGTGCCCAGGTGTTCGCGTTGAGCGCAGTGTTGCGGAAGTATTCGAACACGCTGCCATGAAAAGTAGTAGAACCGCTCTTGGGCACGATGCGAACTTGACCGCCAGAGGTGCGGCCATACTCTGCTGGATAGCTCGTGGTAAGGATCTGAACCTGAGAGGTAGAGTCTACATCGGCGACACCGACGCTGGTGCCGTTGGAACGAGTACGCACCATGGGCGCGCCGTCGAAGGTGAGCAGGCTCTCCTGGGAGCGCGCACCGTTGATGTTAATGCCGTTATCGAGGCCGAAAGAGAACGCGGCCATCGAGTTTCCGCGAACGACACCGGGTTCGAGCTGCGCAAGGTAGAGCGGATTGCGGCCGTTGAGCTGGATGTTCTTGACCTGCTCCTGCGTTACGAGTTGGCCGACTGAGGAACTCTCAGTCTGTATCGAGTTGACATCCGCTTCGACGTTAACCTCAGTCGTTGTGTTGCCGACCTTCATGGAAATGTCGATGTGACGGCCGATACTGGGATCTAGGTGCACGTCCTTAAGCGCTGTGGTCTCAAAACCGTCTTTCTCGACATTGACACTATAGTCGCCGGGGGCAAGGTTGGTGAGTGTAAAGCTGCCGCTCTCGTTGGTGGTGATAGACCGATCGGCGAGCGTCGCGTTGTTGTGAATCGTGACCTTGGCGCTCGGAAGAAGCGCTCCCGAAGCATCCGTGACAGCCCCGGACATAGACGAGCTATCAGACTGAGCAAGGCCCGGAGACACAGTAACAAACATGCAAACTGTGACAAACGACAGTACGACCCGGATATCGAATCTAACGTTTTTCAATTCAGCCTCCAAAGTAAGCATGCGTAGGACGTTCTAATGATTGCGCTATCACAACGCACCCTGTGTACACACTCAGACATCAGGTTGTCAACTAAGAAGCTGGGGAAACAAATCAAAAATAAATCGAAAATCTTGGTCTCGCCGCACCTATGATAGGCCTGCCATAAAAAAAGAAAAAAGTGCGCAAGTCGCCTTGCACAAAACGAGCAACTCTGGCGGATGTGGCACGGGCAGCCGGTGTAGGGCCCATGACCGTCTCTCGGACGATCAACGGCCATCCGTACGTTTCAGACGAGACTGCGAAGAAAGTGCGCGCAGCCATTCGCCAGCTGGACTACCGTCCTAATCTCGCCGCCCGCATGCTCACCGGCCAGCTATCCCGATCAATCGGGCTCATCGTTCCCGATATCGCAGACCCCTTCTTCTCAGTTGTTAGCCATGCCGTCCAGGAGACAGCGAGAGACAGTGGCTATCTCGTCTGGTTGGCAGCTTCGGACGAAGATCCCTCCATTGAGGCCGCACAGGTGGAAATGATGACTCATCATCCCGTTGACGGGATCCTGTTGGTACCAGCGGACAGCCAGCACAGGTATTTGAAACCGCTCGCTTCGGGACCTCTTCCCGTAGTCACGATCGACCGGCCAATGGAATCGGCCACAACAGACTCGGTCGGGGTCGAAAACAGAGCCGGTGCGCGAATGGCCGTGGAACATCTCATCCAGCACGGCAACAAGCGGATCACTTGCGCAGCGGCGAACACCCACCTCCTGACCATCAAGGAGCGAATCGCCGGCTATCGGGAATCGATGCGGCAGGCGAAACTATCCTATGCCACGGAGGTGCACTTATCGAGTCACGCATCCGCCAGGGCCGCCTTGTCGGAACTGTTCTCGTCACGCAATCGCCCCGAAGCATTGTTCACCGCCAACAACGCCTCCACCATCTGGGTCATAGAAGCACTCAAGGAGATGAAGATTGAAATGTGTAAGGATGTGGCACTGGTGGGCTTCGACGATGTCGATTTCTACACCCTGCTCACGCCTCCAATCACGGCTGTTCGCCAGCCCACGGCCGAACTCGGAAGCATCTCGGCTCGGCTGCTCTTGCAAAGGATAAAGGGCGAATTCACAGCCTCCAGCCTCAGGACAATTCTCCCAGTAACGCTGGTCATTCGCGAATCCTGCGGGTGTAAGAGGGGAAAGTAACGCAACGGGATCATGTCCTCCACTCCCCCTCACCCGGGCTGAGTTTTGCCCAGTGACCTCGTTCCGTACGGCAGCCGACTGGGTCTGCAAGACAAATGCGGTTCCCGTCACTTCTACATTCTGAATCGCCGCGCCAACCGACATATCGGCGTCTAGGGAGATCGTTCTCGCGGCCGACAAACACAAAGGCCTTGCACGCATAGCTTTTCGCATGGACGGCCCCCGAAAGTCAGATTTTTGACAAATGCAGTTTCTCTGCAACTGTTGCTGCTTCTTGTTCTCGCTCCGCTCCAATACGCCCAGACCGACCGTTCTGTCCCATGCCGCTAGCATTGCAAACTCGCAAGACTTCCATTCGCCGGCGCAGTTGAAGGCTCTAAAATTCAGTGGGCCAATCTTGGCGCTTCTTTGAGGCGACTGCAAGGGGTCTACCCCGTGTTTACACAGGTGGACGGGCGGTCCGTTTAGGGGCGCTCCTGAGTTCTCCAGGAAACGGTAGCCCCGCGTGGAATTAGCTGTTTACCCTCATGGAGCGAATTCGCTGACAACTGTAACCAACCGTGTCTCGTCTCTCGCGGCAAGACGCCACAGGCTCCGAGTTTTGCCCCGGAGGTTGTTCCTCCACCAGCAATGTGCGGTAGGAGGCTGTCGCGACGTTTAATAGACGTTTACTATGTTTGCTGCAAGAATCTGTTACCGTTCACGGGGGTGAACGCAATGAGCCACGGCGACCTCTCAACGCCGGACCTCGAGGCAGACATGAAGCACTCGGCAGCAAGTGCCAGTGTGCCTGTCACTTCCACGTGGAAATCTGTTTTGAACCCGGCCGATCCTCGCTGGCAACTGGCCCAGCGCATTGTCGCGAGCCGTAGCTTTGCTAAGTCGGCTTTGCTTTCCCGCTTTCTGCTCTACGTGTGTGAACGCGAGATTACGGGAAGAACCAATGAGATCAGCGAGCACCAGATCGGCGTTCGCGTCTTTGGCCGGCGCCCTAGTTACAGCCCCGGCGAAGACAATATCGTCAGGAACTATGCGCGTCAGCTCCGGCAGCGCCTGGAGCAATACTTTCAGGAGGAAGGCAAGGACGAGGATCTTCGAGTCAGTATCCCGCGGGGGAAATATGTTCCCATCTTTTCTCCCAATCACTGTTCCGAATGGCCGTTGCATCTTGCGCCAAAGCGCGAAAACGACGACGAGGTTCCGGAGCCGTTAGCGGTCCCCAAACCCGATTCCGAATCCGTCACGGCAACTTCGAAGCGAAACCGCTATCTGCTCTTTACCGTGCCGCCTCTTCTAATCGCCGTTCTGTCAATTGCTTGGCTGATCCTGCGGCATGTTAGCTACCTGGTCCCAGACCCGCCGCGCCCGCTGTGGGCGCAACTCTTCGACAAGAACCACCAGACCTTGCTTGTTCCCTCCGACGACGGAATCGTCATGATTCAGAACTTGACGGGTCATCTTGTTCCATTGTCCGAATACATCAATCGAGACTACCTGTCCGTCGAGAGTCCGTATCACATCGACGCGCAGAACATGAAAGACCTCGACGCGCAGCGCTATACGAACGTCACAGATCTGAACGCGGTGGTGAGGTTTTCGCGGCTTCCCGAGGCTGACTCAGCCAATTTCCACATCCGGTACGCGCGCGAACTCCGCATGGAAGATCTCAAGGATGCGAACGCCATCTTATTAGGATCCAGCTACTCGAACCCTTGGGTGGAGCTCTTCGAGAAAACACTCAATTTCCAGTTCTACTATGAGCCCCATCCGAATGCCTCCCATATCGTGAACAGGAGCCCTCAGGCCGGAGAGCTCTCCGTCTACGCGAATGATGCAACTGGGCCGTCTCATCGTACCTATGCGGTGATCGGATTTGTTCCCAATCTGAACAACACGGGATGGGTCCTTCTGGTAGAAGGATTGACGATGGCTGGGACACAGGCTGCAGTGGATACTCTCTTCAACCGCGGCGTGATGCGGCCGGTCCTCGCCCAGTTCAGGAATGCGGACGGTTCTCTGAACTCATTTGAAATCTTGATTGAGACCAGAAGCTTTGGGTCGGACGCGCCGCAAGCGAGCATTGTTTCGACCAGAGTGTACAAGAAGCACTCCTGAATGCCGCCGTGCCGCGCACAATTTCAAGTGTAACTCCGGGACTGCGAGCGAGCTCGTATTTAGCGCTTTGACAATAACTCAAAATATCAGCGATTCGATCAGAGACGGACATCGGAGATGGATCAGGCGCGGAGGATGAAGCGAAAACGCATATCTTCCGCGAACCACATGATGTAGTTCGTTCCCCAGGCGTTGTTGAAAAGATTGCAATGAACGCCGCCGGAAAGATTCGGTTGAGAAGTCGAAAAGTTCAGTGGCGATTTCTCTCCCAAAGCAATAAGTGGCGAATCCAGCGCCTCCACAAAGATGGACTCTTTTTCATCCCTATAGCCGAATCCTGTAGAAACGGCGTGCATGTGGCGATTCCCGGAGGGAACGACATCGAACGGTGATACTTGCTCGCCGGATTTGTCCATCATCCAGCCCTGCTGATTGGAAACGACCGGATTGAAGCTCAGCCACAGCGCTTCGGGAAGACGCGTGGCGGGCTTCTGAAACCAGTAGAAATTCAGGTGGATCACAGGTTCTTCTTTAGAGAGCAGTAACTCCAAATACATCTTTTCCGGAAAGGAAGCTCGTCCTGATTGCAGCGCGTCGGAGTCACGGACCTCCAAGCGCGCGAGCAGGCGGTGGGCTTTTAGATCTTCCTCGATGTGGAGTTCCGCCAAGGATGGCAACCAGGCACGGCTTTCTGCTCCGAAACGCTCGATGTTCGGCTTTCCGAAGTCCTTCTTCGCCCAATCGGCTTTGCTGATCACATAAGCAGAGAAGAATCGCGAGTAATCCTGCAGGGAGAGCGTTTGGTAAGAAAAGAGGGCCAGGGGAGAATCAGTAGAGGCCCATTCCCGTCCGGATTTCTGGCTCCGCAGACGACAAATCGCACCAGTTTCCGGATCCAGTGCGACGATGAAATGCGGTGTCTCAATTCCCTTCCCGCCCGGGTGACTGGACGGATGCGACAATTGTGGTTGCTTCGCTTCGAGCTCGCGCAAGGCGGCCTGTGCCTGGGCACGAAGCGGTATCGGCAGCGCGGCGACTCCATCAAAGAGATCCTGGCGCTTTTCGGCCCAGCTAAACTGCACCACCTCGTAGTTTTTTGTGTGGAGCATCTTGGCCAGATCGTGTGGGGTGTAGTGGTCGAAATCGAGCCACGTTTTGGTATCGGTACCCCAAGTGTGCTCTGTCTGAAGAAGGACGTGGCGGAGCAGGGCCACATCCGTGGCGTCACCAACGCGAAATTTGTCCTGGGCGATCCAATCCCGACGGAGCCGCGCAACTTCGCGATATCTCGCTAGCTTGAGAGGATCACTCGCGACACCGTAAATCCAGGTATCCCCTATCTCCTGCTTCACTACCGGCAAGTTGTCCCGATAAGGCTCCGTGGCGTTCGCGATCTCAGTAAGGTTTGTGGCGATGATCTGAGCGTTGGGGAATTGGCGGTTTAAATCGGCGTATATCTTTACGATCTCTCCAGGCTTGTGGGGGCCGCTGTTGTCGTCTCGCACGACGATTGCGATGGCCAGATCCGAGCCCGGCACGCGCACAATACCGCCATAGCCGTGATGGTACATAACCACCAGGGATGCCCCTCTCAAGTCTCTCCAGATGAAGAGGGACGGCAATTCAGCCGGCGTGCTTGCATCATTCACGCCGATGTCAAGGAACTTCACACCCTGAGCGGCCAGCGGACCGATGAGGCCGCGAGTGTGACCGGGTACATCGGTCATCTTGGCTCCGGTCGTGGTTCGACCAAATCGCCGGTCCAGAGTCTTCGAGAAGGCGATGCTTGCGGAAATCACCGATCCTTCCATCAGCTCGGTCTGCCAACTGAACGGAAGGGAATGCCACGCAATGTCGCCGACGGAGACGGCATGCTCCATTCGCTGGCGATCCTCGGTTGTGGCCTGTTCCAGATACTCGTAGAGCAGCCACGAACCGGTCGTCCAGACATAGCGACACGGACCGGACTGGCGCATTGCCTCCGCAACCCGGATCGCCTGGGGAAAGAAGTCGGTGAAGTACCGTCGAACAACCGCAGCCTGCGTGTCAATGAAACCGGCATCGAAATGACACTTAAACATGATCAGGACACGCTTCACCTCCAAATTGGGAGCCGGCGGGACACCGGGTATTTGTGCAGCGCGGGAGCTGCCTTGACCTGCGGTGAAGATGCTACTCAGTGCAAAGACGGATTTGAGAAACTCGCGACGCTGCATAGTAAGCCCGGAGAGTGCAACCCATTCACTCTATACCGGCGTTCGGTTGGAAGCTCGGCTGCCCTCGTGTTGCTCGTCCAATTCAGTGACAGTGCCCGAGGTCGAACGCCCTCTTGAAAA
>DASYBJ010000151.1:0-6932 GCA_036500845.1 Acidobacteriaceae bacterium
GCGTGACGCGACGCTGATCGGCAATGGACCCGAGGCTCTGAAGTATGTCTCCATGGTGGGCAACGATCTTGCTCTCGATGAGGGCATCGGTACCTGCGGCAAAGACGGCCAGAGCGTTCCCGTCGGCGTGGGGATGCCCACAATCAAACTCGACCGCATGACGGTTGGCGGCACGGGCCGCTAAGAGAACATTCAAAGCGGGAGCGCCTTTTGAAACCCACGTCTCAAGATCGAGACGTGGGGCACCCAACTCGATCACCTACGAAGCGAGAGTTATGAGGCGGTCGGGCGGCAAGAAGGGCTAAGCGCTTAGGGAGCCATGCATGCCTCAGGAAAAAACATCCACGATGGGAAGCCCGCAATACCTGCTCATCAACCTGCAGGAGCTCGCGCAAGAGGTCGTCGATCGCGCAATGCGGGCCGGCGCGACCGATGCTGAAGTCGTAATCCGCGAGGGCGATGAGTTTTCTACCCTAGTGCGGCTGGGACAGGTTGAGACACTCAAGGAATCCGGCGGGCGGGGGATTGGCCTGCGCGTTTTTTCCGGTCTGCGCAACGCCAGCACGTCTTCGAGCGATCTTTCCCCGGAGGGTTTGGATCATCTGGTGAAGGGCGCGATGGAACTGGTTCGCGTCACTTCGGAGGATCCGTTTGCGGGGCTGCCCGGTCCGAGGGCCTTCGGCCAAACGCAAGGCGGCTCCGATGGAAAGCTCGACCTTTATTACGAGGATGTCGCAGCTCTGCCCGTTGCCGAGCGGATCGAGTACGCGCAACGTGCCGAGGCAGCGGCAATGGCCACCGATACCCGTATTCAAAACAGTGATGGTGGCAGCTTCGACGCTGGAACTGCGCGCAAAATCCTGGCCAACTCCCGCGGTTTCGTCGGCGAATACCAGCGCTCCTATTGCTCGATCTCCGCAATGCCGATCGCGCAGGACGCGGAAGGCGGCATGCAGCGTGATTATTGGTACTCGAGCGGGCGGACATTAAGCAAATTAGAAACGCCGGAGAGTATCGGCGCCGAGGCAGGACGCCGCACCTTAAGGCGATTGAACGCGCGCCGCGTCCCAACACAGCGCGTGCCTATTGTCTTCGCTCCTGAGATCGCACGGTCGATCGTTGGCAACATATTCGATGCTGCCAACGGAGACAGCATCTACCGCGGCGCCTCTTTCTGGGCCAATCAATTGGGGAAAAAGGTGGCCTCAGAAAACGTAACTGTAGTTGATGACGGAACGATCCCTGGCGGATTTGGTACCTCGCCCTTCGATGGCGAAGGCCTGCCCACACGACGCAAGATGATCATCGAAAAGGGCGTGCTCAAGAACTATCTCCTCAACACCTACACGGCGCGCAAGCTCAACATGGAGAGCACGGGCAACGCCTCGCGCGGGCTGGCTGGTAGTCCAGGGATTGGCGGCGGGAACATCTATCTGGAAAATGGCACGCTTTCGCTGGAGGAGCTTCTTCGGGATGTTCCGGCTGGGCTCTACGTCACGGAGCTGATGGGCTTCGGCGTCAACCTGGTCACTGGTGACTATTCCCGGGGCGCCTCAGGCCTTTGGATTGAGAATGGCGAGCTCACGTACGCGGTCGAAGAGATCACCATCGCCGGCAATCTGAAGGAGATGCTCAACAACATTACCGCGATCGGCAACGACCTCGAATTCCGCGGCGCGGTCGTCTCCCCCACTTTGCGCATCGACGGAATGACGATTGCCGGAGAATAATCTTCCCGGTGGTGCTTCTCACCCATAGCGTCGCATTCGATTCCGCTGAACCGCTGGCCAGATTGCGGGAGTTGCCGGACGCACCAGGAATCTTCGCGCTCTACGCGGATCTGGCTGCCGAACCCTATCTCGGTAAGACTCCCAATCTACGCCGCCGGCTGATGCGCTTTCTGCGCCAAGGCAGCGGCGGCAACCCAGATGCGAATACGGCTCCCGCAAGCAAGCGGCTTCAGCTCGCGCACATGGTCCGCCACATCGAGTACACGGTTACGGGATCGGAGTTCGAGTCTCTGCTGTGCCTCTATGACGCGTCGTTGAAAGCCTTTGGCGATCGAGGACGCCGCCGGTTGCGTCTGCATCCGCCTGCCTTCTTGCGGATGTCCGTCGAGAATGCCTATCCTCGGGTTTACCCGACGACGAAGATTTCGAAATCAGCAGCCAATGCTCTCTTCGGCCCCTTCCCCTCGCGCGCCGCAGCGGAGCGCTACTCGGAAGCGATGCTCGATCTATTTCTGCTCCGACGCTGCACGGACGATCTCAATCCAGACCCTGCCTTTCCTGGCTGTCCGTACTCGGAGATGAAGATGTGCCTCGCGCCGTGTTTCAAGGGATGCACGGACGAACGCTATCAGCAGGAGTCAGACGCGGTGTACGACTTTCTCGCGACTCGCGGGGCCGGGCTGCTTCAGAAGTTGGAGGCAGAGCGGAACGGTGCATCGGAGCTGCTGGAGTTCGAACACGCTGCGAGCCTTCATCAGAGGATGCAGAAGGTCGAAGCTGCGAGTCAGCTTGCGAGTGAAGCGGTTCACCCGCTTTCGCAGCTGAGCGGCATCCTGGTCCAGCCGGCAGCGGAGCCAGGATCGGTGGCTCTCTTTCGTTTACACATGGGCGCGCTGAATGGTCCGGTACTTTTCTCAACGATCGGCATGCGCCTGGCGAATGAACGCTCCGGCTCGACTTCCCTGTTTGCTCACCCTGTCGCTGTCGAGCCGGTTCCGCTGGAGTCGGAGCCTGCGCCAACCGGACGCAAACAGCCCATGAAAGATATTCTGGAGCAGCGGCTCGAGGACGCGCTGACGCAATTGAAGAAGTCGGCGCCAAAGAGTGTTCCGACGCAGGTGCTCACGGATCATCTCGCGCTCTTCACGCGCTGGTTCTACCGCCCTGCGGCGAAGCGTGTGGGAGAGGTTCTCTTTGTCGGGAGTGATGGGGAGGTTGCGCATAAACCTTTGCTTAGAAGTATCTCGAGGGTTGCCGCGCGTGCTGCTAGTGAAGACCCGCAGCAGATGGATAAGCCGCCTATTGCTTGGCATGCTTAGTCTTGAAGGAAATGGGGCCTGCGGACTGTGGGAGGAAGGCACCCAGCATGGCAGCCTCACAGACCGGCAGCGGCCGCTGCTACAGCACGCTCGCAGTAGGGCCATGTCCCGAATTCGTTCCCTGAGAGGTCGTGAGAACCGGGCTCATAGTGCAACTGTGTAGCTGCTTCAAAAGGATATAGACGGTAGCCATGCCCCAGCCGGATCGTTGTAAAGTCCGGCACTCATGAGGGTCATTGGCTGGACGATGCGCAGGCCGTTAGCCAGACACCAGCGCAGCAGAACGCTGTTCCGTGAAGGCACAAGAATTCCCGGACCGGCAAAGGATTCCGCCGAAGCAATGAGCGACTGCATATCCACGTTCGTCTCCGCTGTGGAATGGCCGAAAAACGAGAGGTGCGTCGTGTATCCAGTGACCCGCCCTCCGCGCTCTACCACGCATGCAGTACCCTGCCGGATTGCTTGCGCCAACTCGGCGCTTCGACCGAATCCGTGAACCCGCTGCGAAAGGGCATTGCAGGCGTCCTCGTCGGCTGGTTCAGCCGGTCGCACCACGCATCCAGGAATACTCCGTTCAAGTGTCCGTCCCTGCAAGCAGGAGAGGGGCTCGCGGATGTTAAAGCCGAGCGAAGCATAAAGTGAGAGCGAGCGATTGTGAAAGGAAGCCTGCACCAGCCGGATTCCGGCAGCGCCGCGCCCGTTTGCACGATCCATCACGGCCTGCATTAGCCTGCGGCCAATTCCGAGGTTTTGCGCGCCTGAGTCGACGGTGAGCGGGCCGACACCTCGAATCACGGAACGCTCATCAAGGCCATTGCTGCCCACGATTCGGCCATCGTTCTCCGCCACCACGCAATAGAAGCCGGGGCTCGAAAACATCGTCGAAAGCAAGCCGGTAGTAGCCTCTGGTCCGGGAAAATCGCAAGGAAATCCGTGAGCGGCGTTGATCGTGGAAAAGGCGTTGAAGCAAATCTGCCCGCAGATGGGACTGTCCTCCGGAGTGGCGGTCCGAACCACTACGTCAGGCTGTGTCTTCGGCGACATAATCTCGACCGGCTCCTATTTTTCGCAAAAAAGTATACCAGTCCCATCATCCCAACATCTGCTCTGCCTACCTCATGGCATCCACCGCCATCGACTCTGAACATCTCGGTTGGCGCATTATCGCCATAACTGGCCAATAATGATGCCCTCGCGGGAATAACTCAAAACAAATGAGCAGATTAAGGGCTCGTGCACAGATTGTACCAGTTAGTGCAGTGAAGCTAGTTGATGACCTAGCGGGTGAAAGTCCCGCCAGTGCAAATTACCCAGTTGGCACTGTAGTGATATCTGGCGACGGCGCGGGATGAAACACAGCGACAATGAGACTGGTGTACGCTATACGTTTTTACACCGGCCCTCAGGAGTCCCGCTCTGCCTTGGGCACGAATCGCCACCTCTCAATTCTTCGGACGAACTCTCCTGACGACAGTGACTGGGAAACGGATGGAGTCGGCTCGTAAGGCGCTCAGTCCGAACCTTTTCTCGACAGTACCCGGCTCTCGCTATGGACTGGATCGGGATGCAAGGTTGCAGGGTTGATCGGATTGCTTCGCGGGCGCGACCGAGAAATCCCTCTCATTTAGTAAGAATGATTCTGTTTTGCAAGCAGTTGTTTCGGCCGTTCCCTATCCTCTGAATGAGACAAGTAGCAAAACGCAACGACGCTGCGGCTTTTGTGAGAGACAACAAGGAGCAACAATGAAATTGTAGGGACGAATGTAAAGGTTCGCATAAGGAGCGATCCGTCTAGTGTTATAGGAGATGGGAGCCGAGATGCGAGAGAGTAAATCGTCTGCGGCGGTGCTGGGGCAGCCAAACCAGAACAGATTTAGAACGCTACGGCGTGTTTTCGGTATAACGATCACGGCATTGAGCCCTTATACGGCAGACTCTCGCGAAATGTTACATCTCGCTGCATAGGGCCGCCATCGTGCAAATAGAGAACGGGAGCACTACACACTGGGCGGACTACTATGACGGGCTGACGTCGCGGTGTAGCGCTTCGGCGCAGTTCTAGGAATGGGTCTAACTCTGAACGATATCTGCAGAGAATTTGCGAGAAGAGTCAGGAAGACTCGATTGAAAAGAGAGCACAGAAAAAATCATTGAATGTCTAAGTAGGCAACATGTCAGCAGCGTTTCTAGAGCGAGTGCGAAGTAACCAGGCAAGGCTAACGTCAGAATTGAAATCACAGTACGACTTTATTGTTTGCGGATCCGGCAGTTCGGGTTCCGTGGTGGCGCGCCGGCTCGCCGAGAACCCCGAAGTCAACGTTCTCCTGCTTGAGGCAGGCGGCGATGACGACGTTCCGGCTGTGATGGAGCCGATGCAATGGCCTCTGAATCTAGGGAGCGAACGAGACTGGGGTTTTCAAGCGCAACCTAATCCGCATCTCCATGGCAGGTCGATCCCTCTGTCGATGGGGAAGGTTCTTGGCGGAGGCTCGAGCATCAACGTGATGGTATGGGCTCGCGGACATAAGAGCGACTGGGATTTTTTTGCTTCGGAGGCCGGCGACCCCGCATGGAACTATGAATCGGTTTTGCAAATCTACCGCCGTATTGAGGACTGGCATGGTGCGCCCGATTCCAAATATCGCGGAACTGGGGGACCCGTATCTATTGAACCGGCTCCCAATAATCAGCTCGCTCCTGCCACCATTGAAGGAGCACGTTCCGTTGGAATTCCATCGTTTGAGAATCCGAATGGCCGCATGATGGAAGCCGATGGCGGCGCTTGCATCGCGGACATTCGGGTCCGAAACGGCAAACGACAATCGGTGTTCCGGTCGTATGTCTTTCCCTACATGGATCGGGCCAACTTGACCGTCCTCAGCGAAGCACTTGTCACTCGGGTGACCTTCGAGGGAAGGCGAGCCAGTGGTGTGGAAATTTATCACGGAGGAAAAACCAAACAGATTCGTGCGGATTTGGAAGTCGTCCTTTCGCTCGGCGCAATCAATACACCGAAGGTCCTGATGCAATCGGGGATCGGCGACCAGACGGAGTTAGCAAGGCTAGGAATTCCAGTGATTCAGCACCTGCCGGGTGTAGGTCAGAACTTTCAGGATCATCCTGCCATTTGGTGCGTTTGGGAATATCCGATGCCCCTGGCGCCGAGAAATACTGTTACTGAGTCAGTCATGTGCTGGAGCAGTCGCAATGGCTCTCAACATCCGGACTTCTTCGCCTGCCAGGTTGGAGTTCCATTAGGCACTCCAGAGACAATCGCCAGATTTGGTTTGCCAGAATCAGGTTGGAGTTTTGTAGCTGGTCTCTCACGCCCGAAAAGCCGTGGCCGTGTCTCTCTTACAGGGCCCAACCCCCTTGACCCAGTTCGGATCGAAGCGAATACCCTGTCCGATCCGGGCGACTTGAAGGCCGCAATAGCGTGTGTGGAACAACTGCGCGAAGTCGCGAATTCCGTCCCGCTTCGTCCCTTCGTCAAGCGTGAGGTCATGCCGGGTAACCTCAAAGGCCGTGAACTGGAGAGTTTTGTTCGCGATGCGACGACGACCTATTGGCACGAGACATGCACGGCCAAGATGGGTCGAGACGAAATGTCCGTTGTGGACGGCAGATTGAAGGTTTACGGCGTTGACAACCTTCGTATTGCCGATGGATCAATCATGCCGCGCATTACAACTGCAAACACCATGGCTCCCTGCGTCATCGTCGGCGAGCATGCTGCAGAGACATTGCGGGAAGCGCACAAGATTCAGCACACCGACGTTCCTCATCCGGACAACTCAGTCGCGTTCTAGAACCGAATAACACAGATAACCAGCCTGCTTTTACGGTGTCTGAAAAAGCTGGCAAGAACCAAGAAGGAGAGTAA
>DASYBJ010000152.1:0-9232 GCA_036500845.1 Acidobacteriaceae bacterium
CGAGGTCCCCGTCCCCCGACCCGGTCCCGACGAGATACTCATTCACGTTGTAAGCTCCTCACTCAACCCGCTCGAGTACAAGCTTGCGGACCTCAACTTTCATCGGAGGACACCTCCTGTCATCCTTGGGTTTGACCTCGCTGGGGTCGTTGTAGCTAAAGGAGAGCTGGTCAGAGAATTTTCCATCGGGGACGAAGTCATGGCGATGGCTGACCTCAATCGAGATGGCGGATGGGCAGTAGGCAATTCTGGCGGTTATGCACTTGCCCGGGAGTTTCTGACCGCCAGAAAACCACGGTCATTAGCGTTCCGGGACGCGGCAGCCATTCCTATGTGTTTTCTATCCGCGTTCGCCGCCTTGTATCGCCACGTTCGTGCGGGTGACACCATCTATATTCCTGGCGGCGCGGGCGGCGTGGCGCATCTTTCTGTACAGATGGCTGCACGCACTCTCGGTGCGGCTGCCGTGTTCAGCAGCGGCAGTACTGCGCAATCTATGGGCCTGGCCCGATCATCCGGTGCGCAGCAGGTCTTTAACTACAAGCAGGATGACATCGCTGCGGAAATTGGCGGGCTGACGAACGGCCGGGGCGTCGATATCGTCTATGACACCACCTATAACGAGACGAGCTTCGCGAACACAGCCCGAATGGTACGCGAAGGCGGCACATGGATTGTGCTCGGCGTTGGACCAGGCAAAACAACTCGAACGCAAGAGACTGAAAGCCCGGTGGACAGTATTCTGAACAGCCACAACGCACGGCATGTCAATGTCAATATTCTTCGATACTTCTCCGAGCCCACAACTCTGGATGCTGGAGAGCAGGCGTTTCTACAGTCCGGTCTGAAGCTCGCCCTGGACTGGGAGGCCAAAGGACTCGTGAGGCCACATATCGGCGAGGTGATCGGCAGTTCTGTGGAGGAGATTAATAGTGGACTTCAAAATATGAAGGCTGGCCGGAGTCCAATCGGCAAGACAGCAGTCATCCTTGATACCCGGAGATAACACCTGAAGTAGTGTGAGCCTCGGGGCGATAGGTCTCATTGCGAAGATCGTGAACAGGACTGATAAGGTAAAGAGTCCATGCCGATCACACTGACAAATCCGTTCAAGAGGCGCCAGTATCCCGGGGACGTAATTCTGCAGGCCGTCCGCTGGTATCCGCGATATCCGTTGGCCTACGAGCATGTCTCTGAGCTATTGGCAGAGCGGGGTCTGGAAGTGGATGCCAGTTGTGTTTGGCGTTGGGTTGGGTTTATTCACGCCGAGATTGCCGCTTGAAAAGGTCTTAGGTGACGCGATACTTTTCGCAATCGAAGCGGCAACACTCTTGCAAGAGACTTCTGTTCTTGAAAGGCTCATTCCTCTCAGTCGTCTCATAATCCACTTCGTCCTTGTCCGTAAGCCAAGCCGGCCTGAGGATAGTGTAATCCACTCCGGATGCTTCGATCACATCGGCAGCCCGGCGAAATGGCGGAAGATACGGACCGATCTCGCGACGATTCCATGCACCGAATTTGCCGGGAACTTCGTCGTACGCGTATCTCAGGCGAAGCTACAAAGATGAGTCTTTTTACCCCAGCCGCATTCATCGCTTTAACGATATTCGCGGCCTGAGCATCGATGTCGCCTCCGGTCAGGTTGGCGTAAACAACATCTTGGGCCGGCCATGGCGTAATGCAACTGCTCACTCTTGAGCACATCCCCCTGGACCACCGTCGAGTTTCTTTGGTGCACCTCCTTTAAGCCTTTTGGGGTGTCGAAGAAAAAGCGTCAGCTCCACGTCGTGGTTGCTCTTCAGCATTTCGCACATCTGTGGCAACTGGTCACGACCGCAAACCCCAGCCAGCAGATTGTCAAAGCCGTATCTCAGATCAAGCAAAACTTTGCCTAGGCCATACGCATGGACGAGCTTGCCGCGGAGGCAGATATGAGTCCATCAACCTTCCGGCAACACTTTCGCACGATCACCGGAATGAGTCCTGTGCAGTTTCAGAAGCTGCTCCGCCTGCAGGAAGCTCGACAACTGATGCTCAACCAGAACATGAGCGCAGGCAGCGCGAGTGCCCTCGTCGGCTACGAGAGTGCGTCTCATTTCAACTTTTCTTGACCCTGTAGGTATCTACAGGGTTTAGGCTTGAAGCCATGGAAGGATTGACGCGAGGTCAGCTTGCGCAACGCGCGCAGATCAATCTCGAGACGGTGCGGTTTTACGAACAGGAAGGATTGCTTGCTCCGCCATCGCGTACTGCATCCGGGTACAGGAAATTCGCTGAAACTGCCGTTGGTCGTCTCGCCTTTGTGAAGCGTGCCAAGGCACTCGGCTTTTCTCTGGGTGAAATCCGCGAACTCCTCGTCATTCGTGACGAGCACGCGGACGCCTGCGTGGAGGTGAGGGATCTTCTCAGGAGCAAGCTGGCAGTCGTCCGCGACAAGATGGCCGAGCTTGAGAAGCTGGAGACCGAGTTGAGTTCCGCGCTTCGCAAGTGCAATCGGACCCTGAAACGCAAGCAATCCCAAAATGTTCAGGCCTGCCCAATACTTAAGCAGATGGGCGGTTAACCTCCACGGTCTTGGGGCGTAGCATGAATCGGCAAAGTTGCAAATCGAGTGATCTAGTGCGGAGCAAGAGAGCGGTCTTATTGTGGTGTCTTCCCGTGATCGCATTGATTGTTGGTTCGTACTGGCAAAAGGGAAGGCTGCTGCTCTGGATACCAAGCTTCCTGGTGATGGGTGTAGCGTGTCTCGTCAATGCCGCGCGATGCGGCAGAGTCCATTGCTACATCACGGGCCCTTTGTCGCTGCTTGCGATCGTTTACGTGGTGCTGGCGGAATTTCATCTTGTGCCGATGGATGCAGGATACTTTCTGGACTCCATTTTGGCGGTTTCCATCCTCGCGTTTCTCGTTGAAATCCCTCTTGGCAGATACCGGAGGACAGCTTAACCAGGGCCGATTATGACTGTGCGCTCGGAGTGTTCTCAAGTGCAGATCGAAGTGCTCTATTTCGAAGACTGCCCCAATCATTTACCGATCGTCGAGAGAATCAATTCGATTCTTCGCGAAGAAGGCTGTAACGTGGAGGTCCGAGAAGTTCTGGTGCCGGATGTAGAGACCGCTCAGCGGGTGAACTTCCTTGGATCGCCAACGGTGCGTGTGAACGGCATCGACATCGAACCTGCCGCCCAGGATCGAAAGGATTTCGGTCTGGCGTGCAGAAGGTACACAGGCGACGTTCCGTCAGGCGAGCTTATCCGCTCCGCCATCCGATCGGCGTCGAACCAGGGAGACGCAAAACGATGAGACGGGGTTCTCCTGTAGCCAGCCGATTCAAGCGGCGACAGATTCAGCAGGCTGCGCAAACGACCGGTTCGACAGCGATCGGCAAGGGCGCACCATCGAGGGCCGGCAGTTTCTGAGGAGCACAGGAAGCTTTATTCAGTCTCAAGAGATCGGCCTGCATCGTCTTGTCTTCACTGAGGACTGAGATCGTTTCGCTCAGGATGTGTGCGGCGCCCGCGTGCTTCGGCACAACGATCCTGTAGTGCATCCACTTCCCCTCGCGGCGAGCAGCGACGATGCCCGCGCGACGCAGGTAGGCAAGATGCCGTGAAATCTTGGGCTGGCTCTGCCCAAGGATCTCCACGAAATAGCAGACGCACACCTCCTTGCCGTTCATCAGGTTCAACAGCCTGAGCCGGGTGCGATCGGCGAGTGCGGCAAACAGGAGCGCCAGGTCGTAGTTTTTCGAGGAATGACTCACACTCCTATTATATTCGTCTTGACAGATACGTCCAGAAGAGAATACATTCGTTTTACCGTATGCGAGGAGACGGAATCATGGAATCAACGACCAGTGTGCAGGAACAGGTCAAGGAGAAGTACGGAAGCGCCGCGCGCGCCGTGGCGCAATCGGGCAGTGTGCAAGCATGTTGCGATCCCGGCCTTCGCTGCTGCGATCCGATCACGACCAATCTCTACAGTGCAGACCAAACGGGGATCATTCCTGAGAAAGCGGTCAAGGCATCCCTTGGGTGCGGTAACCCGACCGCGCTGATCGATCTTCGACCCGGAGAAACCGTTCTCGATCTGGGCTCTGGCGGCGGCATCGATGTTTTGCTCTCGGCCAGGCGCGTCGGTCCAACCGGCAAAGCGTATGGACTGGACATGACGGACGATATGCTGGCGCTCGCACGTGAAAACCAGAGGCAGGCGGGCGTCACGAACGTCGAGTTCCTGAAAGGCGAAATCGAGAGCATCCCGTTGCCCGACAACTCCGTCGATGTCATCATCTCGAACTGTGTCATCAATCTCTCCGCTGACAAAGATCGTGTTCTCCGTGAAGCCTTCCGTGTGTTGAAGCCCGGTGGACGGTTCGCTGTCTCCGATGTGGTTGTGCGCGGAAGCGTGCCGGAAGCTGTACGCAAGAGCATGTTGCTCTGGGTTGGCTGTATCGCCGGCGCGCTCGAAGAGAGCGAGTACATCGCAAAGCTGAAAGGCGCCGGATTCGAGGACTCTACCGTCGAGCCGACGCGCGTCTACAACGTCGAGGATGCGCGCCAATTCCTCACCGAGGCTGGCGTTGACGTGGACGCCATCGCTCCCCAGGTGAACGAGAAGTTCTTTAGTGCCTTCGTCCGAGCCAACAAGCCCAAAGCCGCCTGCTGTCAGCCTGGTTGCTGCACTCCTGCTCTGGCAGGAGCAAAAGAATAAGGAACATGTCCGATCATTACAACGTTCTGTTCCTCTGCACCGGTAACTCTGCGCGCTCGATTATGGCCGAGGCTATCCTGAACCACAAAGGCAAGGGCAAGTTCACGGCTTATAGTGCGGGCAGCCATCCGACCGGACAGCCGCGACCGGAAGCACTTCAGCAGGTCGAATCAGCGGGATTCTCGACGGCGGGCCTGCGCAGCAAGTCATGGGACGAGTTCTCGAGGCCGGAAGCGCCGAAGCTCGACTTCGTTTTTACTGTGTGCGACAACGCCGCGAAAGAACAGTGTCCGTACTGGCCGGGGCAGCCGATGACGGCGCACTGGGGTATTGCTGATCCGGCGGCAGTCAAGGGGACTCCAGAGGAAATCGCGCGTGCGTTCCATCATACCTTCACCATGCTTGATCGCAGGATCGGGTTGTTCCTCTCGCTGCCCCTGGCGACGCTTGAGGACACGGCGATCAAGCGGGAAATCGACCAGATAGGCCGATCGTAGGAGGCAACTATGAAAAAGAGTCGGTTGTCTTTTCTGGATCGCTATCTGACGGGATGGATCTTCGCTGCCATGGCCCTCGGCGTGGCCCTCGGCTGGCTTGCTCCCGGAGTCGTGCCGTTCCTGAACCGCTTCAGCATCGGCACAACCTCAGTGCCGATCGCTGCAGGACTGATCCTGATGATGTATCCGCCGTTCACGCGGGTGCGATACGAGGAGCTGCACGAGGTCTTCCGCAACAAGCGGGTACTCGGCCTCTCGCTCGCGCAGAACTGGCTGATCGGGCCGGTTCTGATGTTCGTACTCGCCATCGTGTTCCTTCGCGGATATCCCGAGTACATGGCAGGTCTTATCATGATCGGCTTGGCACGGTGCATCGCCATGGTCATCGTGTGGAACGAGCTGGCGAAAGGCGACACACAATACGCAGCCGGGCTGGTGGCGTTCAACTCTCTGTTCCAGGTCTTCTTCTACTCCGTCTACACCTGGGTGTTCATCACGGTGCTGCCCGGCTGGTTCGGCTTGCGCGGAGCTGTGGTGAACATCTCCATCGGTGAAGTCGCAGAGAGCGTTTTCATATACCTGGGCATCCCGTTCCTCGCCGGCTTCCTGACACGCACAGTTCTGGTTCGGGCAAAGGGGCGCGAATGGTACGACCGCAACTTCGTGCCACGCGTCGCCCCGATGACGTTGGTTGCGTTACTGTTCACGATCGTGGTGATGTTCTCTCTCAAAGGCAGCTACATCGTGCGTCTGCCCCTGGACGTTCTCAGGATCGCGGTTCCGCTGCTGATCTACTTCGTGGTGATGTTCCTGGTGTCGTTTTACATGGGCCGAAAGCTTGGGGCCGACTACTCGAAGACGACAACGCTCTCGTTCACGGCCGCCTCCAACAACTTCGAACTGGCCATCGCCGTTGCCGTGTCGGTGTTCGGCATCAACTCCGGCGCTGCGTTCGCGGCTGTGATCGGCCCGCTGGTGGAAGTGCCTGTAATGATCGCGCTCGTGAACCTGGCAATCTTCTTTCAACGGAAATATTTCGTTGATTCTCAACCGGCACAACCTGAAGGCGTCTACGTGCCGGAGAGACGCTGAGAAGCGCTTCGCCTTGACATATCGAGATGCTCACCTGGGGCGCAAGGACCTGCTGGTGCCGCAGCTGGGTGCCTTGATCCGGCTGCTGGCAGAGCCGAGGGGAACCCGCGCTGGGTTGCTGTGGAGGACATCTCTAGCCCTCGCGCTTCCACCTGGGGACCGATTCTAGTCGCTCGGCATCTGTTCGAGAAACTTTCGTTGCGGGCGATCCTGGATGCAGGTCAGGCTCCTGTGCGCCAGGGGCAGCCGCTCTCGGGGCGGATCTTTCCCTTGCTCGCCAACCGGCTCCGATTTTCTGCTTAAGACCGTTCAGGCAGCGGGATACGGTGTGTTATTGATGGATCTATGCAGATCTGTTCGTTCTTACCATCCGCGACGGAAATCCTATTTGCGCTTGATCTTGGCGATTCGGTTGCCGGTGTGACTTTCGAGTGCGACTATCCTCCAGCAGCAATCGGAAAACCCATCGTCGTCGACACTATCTTGAGGCATGGGCTGACGCAGGCGGACATCGATCGCGACGTGAGCCGGTATTCGTCGCACGGGGAGAGCCTCTATCGTGTGGATGTGGAGCGGATGGAGTCGATTCGGCCGGACCTGATCCTGACACAGGAGTTGTGCGATGTGTGCGCGGTGAGCAGTTCGCATCTGGTGAAGGCTCTCTACCAGCTTTCTTCACGGCCTGAGGTGATAACTCTGACTCCGCATACGCTTGAGGATGTCTTCATCGACATCGAGCGGGTTGGCCAAGCGACCGACCGGGAATCCCAAGCTGCGGAGCTCGTTCAGTCCTTGCGGAAGCGCGTTGAGAGCGTGAGAGCGAGTGTGAAGAGGCAGCAACCAAGGGTCGCCTGTCTCGAGTGGCTTGATCCACCCTTTAACGGCGGTCACTGGATTCCGGAAATGGTAGCCCTGGCTGGCGGGATCGATCCGCTCGGCAAGCTGGGAGAAGACAGCTGCCGTATGCCCTGGCAGCAGGTCCTAGATGCTGATCCGGAAGTGATTCTTGTCATGCCCTGTGGGTACGGCCTGGAACAAGCTGTGGCCGAATACCATCGAACCGCACCGCCTGCCGGTTGGCAGGACTTGAGCGCTGTGCGGAATGGCCGGGTATATGCGGTGAATGCTACAGCCTACTTCTCGCGCCCAGGACCCCGCCTGGTAGCAGGTCTGGAAATCATGCACGCGCTTGTGCAGCAGCAGTTCTTGCTAGATCTTCCCTCGCAGAGCTGGGCAAAGCTCTGACAGGTATTTGAAAGGGCCCAATCTTTATAACTTGCCACAATAGCGACGAAGTAGGGGCAGAGAACGTCGCGGGACTCAGCTAAGTCGTGAATGCGTAGAGCTAACGTAACTGGTGGGGAGTAGCCGTTGTTTACACTACCCTAATAGATAAATTTGTACCCAAGTCCATGAACAGTACGAATGTGTAGCGGGTTTGTAGGATCAGGCTCTACCTTCTGGCGCAGTTTAAGGATGTGATTGTCCACGGTACGAGTAGTGATGTAAGTACTGTACTTCCATACCTTCTGCAATAACTCTTCACGGGTGAGGACGCGCCCGGCATTTTCAATCAGGAATCGCAGCAGCTTGAATTCATGTGCAGTCAGATATAAGGGAGCGCCAGATCTCGAGAATTCCATCTTGTAAAGGTCAATCACAATATCCCCGAACGACACTGCCTTTGTCACTTCGGGCTTCTTCACTCTTCGAATCGCCACCTGTACGCGGGCGAGTAGCTCTCTCGGACTAAAGGGTTTTGTCATGTAGTCGTCAGCCCCGATGTCGAACAGCAGCACCTTATCGGCTACTTCCGAGAGCCCACTCACAATGATGACAGGGATTCCTGG
The DNA here is from genome assembly GCA_036500845.1 of Acidobacteriaceae bacterium. Lineage (GTDB taxonomy): Bacteria > Acidobacteriota > Terriglobia > Terriglobales > Acidobacteriaceae > PALSA-350. The sequence continues at coordinate 8,153 of DASYBJ010000152.1, forward strand.
TGACGTAGCTTTGATCGTCCTGCAGACGTCGCGGCCCGAAGTGTCAGGAAGCATCAAGTCTAAGATGATCGCACTCGGCGCCCTGCTATTTGCTAGTTCGATTGCAGTCTGACCGTCGAGAGCGGGGAGCACTTCAAATCCTTCGGAGACGAACAGACGGTGCAGAATTCTCTGGATTTTCGGATCATCTTCGACGACCACAATTTTGTCCATCTTCGCTTCCCTCGGTTGCGGAAAAGATCGGATCGTTTCAAGAGGTTTAGCCGAATGTTCACATGGTGACTTCCTATGCAGACGATTCTTACGTAGCCGAATGACCCGGAGTACACCAGTAAGCTGGATGGTGGCCTGTCACGGAGTAGCCATTACTAGGCTAGAAGCTTCTAAGTTGTATCTCGCTCGGTCTTGTCCTTTGCTCGTCAAATGCCCCTTCCGTGCGGGTTCCACTGATTCGCCGACCTGCGGTATTGTGTTCCCTAATCACCACGCTTCGATACTAGCGAGAGGGGGGTTTGGCCGTCTATTATGTATTCATATAGTTCCGTCGGGCCTGCTCCATTTCGAGTCTGCCAGCGAGTTGCTGAAGAACCTGGCAAATCAGCCGAAGGCAGGAGCACCGCCACAAGGGAGCAGGACAACTCGAATGCAGTCAACCGCCGATTTTAAACGGAGGCGCTTGAATCTGCCTCGATTGAAGGCTTTTCGCTGGACACTGTTTCCTTAGGCGTTTCCGTTACTCTTCACAGCCATCTTGATGTCGAGAGTTTTTTCCTGGTCTCGGGGGGCTGTTCGGGCATCGTCTCAAAGAGATGAAAGTTCGAATGGCTGGACGTGAGGCCAGGAGATTTTGTGCAGGTCCCGAGCAACGCAAAACACGCGTGGCGAAACATCTCGAGCGAGTCAGCGGTGCAGCTTATAACAACCACTGTGACAGTGCGCACCGTCGACATTGCTGTGCCTAGCGTCAATCAGAAGAAAAGGATTGTGAGTCCCAATGGCAACCTACGTCATCTGATGTAGCAGTTTAGTGGTCTGATATCAGGATGCTCGTCACCTAGAGATCGGGTTCAGGGATCACAT
>DASYBJ010000153.1:0-27020 GCA_036500845.1 Acidobacteriaceae bacterium
GGTTAGTTAACAACGCTCATCGCGGAGTCATAGTTCAAATGAGAATTCGAAGAAGAGCCATCGTCGGTGGGGTAGTTCTAGCCAGCACGGGGCTCGCCTGCGCCGGCGCAGTAGCGCTCGCGGCAAACGCGGCATGCAGGAAGAGATCCCACAGGTTATGCGGAAAAGTCGTACTGATCACTGGCGGCTCCCGAGGACTCGGTCTCGCCATGGCTGAAGAGTTCGGGAAAAAAGGCGCGTTGTTGGCACTCGCCGCGCGAGATGCTGGAGAACTTGAACGTGCCCGTACGCTTTTATTGCAGAGAGGAGCAGCGCCGAGGCCAGAAAATGTCCGGATTTTTCCAAGCGATCTTCGCAGACCTGAAGAGGCGGAAAGGTTGATCAAGGAGGTGACGGCGCATTTCGGGCAAGTCAATGTTCTCGTAAATAATGCCGGCGTGATTACTGTAGGGCCCATAGAAAATCAGAATATCGACGATTTTAGAGATGTCATGGACGCAAATTTCTTTTCCGGTCTCTACTGCACATTGGCTGTTCTTCGGCAGATGCTCGCACGCGGATCGGGTACTATCGCAAATATTGCATCTATCGGAGGAAAGATTGCAGTTCCTCATATGCTTCCATATGCAGCGAGCAAATTTGCTGTCGTGGGATTTTCAGAAGGGCTCAATGCTGAATTGCGCGCCAAGGGAATCCAGGTCATCACCGTTTGTCCGGGGCTGATGCGCACAGGATCGCATCTGAATGCGCGCTTCAAAGGCGATGCAGAGCGCGAGTACCGATGGTTTAGCTTAGGCGCAAGCCTCCCGGGAATTTCTACGTCAGCGCGGTCGGCTGCGCGACAAATTGTCCGGGCTGTTCTGTCGGGCAGAAGTGAAATAGCAATCACTCCTCAAGCAGAGTTGGCGGCACGATTTGGAAATGTGTCGCCTGCAATAACGATGCGTGTGATGCAGTTGATGAATTTCATCCTGCCTTCGACTGTTGCCGGCCCTACGTCATCACGGCCGGGATCGGAAGTGCGTAGCCTCGAATGGACACCAGCGATCGCCCTGGGACAGGCAGCGGCCCGCCGTTATAACCAGATTGACTAATCACCAAGCTTAGGGCTAGGTGCGGAGGTTCATTTGCTGTCCGCAAACGTCTCCACTGGCGTCGGGATCTTATCTTTGCGTCCCTTGCAGGTGATAATGAAGTTCTTCAGAGGTGGTGGTTTGCCGCGGCCAGTCCCGAAATCGGAGTTCCACTCCCGGTTTTCGGTGCGAAAGCTTCTCGGGAAAGAGTTGTTCGCTGGACGCGATCGGATAGCGGCGTCCAATCAAGCTCATCGGAATCGAATGAGATGTGACCACCTGTCGGTGACCCCATGGATTAGAATCGGACCGCCGCCCGGGATTCGGCCATTTCTGCGTCTCCGGGGAACCAGCCAAGAGGAGTGCACATGTCGAAGACGACGCTACATGAAGCGATGCGCAGGGTTCTTCTGCTACAGCCGAGATTGACCGCCACAACTCGACTGCTCGCCTATGCAATCTCCAGAACTCATTTGGACAGCTCGCCTAACTTTCAAGTCGAGGCTCCAAAGCGAACAAGCAATCGCTGCACGGGCTCATCCTGGATCGCCAAAGCGGCGGGAGAGGGTTAATCCCGCCCTACGTAGTCCCGAAAGAGCATTGCGCCGCGCCGCGGTTCAGGGATTTTAAGGCGCTCAAGCATCGCATCCGTCATATAGATTGCAACGCTCGAAATCTCGTGCATGCCACGGATTCGAAAGATCTTCCAGCCTTTCTTAGTGAGTTCCAGCAAATACCGCATAATCCCATAACTGAAGTCCGCTTCCAATGAGTCATGCCAGCAGATGCAGCCGTAGTTATCGAGTATCCGAAGGGTCTTTTCGGTGTCGTTACGTATGCCTTCATATGAATGGTCACCATCGATGAACGCGAACTCTACTTTCCTGTCGAGCACGCCGTCCCATTTCTTGCTGTTAATAAGAATTTGCCGTACCCGGTCGGAATTTGGCAGAAAGGGACGCCGCTTGTTGGTCGCGTACTGACGGTCAGTGTTGATCATATCGTCTGGAACTTCGTCGTCTGGTAAATCCAACGTATAGATCACAGCATCTGGAGGTGCGTTTTCGTAAAGATGCCATGTAGTGCCTCCCTTGAACGTGCCTATCTCCAAGATCGTTTGCGGCTGTATCTTCTTAACCAGAGCGCAGAGAATGAACTCTTCTAATATATTCGGGCTGCCATTCATTGTGGTCCCTGGCAAGAGTTTCACGGCACTTGTCGGATCTGCGGGCTCCTCAGGAAACATATCTCGGATATAGATACTTGGAATAGGCAGTTGGATATCTAGGTTTGTCGTTCTGCATCGCACACCGAGTTCCAGTGCCGTTCGTGTCGGCAAAAGCATTCTGGTAGATACCTGCGTAACATTCCTGCAATGGCGCATGATCGTTCGAATTTGTGACCTCATGGAGTCAGCTCCTATCGAGATTCACTTCCACCTGCCGCAATGGGACACCCGAGCAGTTCTTGTCACTCGGTTAATGGCCGCTGGCACAACTGAACGGGTTTGAGTGGTGGATCGCGCGGCCGCTAAACCAAGTACCAGAGAAGCGTAGGCGACCGGCGCGGGCTTCGTAAGCGGCCAAGCCAGATGTGCCGATCATTTTGCAGAACAACAGGGCTGGCGCAAAGCCGAAACTAAGGACGCGGAGTCACTACGAGGATTGTTCGAAGAGGTCACGCGATTACAAGTTTGTAGGCAAACTTCGCAACCTAGAGGGGTCGATGCTGCCACCATCGCAATGGTAGAGAATAACAGAATAACTCCTTATTTTTTGCGGCGATTTACCGTGACAGGAAAACGGGCAAAGCGTGTCCCAGTACCCACGCAATAAAGATGCGTTTCGCGAAGGGCAGGATCAGAGAGGCGTGGTCCACGCACAACATTACGAAATCTATTACCATCTCCAAGCTCATACTTTCAGCATCGGCAAGCTACTCTCATTTCTTTAGTGTGCTAAGAGTCACCCTTTACCGGGTGATTGTTCTCCGCATCTGAAAGACAGCAGGGTAGAGCCTTCCGATTACCTATAACTCTGTGACTCCAAATAGTTTACTGATCTTGACACGGTAGAGGTAAGGGATTCTCTTCAGTACCACCGAACCCGGAAACGCCGTCTTTTCCGGTCCCGTGCAAGCGACTGTTATTCTGCCACGATGAAAACCTTCCGCTCGTTTTGGCTGGTACTGCTGGCGATCGTTTGCGGTACCCTCCGAGTACATGCACGGGTGGTGCGCGTGGAGATTTCCTCGCGCCAGGATGTACTCGGTGGGCAGCCATTTGGCAACGCCGGACCCTATGAACGAATCGTGGGTAAAGTGTACTTCGCGGTCGCGGTGGCAAACCCGCACAACCAGCCCATTGTGGATCTGGGAAACGCAGCGAACCTACAGAATGGTGACGTAGCATTCTCCACGGATTTCGTCGCAATCCGGCCCAAAGACCCCAAAGATGGTAACGGGTCGATGTTGTTAGAGGTCCCCAATCGCGGCCGCGCAGGAATCGTTAGGCTTGTCGATGGGGGAGACGCCGATCTGTCGCACAGCGCGGGTGATGGATGGCTCCTGCGTCAAGGCTTTGCTGTGGTCTCACTGGGATGGCAGTGGGACGCGGTGGGCCAGAATGCGCTAAAGCTCTACGCTCCGATTGCCAAGGAGCACGGGCAGACCATCCATGGTTTGCTACGTGGCGACTTTATGCTGGCCAAGCAGCAGGATGTAATCCCGCTGGGCCATCTCATGCAAGGGCAGATCGGTGGGCAGGAATATCCGGTGAGCGACATGAATAATCCTCGAAATGTGCTCACGGTCCGGGATTCGCGGCACTCCGCACGCACAGTTATTCCCCGCGATCAGTGGCAATTCGCAACAGTCGTGGACGGCAAACTCACGCCGGATGATCGGCACATTCATCTGAATGGGGGTTTCCAGCCCGGCAAGATTTACGAGTGCGTCTATATTGTGGAGGATCCTGTGGTGGCGGGCCTGGGATTTGCGGCGGTGCGGGACTTCGCGTCCTGGGCAAAGCACAATCCGGATGCTTTGAGTCCCGCCCAGCGGGTGTATGGAGAAGGCATCTCGCAGAACGGGCGCTTCCTGCGTGATTTTCTCTACGAAGGCTTCAATGCCGATGAGGACGGACGCATAGCGCTGGATGCCGTGCTGGCCCACGTCGCAGGAGCTGGGCGCGGGAGCTTCAACTATCGGTTCGCGCAGCCCTCACGGGATGCGCAGCCTACTTCCTCGGTGGACTTCCCTACCGATATTTTTCCCTTCACAGACGAGCCGGAGACCGATCCCGTAAATGGCAAGACGGCTGGCTTGCTCGACAAGGCGAAAGCCGAGCACGTGGTCCCGAAGGTCTTCTTCTCATGCACATCGTATGAATACTGGGGACGGGTCGCAGGGTTGATCACGGTCACGGCGGACGGCAAACAGGACACGCCCATCGGCCCGAATGTCCGCGTATACCACTTCACTGGCCTACAGCATTTCTCGGGGACTTTCCCGCCTGTCAAGGGTACCCATGATCTGGATGGGCAGGAACCGATGTCGCCACTACCGGTCCGGTATTTTTGGAGGGCGATGATCACGAACATGGATGCGTGGGTGCGGAACGGGACGGAGCCGCCGCTAAGTAGCTATCCCCATCTGGCAGATGGTACCCTCGTGCCCCTGGCAAAGTGGAACTTCCCGGCAATCCCGGGGGTGAACCGGCCGACGGAAGTGAATAGAGCCTGGCATCTTAACTTCGGGCCTGATTGGCAGCACACGGGCATTCTCACCTGGGAACCGCCGATGGTCGGCCCAGCATTTCCGGCGTTGGTGCCGCAGCTGGACGCAGATGGCAACGAGCGGGACGGAGTGCGTCTGCCTGAAATCACCGTTCCACTGGCGACCTATACGGGTTGGAACCTGCGGGACGCCTCGATCGGTGCGCCCGGGCAACGAGTACCGTTTGAGGGTTCGTACATCGCTTTTGCGAAGACGCGAGCAGAGCGGGCGCAGACCGGGGATCCGCGACCTTCGATTGCTGAGCGGTACGCTGGTCAGAACGACTACCTCGGCCGCTATGAGAAAGCTGTGGACCGACTGGTAACGGAGCGGTGGATTCTGCCTGAAGACAAGCCTGCGGTGATGGAACGCGGCAAGCAGGAGTGGGAGTGGGCGACCCGCTAGTTGTCGATACGCTTCTATCGTTGATACTGTCGGTGGACGGTATCACGGCAGTCGGCTTTCTGCAGAGGAGTCGTCTCCGACCGCACAAGCCGTGTTAGCCTCGGCGCAAACGATGAGTCAAGACCAGAAACTCGCAAGCTTCCGAGCGACTCAGCCGCGCGATGCGAAGTTGATGATGATTCCGGCATGCATCGTTTTTTGGTGTTGGGAGTCTCTTTCCGAATCTTTATGGGGCGAGATTCAGATCGATGGGATGTCCGCTTTTGGCTACAACCGCCTGTAGGCTTTCTTCCGATTTCGCTCCAGCAATATTTGACTTGAGGTCTCCATCCAAGATACATCTCTCATATCTGGCGGATCTTATGAGTAATGGTGATAAGAGAAGCGGCCTCAGAAGCAGATTCGAGTTCGAAGATGATGGGGAAACCGCGTATCTCGAGTTTGAAATCGACAGCGGTGGTTGGATCACGCTTTGGCACACCGAGGTGCCTCCCCTGCTGCGCGGGCGCGGTGTCGCGGGCGAACTGGCAAAAACCGCTCTCGAGTACGCGCGAGATAACAAGCTGAAAGTCGATGTCATCTGTCCCGTGGTCGCCGATTACATTGAGAAGCACCCGGAATACAGGACTCTGGTTGGAAAATAGTTGTCGCGTCGAGGGAAAGCCATCTGACGTTGACGATCTGGTTCGCCAGCTTTCGTCCGCAGTCGAAGAACCACTACAAGAGCTCGACCCGGCCCGAGCATTCTCATCCAGGTATTCGCTCCATCCCGGATCCCAATAATAGTCCGACCCAGCACGACGTCTCGCATTCGACGCTGTCTTACTGGGACCAGCAACTAGGCAGGCGAAGACGGCAGTCACCTGAGGGATGTTTTCGATCCACCGGTAGGTCGATCTTGCGGGACATCCGAATTCCCGGTCCCTCACTTTTGCGATTTTCTGCATCTAAGCCAAAGCAGAGTAGTGGATTCCAGGAGCCGCAGGTCCAGGCTGTGGATCATGGTGTTCAACCTCTGCCACGCATGCTTTGAAAGGTCTAAATAAAGCAAATAGAATGGCTTGCGAGATGCTGGAGGGCTCACTCCTGTCGACCTTGGTGGACGATGGCAAAGCGAAGGCGTGAAGTGCTTTGTTGTCCGAGTGACGACAACGTCGCGGTCAGCCGTCACGGAAGCGAAAGGTCTTGGTACGCGACGATCTTCGAATCAGGAAAGACACTGTCATCACGAGCGGGATCTTCTCTGGAGCAGCCTTGAACCGAAAACCCGACGAACTCTTGCGAACGTCTGATGCAAGCGGCAATAGTCTAAAACATTCAGAGTTCCTGCTCGCCTCCATCGTCGAGTCTTCCGATGACGCCATCATTAGCAAGGATTTGAACGGCACGATAACGAGTTGGAATAAGGCTGCCGGTCGCATGTTTGGATACCGGCCCGACGAGACGATAGGGCGTTCAATTCTGCTCCTCATCCCGGCACACCTCCATGCCGAAGAAGCCGAGATTCTGCGGAAGGTGAGAGCGGGCGAACGGATCGAGCGCTACGAAACTGTGAGAGTCACAAAAGCCGGCCAGCCTCTGGAAGTATCGTTGTCCATTTCCCCTATTCGGGATGGGTCCGGACGGATCATCGGCTCCGCCAAGATTGCTCACGATATCTCGGGGCGCAAACGCGATCAGCAGGCACTCTCACTACTGGCGTCAATCGTCGAATCGTCCGACGATGCGATCGTGAGCAAGACTTTGGACGGAGTGATCAACAGCTGGAATGCGGCCGCGCAGCATTTGTTCGGGTACACAGAGGAGGAAATTGTCGGCCAATCCATCCTAAAGCTAATTCCTACGGAGTTGTATCACGAGGAGGACGAAATCCTTCGGAAGCTGCGAGCGGGACAACGAATCGATCATTACGAAACAACAAGAATCACGAAAAGCGGAGAGAGGATAGAAGTTTCCGTGACCATCTCTCCGATTAGAGACGACGCCGGCCGTCCCATTGGAGCCTCGAAAATCGTGCGTGATATTCGGGTACGCAAGCAAATGGAGCGATCGCTCATCCAAGCTGAGAAACTTGCTGCGACCGGGCGTATGGCAGCCACAATCGCGCATGAGATCAACAATCCCTTGGAATCGGTGATGAATCTCGTCTTTCTCGCCCGCAAGAGCGTTCCGAGTGACAGTAAAGTTTGTGCCTACTTGGAGACTGCCGAGAAAGAAATTGAGCGCGTCTCCCACATCGCCAGGCAGACCCTCGGTTACTACCGTGATGCGGGGCCGCCTGTTGAGGTTCTGCTCCACGAGCTTATCGAAGACGTACTCACCGTCTATCAGTCGAAGCTGCGCGCACGTGGCATTTCTGTTGAATGCCAATTCGAGGATCGCCGCAAGATTGCCGTCAGCAAAGGCGAGTTCCTGCAGGTGTTCTCAAACATCATCGCGAACTCGATCGATGCTATGCCGCGAGGCGGATTGCTTCGCATTCAGATTGCGGAGGCAACGAAATGTGACGAAGTGGTTCTAGATGTCGTGGTCCAAGACCAGGGCACAGGGATTGAGCAGGAGCTACTAGCGAGAGTCTTCGAGCCCTTTTTTACAACGAAGGGGAGTACTGGCACCGGGATAGGACTCTGGGTGGCTAAGCAGCTCGTGGAAAAGCGAGGCGGTCAGATCATACTGACCAGCAGCACACGCCCTGGGAACAGCGGTACCAGCATAAACCTTTCCATTCCGTTTGCGAAGGTCGAACGACGGAACGATCCCGAGGACAAAAAGTAATGGGTGCTTCACTCGAAGAGCCACGACGACTGGGAATGCTAGCACTTGCGCAGGAAATCGTTAGAGTCACTGACGAGGCCCTTTGGAAGCTTGGCGAACTGGGACAACAGAAGAAAACATCCGAAGCTGCCGGACGAGAGCGGCCCAAAATACTCGTGGTGGACGATCAAGTACTCGTGGCCGACACATTGACCGAAATTCTAGGCAACTATGGTTTCCATGCGGTCGCTGCATACGGGGGAGAGACGGCACTCGAAATCGCCAAGAAGTCCCAACCTGATTACTTGCTGACAGACATCCTGATGCCTTTCATGAACGGTGTTGAGCTCGCCATTGCAATCCGGAAAATGTTTCCTCACACGAGGATTCTGCTCTTTTCCGGACAAGCCGGCATCACCGATCTTTTGCTCCGAGCGCAACAGCAGGGCTATGAATTCGAACTCGTAGCCAAACCTATACACCCGGAACGATTGGTAAAAATTCTTAGGAACAAAAAGTGAGGACCAGGGCACGGCTATATGCTCCTCATCCGCCCGAGCACTCCTCAAACTGATCATCTTCCGCAGCAAGACATACCTTGCGATTAAGGAATCGAACGCCAGAAATATGTTCGGGCTGGCAAAGATAACACTTATAAATGCGTCCAATCGACTATGCACGAGGACGATCCCCAGCTTCCAGTCACCTCTTCGACAGCTCCTGAGTTTTTGCCTGAAGCAATCAGCTGCTACCGCAGCGCTCTAGCAACTTTGAGAGCGGAAGGAATACCTTTCGCGGTGGCAGGAGCTTTCGCAATGCAGAAGCACTCCGGCATATGGCGCGACACGAAAGATCTGGATGTCGTGGTCGAAGCGCGCGTGATTCCAGCAGCTACAGAGGCTCTGCAGCACGCGGGCTTTGAAACCTTCGTCAAAGATCCGGTTTGGCTCGCGAAGGCGTACAAAGGAGAATACTTCGTTGATCTGATCACGGCGTTGGGCAACGCGGTCTTGATCGTCGACGAAGAATGGATTAAGCGTGCCGTTCCAGACGACGTCCTAGGTATCTCTTGCGGAGTGCTCGGGGTGGAGGAGATGATCGCGTCAAAGATATTCGTCTCTCGACGAGAGCGTTTCGACGGGGCCGATGTGGCCCATCTGCTGCGGGCACAGAGCCGTTCCTTGGACTGGGATCGCTTAGTGCAACTCCTCGACGGTCACTCCGAATTGTTGCTGTGGGCACTGGTCTTCTTTGCTTATGTCTATCCGGCTCATGTCAAAGACATTCCGCAGCGGATATGGGACGGCCTGCTCTCGGATTTTCGGATGCGCATCGCAAGGTCACAGGCAACAGACCCATTTCGCGGAACCCTGATTGACCCGAATATGTTTTCCATCGACGTCAAGGATTGGGGTGAGCGGGACCTATACAGCGAACTTTGTAGGGACCATTCGAAGGTGCCGAAGGAAGCGACTGGGGAAATAAAATGAGAGTTGCAGCAGTCGCAGACATCCACTTGAATGCCGCAGACCGGGCCGCAGATTCAAGGGCATTCTCCGCGGTTAATGATCGCGCGGACGCCCTTGTGATCGCGGGGGACCTGACAAACCATGGCAAGCCGGAAGAGATGCGGGGCGTGCTGGACGTCTTAGGCGATGTCACGGTTCCTATCATCGCTGTGCTCGGAAACCACGACTACGAAAGCGGTCAGGAAGGCGAACTCTGTGAAATGGTACTTGATGCCGGCATTCATCTCTTGGACGGCGATTGCTTCGAACTCGACGGCATCGGTTTTGCGGGCGTGAAAGGATCATCCGGCGGTTTCACTCCTCATGAGCTGATGCCATTTGGGGAGCGCTACATCAAAGACTTCGTCGACGTCGCGATCAAGGAGGCCGCCAGCTTGGATCGCGCGATCGCTCGGCTGAAGGCGCCGAAATGCATAGCAATAATGCATTACGCACCTATCAAAGCTACCGTTAAGGGGGAGCCGGAGCCGATCTTCCCTTTCTTAGGCAGTTCGCGGCTGGAGGTGGTACTCGACCGCCGGCGTCCAAGGTTTGCTCTCCACGGTCACGCACATCATGGCAGCTTTTCAGGGGAGACAACCTGCGGAGTGCCCGTTTTTAACGTGGCGCTGCATATTCTCAAGCAGCGACAGGAGCCCTTTCCCTTTGCCATCTTTGATGTTTAGGCATACGCGCGATGATGTCGCGAACAGCGATCTCTTTTACCATTGGGACGCTTTGCTCGGGTGTATCGAGTGCCTTGAACAGAAACTCGTTCTTTATCCATGGTGAACGTGAAATCGAACGACTCCAATTGAGCTACGAGCGAAGTGAGCGATCTCATCCGAAGTTAGCATTGCCAAAGAGCCGGATCACCTGCCTGATGCTCCAACACTGATGCTCCAACATTAAACAGCCGCATCCATCGGGGGCGTGGTCATAAGCAAACTTACGCAATCCGGGCGCAGATCACCAGTTGCCCACTTTGCACCAGTGCGTGCTGCTTCAGGGTTTGCATACACTGGTCCCAGATTCCTGGCCGGGGCTGAATCATCAAGCTCTCATTCGTGCTCCGGCTGCGAGATTTCTAAGGCCTCTTGTCTTCTCCCGTTACGCTCTTGCGAGCGCCCTATATAAACACATAATAGGCAGCAGCCGATGCTCTTGTTATTGTCGGACGAGTAGTGGAGATTTCCCGCCCCATGACTCGTTCGGCAACTGCTCCAGTCGTGGTGGTGGACGATGACGTGCGAGTCGGAGAATCCTTGAAGGCCCTGCTCGAGTCGGCAGGATTTGACGCGAGCTCGTTCGATTCGGCAGTAGCACTTTTACAGTCGGGGATGCTTGCAAGCGCAAGTTGCTTAATTGCAGACGTGCATATGCCGGAGATCGACGGCTTTGAACTCTATCGCCGAGCGAAGCAGGAACGCGCAGACCTGCCCGTCATCTTCATCAGCGGCCGCTACGAGGAACACGCGCGTCAATTTGCTGTTCGGGTCGGCGCTCCGTTTTTCGATAAGCCTTTTGGCGCCGACGATCTTCTTCGTGCCGTTCACGCAGCACTCACCCCCCGTGGAGGCGGAAGGCAGGTCCGTAATGAATGATTTCTCGGCCCCCGTTGTTCGGGTCACTGTTGGATTCTTTGTTGCGAACCTGCCTGAAGTTTAGAGGGAAGTATACATTTTGGAGACGCCGGTCGCATCCTTATTTCCTTTGTTCTTGCGGAAGAACGCCTGCGACTTGGACCTTGAAAATGGCGCCGACAACGGGATAAGCGTCATTCGCTCCAACCCATCCGAGTCCAGCACGTGCGACGGGCCCCCAGGAAAAATTCGCGCGAGGGATCGACGGACATCCGGCAGTGTTTTACCGCATTTTGCGACGGAGACATCCATGGCTACTCAAAGCTTTGAACACATGTTCGATCTCACCCAGGGCTCAATTATTGTCATCGCCTCCCACCTTTTGCCTCTGCCTGCGGCCAATCGCACCGGCTCTTCCAAGAAGCTCAGCTCGCCATCGAAACCCTACTCTCACGCACAATCTTCCTATCCAGCGGGAGCCAAAAAGGGTTGCCCTGACGAGACGCTCTCGCAATGGATGAACGCGGCCGAGCTGGAGTTGACGGCTTTCTTGCATGCCACGGCACAAGTTGCTGTCGGCCTTCCGGCCCATGAAGCTTCCGATCTTTGGATCAATGTACTGAATATGACAGAGTGGAACGGCGATGAACCCGAACAGTTCTTTCGCCTCATCTCGATTATGGCCGCCGCGGAAGTGAGTGAAGTCCTTCGGCAAGTTTGAAGGTGAGTCCGGCAGAACGCTCCGGGAAAACTGGCAGCGGACTACTTCTGAATCTCGAGGCGAAGAGCCGTTCGCGTTGAAGAGAGCTACGCCTAACCTCGGCGGCTGCAATAGCTGGCGGACATCGGAGTGCGATTCCTGAATTGTGGTTGATTTTTAGCTCACTCTCGGACCGGTTTCGAATTTCCAGATCGATTCTGTATTTCTCAACGAAACGTTAGAGATATTCAGTCTGGCCGAGTTTTTCGGCGAAGATTGAATATCACTCCGGTGCATCCGTCTCTTTGATCCCCGCCACGCGCCGGAACACCTCGCCAGCAATCTCATCGAGCGTAATCTCCAAAGACCTCTGACATTACCGCCGAGCCCTTGTTGCCTTCGGTTGTGGAAAAGCATAGAGGCCGCGCGTGGCTGTTCATTCGCTACGCAGACAACCTGGCCTCCTCCATTGCTGAAAATGGGTGCCGCCTGAAACGATCTAATCACTTGGTGGTGAACCAGTCTGCAAAGAGCAGCTTCCTGAAGTGACATTCGTAACTATAAGTTTTGTATGCATTGCCGAAATAATGACTGAGGGCGCTACAGTTCCCAGGTGCCGGGGCGTTTCCTTCTGCGACATTCATCTCAGTAAATGTTGCGAACAACGGCGGCACTTGGGCTGGCCCCCTCGCACCGGTTCCCATCGTCGGGAAGCGGTGAACAGCTCAAAAAAATTAAAGCTTCTCATTTTGCTCAACTTTTTTCTGCCGGGGTTTTAAACATGCGTACGCTGATCGTGGAAGATGAGCCAGCGCTCATCTCTGTCTTGCGGCAACATCTTGAAGCTGAAGGTCATGATGTGGCGGTTGCCAGCGACGGCAATGTTGCTCTGGCCCGACTCGCAGAGGCGGGCTTTGATCTCCTGCTTCTTGATTTGAACCTGCCGGGCCGTGACGGAACCGAGGTTCTCCGTGCGGCCCGCTCCTCCGGCGCCCCCACCTCCATCCTCGTACTAAGCGGGCGCGCGACTCTCGAAGACCGGCTCAACTGCTTCGAGCTCGGCGCGGATGACTGCCTTGCGAAACCGTTCGCGCTCCGCGAACTTTCGATGCGCATCAAAGCGCTCGCGCGGCGGGTGCAGTCTGTCCCCAACCCAGTGCTCCGCTGTGCCGATCTGGAGCTCGATCGCGTGCGACGCTCGGTTATCAGGAGCGGAACGAAGATCGATCTCAGCGCCCGGGAATATGCCCTCGCCGAATATTTGATCCAACACAAAGGCAGCTGCATCCCTCGAGCGACCCTGCTCCGGAAGGTGTGGGATTTGCCGGAAGAGAGCGGGACCAATGTAGTCGAGGTTTATGTAAATTACTTGAGGCGGAAGGTCGATCAGGGCTTTGCGAAGCCCCTCATTCACACCGTGCGAGGAGAAGGTTATGTCATGCGTGAGGTCGCTGTCGCACCGTCGGGACATTGGGAAGAGCAAGAGGCCGCAGCCGGTAATCAATGGAAGAAGTCGGCCGCAAGTCGACCAAACGGCTTTTCTTCGGTCCGCTCTGCATAGACTGGCGCAACCTCTGACCGCCGCGCTCTGGATGAACGAACTGCGGGGGAGTCGTACGCTCGATGCTGTCGAGTTGAATATCGGCGAGGAACTGCGTCGCGCTACGAGAATGTTGCAGGTCCTCAGAGAGTTTTTGGAGGAACCGCCGCGCCGCCGTGCTTGCCGGCCGGTTCCAGTCGAAGAGTTCCTTGAGAGCAAGCTGCGCGAATGCAAGCTGATGCATTCGAACTTTTTGCGCCTTACAGCTACAACCTTAGTTTCTGAGCGTTTGCATTGCTGGGCTGATCCGGAAGCGCTGGACCGCACACTCACGTTGGCGCTCGAGTTTCTTTCCTGCGCCACAATTCCAGGTGGATCGCTTGAAGTGTCCCTCCAGTTGCTGGGGGATCGAACGGTTGAGATCCGTCTCACGGTTCCGGCTGAGGAAGGGGAACGGCTGGCGGCAGGGTTTGCGGTACAGGCGCGTCCTTTTGAAGCTCAAGGCTTCTCGTTCGCAGGCGGGGAACTGCCTAAAGCGGCGCGGCTCCAGCTGCTCGTCGAAGGAATGGGCGGAAGTATCGCAGCAGAAGGTAGCCCGAGGCGGTTGGCTCTGGTTGTCCACCTTCGAGTGGCCAAGCGGCGTCCGAAGCTTGTTGCTACTCCACTACAACGCGTCAAAGAGGGCCTTGCATGACACAGCTTCAGAGTTTCACAGGAGGCCAGACAAAGCACGCCGCAACTGTGCTCATTGCCAGCGCGGACACATCATTCCGACAGAAGATAAGGGACATTTTGGAGGGGTTGCGCTGGCAGGTTCGACAGGCCGCCGGAGGAGCAGAGGCCCTGGTCTACCTTGGTGAGAACGACTGCTCAGCGTTGATCCTGGACTCTTGGCTACCGGATCTCGATGTGAATGAGGTAATCTCCGAATGCCGCAGGCGCTATCCACGGACTGATCTACTAACCCAAGATATGACCACGCTCGAGATGGCCTCGGTCAAGAATTCACGGCGTCAGGAACTTTGGTATGCCCTGCGCCGCGGGTATGACGATGGAGGTTTGCCGGTAATTCCTGTAGCTGCTTCTGTGGCGAGAGCGATGGCCAAACCTGAGCTGGCCAAACCTGAAAGTAAAACCGAAGATAAGTTCCACGACATTCGAGATAGATCTCAAGACAGGTGCCACAAAGGTTCGGACGCGCCGCCCCAGAGTTACCCAAGCTTGGGCGGGACGCAGCCCTTCGTGTCGGCGCCGGCTGGCGCGGGTGAGGACAACGAACGCCGGGTTTCCATCATGACCGGTGCGGCCGAAGGGATGTTGGCGGTGATGCCCCAAGCTTCAGGGGCTGGTCCGCGCGATTTGTCCGCAAAGCTTCCCGAAATCATTGGATCGAGTCCGCCGATTCTCGAGTTGTGCCGACAGATCCGGCTCGTTGCGCCGAAGACCGCCAGCGTGCTGATCGAAGGTCCTACGGGCACAGGGAAGGAGCTGGTCGCGCGCGCTGTTCATCGCCTGAGCAATCGCTCCGTGCGCCAATTCATCGTTGTCAATTGCGCTGCGATCCCCGAGGCTCTGCTTGAAGCCGAGCTCTTCGGGCATACCAAGGGCTCCTTTACCGGTGCTGTGCAGTCGCGTACGGGCCGGTTAGAAGCGGCCCATGGCGGAACGCTATTTCTTGACGAGATCGGCGAAATGCCGCTCTCGGTCCAGGCCAAACTCTTGCGGTTTCTCGAACAGGGCGAGGTGCAGCGCATCGGCGAGAACGAGCCGGTACGCGTCGATGTGCGGGTGATCGCGGCCACTCACCAACTCCTGGAGCAGCAGATTCGCGAGGGTAGCTTCCGCGCGGATCTCTATTTTCGCGTTGCGGTATTTCCACTGGTCACTCCCGCCCTTTCGGAGAGAACCGAAGATATCCCTGAACTCGTGCACCATTTTCTACGCCGCATCGCATCGGGCCAACCGGTTAAGTGCCTGAATGCCACCGGGCTCGAGCGGCTCATGGCGCATAGCTGGCCAGGTGGGGTCCGCGAGCTCGAACATGTTCTGGAGCGTGGATATATCCTCGCCGAGGAGAGGCCGGAAATCTCGGGGAGCGAGATCCGTTTTGGAAGTGGACGTTCTTAGCTGGAAAAATCGCAGTAACAACGAGCGAATTGAGGACCGGCTTCAACGGCGCTGCCTGCCATGGCTGCTTGCATTGGCTATGTTTCTGGCGGGACCACGATACTCGTGATCCCGCCAGCTGGATAAGACCTTGCTTTAGACGTTTCTTAGCTGTCGCTCTCAGAGTTGGCCCTTCTCCTGCACCCATCGATCGCAAGGAGTTTCAGACGATGCAGGTCACGACACCCCTCTCCGACGAAGCAACTCGATATCTCGACCTATCGACACAGAGGATGCAATTGATTTCGAGTAATATGGCGAATGTCGATACTCCGGGCTATCGGACACAGGACATCGACTTTGAAGGCGAGTTTACGCGCGCAGCCGATCAAGTGCTGGCTGAGCGCATGGGCTCGGCGGAGGCGTCCCAGCCAGCACAGGTGCGGCAGGTAGGTGGGCTACTTGAGAGACCCGATGGGAACAATGTTTCGCTCGACCGTGAAAGCCTCGCGTTAGGTGAATTGCAGTTGAAGTTCCGCGCCGCCACCACTCTGCTGAAACGCGAATTCACGCGCATCTCGGATGCGATCCACGCTGATAAGTAATCCTCTCTTCGACAAGGTCAAAAGACAATGAATCTGTTTGGAGTAATGGAGTTGAGCGGGACCGCCCTGAAGGCGGAGCGTATCCGCGCCGAGCTCGTGGCTGCGAACATGGCCAATGCCGAGACTACCCGGACCCAGCAGGGCGGTCCCTATCAGCGGCAGCACGTTGTCTTTGCAGCGACAGCGGTCGAATCGTCCAACTTCGGACAAGTGCTTACGCAACAATTGGGGCCTGGGGGTCGAGGACCCGAGGGAGTGGAGGTCGCGGCAGTGGTGGCTGATCCGGGCTCTCCACTGCGCCGCTACGATCCGGGCCATCCGGACGCAGATAGCAATGGATACGTGAACTTTCCAGATATCAATCCGATGACCGAGATGGTGGATCTGATGGGGGCAACCCGATCTTATGGACTGAATGCCACGGCCGTTCAAGCGGAGAAGGGCATGCTCCAATCCTCTATCGACCTGGTGAAGTGAGGACTGCCATGATTGACTCAATCGCACTTAGCTCTGCCGCCGCCGCTGCGTTTGAAAAGAGTGCGGCAGCAGGCTCAACCAGCCTGACCTCCACGACAAACCCGATTCGCTCTGAGACGCCATTTGCCAACGTTCTTCAAGGGGCGTTGCAGCAGATGGGGAAACTTGAAAGTGACGCAACGGCGAAAGTTGACGGGTTGCTTCGTGGGACCGGTGTCGACGTCCACGACGCGATGATCTCAACCGAGCGATCCGATCTTGCATTCGAGATGACGCTGGCTCTCCGCAGCAAGGCCGTTTCGGCCTATGAGCAATTGAACTCCATGCAGTTCTAAGAGGCAAGACTGGGAAGCGAATGCCGGACGCGCTCAAACGAATCACAGAGGCTGGACTGCAACTCAAACGGCTGCTGCTCAGCAGAACCACGCCGCGCCAGCGCTGGTGGATGGGCGCGGCGCTTGCCGGCGCGCTCGCGATGTTCGGGGGATTGATGTTCCTTTCCACACGGACAGAGTGGCGCGTCCTCTATCACAATTTGGACCCAACAGACGGTCAGCAGGCAGCGGCGGAGCTGGCGACGGAGAAGATTCCTTATCAGTTCGACGCTGATGGCTCTACCCTGCGAGTGCCGGCCCAATTCCTCGATAGAGCCAGGTTAGGCCTGGCGGCGAAGGGGCTGCCGCAATCCGGACGTTTGGGCTTCGAGCTCTTCGATAAGCCGAATTGGGTCGGGTCGGAGTTTGACGAGAAGGTGAACTACCAGAGGGCTCTCGAAGGCGAACTCGAGCACACGATCAGCAGCATGGGTGCAATTCAGTCAGCACGCGTGCATCTCGTGCTGCCTCACGATTCGCTCTTTGAGAGCGAGCAGCGCCTGGCCAAAGCCTCGGTGGTGATCAAGCTCACGCGGCGCAGCTTGCCGGATACTGAGGCCGATTCCATTCGCACTCTCGTAGCCAGCGCCGTAGACGGGCTGGACCTGAATAACGTCACCTTGGTAGATGCGGATGGGCATGTCTCTTTCGGACAGAAGGATGTGCAAACTCAGACGGCTCTCTATGAGCAGCAACTGGAAGAGCGGTTGATGGCGACGCTCGAGCCAGTTGCCGGCAGGGACAATATTCGCGCTTCCGTTCACGTTGACTACGACAGCTCCAATCAAGAGGAGACGCAGGAGGTCTACGATCCGAAGGGAACCGTGATGGCTTCCACACAACGGTCTGATCAAAGCACCGGCGCCGGACAGTCCAAGGCAGCCGGTATACCTGGGACCGCAAGCAATGCGCCCAATGCCGGAGGGGCGTCGAACGGTTCCACACCAGCGAGTCCATTGCCGCTCTTTCCGCCACAGACGACGAATGGCGAAAGCTCCCATCAGGAGAACACAAGTTTTCTCGCCTCCAAGAGCACGCGGCATGTCCTGCAGGGGCCGGGGCAGGTGAAGCGCCTGACAGTCGCGGTCCTGGTCAACGACAAGCTCGCTATGGCAGGCAGCGGAAAAGACGCCACGATGAAGTTTGTTTCACGCACCCCTGAAGAATTGCAGCGGATGCAGCAGTTGGCCAAGGCCGCCGTGGGTGTGGACGCCTCACGGGGAGATCAGATTGCCATCGAGAACATTGCTTTCGCGGACAATGTAATTCCTAAGCCGCAGACACTCGTCGAGAGATTGATACCGCGCAAAGATCACGTTATCGCCATCAGTTGGCTCGTAGGTCCGATTCTTCTTTTCCTGCTTCTATTCTTCTTCGTATTCCGTCCGGCGGGGCGGCACATCGCGCAGCAGGTCACCCGCGCTGAGTTGAGTGCTCCGATCGATGCGGCGGCTCTGACGGAGAGCAGAACTCCACCCGCCTTACACGAATCCACGCCGGAGTTCGGAGCCGTTCGACCACTGTCTCGCGCGCAAATGCTCCGCGCCTCCGTTGCCGAGCATATAGCCCAAGAGCCGACACCGGTTGTGCGGCTGGTCAAGAGTTGGATCACGGACACAGGAGTCAAGAGTTAGGAAGCCGACTCGCTAGGCCTACTCTGTCGGCCATAAGCGGCGGTGTGACTCTCCAAAAGAAACCAATAGGAGGAAGGCGTTGCGGCAGGAGAGCGGAATGGAACGAAAACTGGCAGCTTTACCCGCACCAAGGGTTTTGCCGGACAGCATGCCCACGACCGGAATACGCAAAGCCGCTGTGCTGATGGTTGCACTCGGCGACGAACAGGCCAAGGAGATTTATAAGCAACTCAACGAGCAGGAGATCGAACGGCTGACGCAGGAAATTGGCACGCTTGAGGCGGTCGCTCCGGAGGTGTCGCAGGCGGTGCTCGAGGAGTTCCATGAGCTGATGGAGACGCAGCAGTATCTTACCTTCGGCGGGCCCGAATATGCGGAGCGCATTCTTGTCGAGACTTTCGGCAGCCAGCGGGCCCAAGCTTTGCTCGATCAGGTAGAGCGCAGTCGCGAGGCTACCGATAGCAATCTGGCGCTGCTACAAAAGCTGGACATGCAACAGCTGGCGAAGTTTCTCGAAGACGAACATCCCCAGACTGTGGCGCTGGTGCTGGCACATCTGGATCCCCGTGCTTCGTCCCAGGCTCTGCTGGCCCTCCCTGAAGAAGTGCGTGTCTCTGCCGTAAAACGCCTCGCGGAGATGCGGCACTTTTCCGACGAGATGGCCCAGAAGGTTGGTCAGATTCTGCGCCGACGGATGGAGTCCCTGGGCCGCGACCGCGGCAAATCGTACTCCGGATACAAAGTGGTTGCCGACCTGATGAATCGGATGGATGCGTCCGTTACAAAGCAGGTCCTCGAAGCGATCGAGCGGGAGAATGCTGAGATGGCGTTGCGTATCCGCAACCTGATGTTTACATTCGAAGACTTCGTTACGGTTCCTGCATCGAGTATGACGGAATTGGTGTTGCACATCGACAAAGGCCTTCTAGCCACCGCGCTTAAAGGCGCGAAGGACAACCTGCGAATGCATTTCTTCGGAGCGCTGTCTTCGCGGGCGGTCGAGATGCTGCGCGAGGACATGGAAGTGATGGGTCCGGTACGCGGGCGAGACATCACGAAGGCGCAAGGGGAGATTTTGAATCTCGCGAGAAATCTGGAGGCGCAAGGCAAGCTCCTCCTCAAGCCCGAAGCGGATGACGAATATGTGGCGTAAACGCGATCCGGCGCAGCGAAGCCGTGAAGGATGAAGCAATGGCCGTGGTGAGGAGAAGAGAATGGAGACGCAGACTCGAACGCAACGCCTAAGGTATCCAACGGTAGAACAGATGAGTTCTCTTTCCACGCAGGGTCCATCCTCGACGCTTGGTTTTACCCTCCTGCTACCTACAGCGGAAGGTGATGGTAAGGACACAGCAGCAATGCGACGGATCGCAGAACTCGAGCAGCAGGTGGCAGAACTTGAGCGTCAGCTAGCGTTAACCGCGGAGCGATGTCGTCAGGAGGGCGAGGAGTCGGGACGGCGGGCAGTAGAGGAGTGCTTCGCGCTGACACTCGCCGAGAGCCGTGGCGCGATCGGCAAAGCGCTCGAAGCTTTTGAGGCGGAGCGGCAAAGGTACTTTCGAAGCGTTGAAGCGGAGGTCGTCAAGCTAGCTTTGGCAATCGCCAAAAAAGTGCTGCATCGCGAAGCACAAATGGATCCCTTGTTGCTTGCCGGTGCGGTGCGATCAGCACTGGATCGCTTGGAAGAGAGCGGGGGCTCCATTTTGCGGGTTGCCTCAGTTGACCGTGACGGGTGGCAGGCGGCGCTCGCGAAAATCTCCGGCCACAAGCGTCCTAAGCTAGTAGAGGATACGCAAATCAAGTCCGGAGGCTGCGAGCTCGAGACGCAAATGGGAACGATCGAGCTGAATGTCGATGGTCAACTTAAGGAGATCGAGCGGGGATTCTTCGATCTCTTAGAGCGGCGGGTTTCGTGAGGACCGTAAGCGAGCAGCGAACCCCGGAGTTTGATGCGGAGCACGAGCCTTTATTGGGCGCACAGGGCTCTCCGGCGGGTGTGTCCGCGGCGAATCCGACGCAGGCGGAGGGAGCGTTGCGTTCGTATTTTCAAGCCCTTGAAGAACGGCCCGCCTTGCGGTGGCATGGCCGGGTGATCGAAGCGCTGGGCCAGACAGTCCGCTCCGAAGGACCGGTATGCAGGTTGGGCGAATCGTGTGAGATCGTCGATAGCACAGGCCGGCGGCACCTGGGTGAGGTGATTGGGTTCCGTGGCAGTCACGTTCTCTCGATGCCGCTCGATAGGATCGAAGGGATTCAATATGGCAATGCTGTTGACGCAACGGGAGCCAGACCGCGCATCGGAGTAGGTGAGGGCTTGCGCGGTCGTGTGTTGAATGCGCTCGGGCAGGCGATCGATGACGGCCCGCCGCCGCCCGTCTCCGCGATGTGGATGCTGGAGCGCGCGGCACCACCGCCCATGGAGAGGTTACCGATCAAAGATCCGTTGACGACGGGAATACGCGCCATCGATGGACTCCTGACCACGGGCTGCGGGCAACGCGTCGGCATCTTTGGCGGCAGCGGCGTGGGCAAAAGCACGTTGGTCGGAATGATGACGCGCAACACCTCCGCAGATATCACCGTGGTAGGACTGATCGGCGAGCGCGGGCGCGAGGTGCGCGAATTCCTCGAAGACGTTCTGGGAGACGAGGGCAGAAGCAACTCGGTAGTGGTGGTTTCGACCTCCGATGAGTCTCCGCTGCTGCGCATCCGTGCGGCCTATGCGACGACAGCGATCGCTGAATACTTCGCGTCGCTGGGCAAGAACGTACTGTTGGTTATGGATTCGCTGACCCGCTACGCAATGGCCGAGCGCGAAGTAGGATTGGCGGCAGGAGAGCCTCCTACTGTCAAAGGCTATACACCCTCTGTTTTTGCCAAGTTGGCGCGTCTCGTGGAGCGGGCTGGAAGACTCAATCGAGGCTCCATCACCGCCTTCTATAGCGTGTTGATGGAGGGCGACGATTTGCAGGATCCCATCGTCGACTCTGTTAGGTCGTTGCTTGATGGCCACATCGTTCTGAGCCGCGCCGTCGCTGCCCAAGGATCTTATCCTCCAATCGCCGTTCTCGATTCGGTGAGCCGGCTGATGTCCTCAGTTGCCACGCGCCAGCATCGTGAGTACGCCACCCGGGTTCGCAGCTTGCTGGCCGCCTATGCGCGCTCGGAGGACCTGGTTCGCATCGGCGCTTACAAGTCAGGCACAGATGGCGAGCTCGACCTGGCTCTTCGATCGATGCCCGCCATCCGGCGGTTCTTGGAGCAATCCGCGGAAGACCGTATGACGCTTTCGAAATGCTTAGAGCAGTTGGAAGCGATTGCCGGTGGCGGCGCGACGTGAGTGGGCCAGGTGAACGGCTGGCTCGTATCCATCGCATCCGGCAAATCGAGGAGGATCAAGCAAGGCTTGCCGTTGAGAGCGCGGTCGGTCGACTGCGCCGCGCCGAAGCCGGAGTCGAGGAGGCAGTTCGCGAAGAGTCGGAGGCCAGAAGTCGAAGAAACCATGCACTCGGTGACTACGGGGGAAAACCGCACGCGTGGATCGGCGCGGAACGAGAAGCACAGATCCACCGTGTTGTCGCCGTGCGTAACGCGCTTAAAATTCCGCAGATCGCGTGCGAGATCCAAGCCAAGCGCGAAGTCTACGTCGAGCGTCGACGGGAGCGGCAAAAAATAGAGACTCTGCTTCAAAGTGCGCTGGAGAAGCAGCGTGTTGAAGTTGAGCGAAAACTCAGAGCACAGATTGACGACCTGTTCCAGCTCCGCCGGCGGCGCGCCCTCGAAAGTGAGGAGGACCGCCGCCCCAAGGAGGGGTGACGACCGAAGATAAGAACCGGCTAATCTGTTTTCGCCAGAGTAGAAAGGGATTGGCAGGAGAAATGCTCAAGCTATTGCGCGATGAATCTCCCGATGGCGGCACAAATCTCAGGCGAGGCATTAACCACACTGGCTTCACAGCCTGCGACGGGTAAGACCATCGGGTTAGGCGGAAGCGCAGCAATGAAGTCGCAAGCTCAAGAGTTCTCGAAAGCGCTCCTGGCTGCACAATCCTCTGCGGGTCCGGCCGTCGCGATTGCGCCGGGATCCTCAACGCTCGGGTCCAAGACGTCGCCGGAGATTTCTCTCGAACAATTGCCCGCGTCCGATCCCAAAGCGATAGCTGAAGTGCTACCCGAACCGGCGGCAGGCACAGAGATTAACGGCGCTCGCCCGGCCAGCACTGTGCCCGGCAAGCTTGCCATTCTGAACACGGGCGCCCTCATCGCAAAGGATCCTCCGCTATCCGCTGCCGCAGTCCCGTCTCAGCCAGATGCGCGAAGTGCGAATCAAGCGAAGCTCGCCACAGCCGGTAAGGAGAAAAGGCTGAAAGAGGATGGAGGTGCTCCGGCATCGCAGATGCCCGCGCTTCAGCCGGCTCTCGCACCAACTACTCTCATACCGGTGCGTGAAGACAAAGCTCCTCTGGTCGCCGCAGCGCTGGTTGTCCCACCGCCTCCGGCAATATCCGCGCCGCTCCACCCCGCAGGTCGGCAAACGCACGGCTTCAATATCCAGGCGGACGTACCGGCGCAGGGTTCGCCGGTAGGCAATGCCGCGCTCGGCAATGCTGGCGGCCAAACGCAGCAGTCTGGTTCGTTTGCAGCCGCACTCGAAACTGCAGCAAAGCCGAAACCGGACGAGAAGACTGGAGCCTCCCAAATTGGAGCGTCGGTTCTACCCCGGGATCCCGTGCGGGCTAAAGCCGAAACGGCGAGCGTTTTGCAATCTGGAACGGGGAATGGCGCGCCCGCCACAGTTGCTAAGTCATTCCTTCCCGCAACACGCGAGCAAGCCCAGGGCACTGGTCAGGCGAGTGCAGCCGCCGAACCGGGTAAGTGGTTGGCCACTGCCAAACTAAGCTCCCCTGTTTCCTCCCACGATACCGCAGCGAATGTGGTGCCCGTTCCAAAAAACGACGGCCATTCGCTCGCACCCGTCCCATCTCCGATCCATGACATCGCGATCTCTCCGTCCCAACCGAGCTCGTCGGCACGCACCGGCTTACCAACGCCGGCCGCCGGTAGCGCAAACCCACACTCCATTTTGGATGGAGCAGGTACCCCCTCGAGCCCTGCGCGCGAGGCGGTTTGGCAGCTTTCTCCCAACCGTGTCGAAGCCGGCTTCGCGACTGGCCAGAACTCCTGGATCTCAGTCGTCGCTCAACGGCAGGACGGGCATTTGACCGCAGCGCTCCAGTCCACTTCGGTTGCGGAGCGAGGCACACTCGAAGCGCTGTTACCACAGCTGAGCACTCATTTGGCAGGGCGCGACTTCGCTGTGAGTCAGCTCGGCGTGTCGGCGGGGCAGCAATTTGAAGGCGGCCCGACTGGTCAGAATCAGAGCCCAGCTCAAAATCAAGGGCAAGGGCAAATGGCGCAGGGCTCCAAGAACGTGCCTGTTGCCGGCGCTTCCGCAGAGAAAAACCAAACTACGGCGGTTACCACTGTCAACGGAAGCAGGATCAGCCTGCGGGCTTAGAAATCGGTAAGAACAAGGTTCCAGAACATCTAGATCACGTGTGTGGAGGAGAGAAAGATGAACCTGAACAGCATCGTGCAACAAGTTGAAGCAGCACAGCAACAGCAGGCGGCTGCGAAGGCTAAGACTATGAATGCCAACACGGCCCAAAGCGCCGCCTCGAGCGCAACGAACGGCAGTAGCACGACCAACAGCGCAACCATTACAGCCAACGATTTTCTGACTCTGCTCGTCAGCGAATTGCAGAACCAGGATCCGACAGCCAATACGGATCCCAACCAGTACGTAAACCAACTGGTCAACGTCAATAGCCTCCAGCAGCTGATCTCGATTAACCAGGAAGTTGGCAGCCTTTCGCCTTCGACGACACCTTCAAACAGCGGCAGCACTCCCTCCGCAGGTGCCCAGGCGGCCGGAGCGACGGCCAATTCCTCGTCTGGGCAGCCGACGCCGGCGAAGACCTCGGCAGCCAGTGCGCTCGCCAGCTACGCTGCTGCTCTGCAGCCTGGCACACCCTCCGCTCTTCTGGCAGGTCACGCTTCGAGTACGCCTCAGCCGATTCCGCCAGCTGCCGCAACCCAGCCTGTTCCCACGAGTTGGTGGCCGGGAGCGGGTTCTACGCAGTAAAGATGGTCAGGATGTAGCGAGCAAATCCGTTCGTCACGCCTGCCGTTCGGGTGCAGGCGATTCACAACCACGGCATGCACCGAGTACAAGATCAAGCTCCAGGAGAGACACCATGGCATCTTTTTCGATTCCGCTGACCGGGTTAGAGGCCGACTCAAAGGACCTCAACACCATTGCGAATAACCTCGCCAACATGAACACCACCGCCTACAAGGCTCAGACCACCACCTTCTCCAGTCTCTTCTACCAGCAACTAGGTCAGTCCGGATCGGGAGATCCAATCGAGGGGGGCCTCGGGGTTCAAGTCGATTCTACCTCTACCAACTTCACACCATTCACGATCAACAATACGGGCGTTACCAGCGATATGGCGATCAATGGCGGCGGCTTTTTCGTTGCCCAAAACGCGAGCGGGCAGCAGTTCCTTACACGAGCGGGCAACTTCACCACCAACGCAAATGGCAACCTGATCACCAGCAATGGTCTGGAGGTCATGGGATATCCCGCGGTAAACGGGACCATCAACGCCAATGGTTTACCTTCTCCCATCATCATTCCCACCAATGCGACGCAGGCGCCAAAGGCAACCCAGAACATGGGAATCGATATGAATCTCAGTGCGACAGCGGTTGCCGGTACTGCCGTGCCCATTCCGGTTACGTTATACGACTCTCTCGGCAACACCCAGCAGGCGACCGTTACCTTCACTGCGGCCGGAGGCGGCAAATGGAATTACGCGATCACTGTTCCTGGAGCAACAGGCAGTGCAAACGCGACAGGTCCTCTTCAGTTCAATGGTTCAGGGGTTTTGACGGGCCCAACTGGCAACATCTCTCCGGTTACATTCAGTGGGCTGAGCGACGGAGCGAACAATCTTAGCTTCAGCTTCAATCTTTTCGACGCAAACGGGAACCCAACGATTACGCAGACCGCCTTACCCTCCTCAGCTTCGGCTACACCGCAGGACGGCTATGCCGGCGGGAAGTACAAGAGCTTTACCGTCGATCAGAACGGTGTCATCTCTGCTACCTACTCGAACGGTCTGACCGCGCCTTTGGCCCAGCTGGCGATCGCCTCAGTATCCAATGAACAGGGTCTCACTCCGGTTGGATCCAACGATTATCAGGCGACCCTGGCCTCGGGACAGGCCAGCCTCGGCGTCGCGGGAACGGGCAGCCGTGGAACCGTCGAGGGGTCATCGCTCGAGGCATCGAATGTGAATATCTCGACAGAATTTGCCAACCTGATTATTGCGCAGCGGGCATTTGAAGCCAACTCGAAATCAGTCACCACCTTCGATACGGTTACGCAGGATACCATCAACATGATTCACTAGAGGGGATAGCGGTTCTGCTTCGCAACCGAGCTTAGGGCCAAACAGAGACAGCTTTTCGCTGACTCGCCAGCGATGCGGGAGACCACGACAGCCCGCATCGAAGCTCGTATGCTCTGAAATCAAGTACGCATCAGAAGTGCATTACAGTCGCGGCCTACCGTATCGGCTGCAACCCTCATCGAACGACGACACGAAGCTCAGCGCCAAATAGAACTCGCTTTTCTGTTGACTCTCCAGCGGCCTGGAGTGCCCACATCTGACACGTTGTTTGTGTCAGATGTGGGAGACCACAACTGCATGCACCGAGATCCGTTGACCCGCCGGGTTCGCGCCCGATCCAGTACAACCACACTGCGAGAGCGTGATCGGCGAACCCCGCCCAATGGCGACGGATGAGCCCAGCCCGGCAGTGTTGGGAAGGGCACAGCTTTACAGCTTGCGGAAAGACTCAATTTCTTAGAAAGTGCCAAGAATGGATCACGTCAGAATGCCCTAGGAACGATTCGTTTGCCTCGGGTGATGGTTTTCTATCCCGATTTGCGTCTTCTCTGGCCCCATGCCGAGTTTTTCCGCAAGCTGTTTAGCCGTTGCCACCCGCAAAATACAAGAAAATGAGGGCGGCTCCGGCCGCCGAGGGATTAGGAATTCAAACTTGGGCTAAACACAACGTCATAAGTAATTGCGCATAATTAGCCTACGACGCCTGGAATCTGTTCACAACGCCTCATAGTCATCCCGGCCGCAGCGAATCCTTACTTTAGTCATCCCGAGAGGATGTGACTTTATTCGATTTTTGCGCCTTTTGGGCGTCTAAGCTCTTTATTTTCAGTATCTGTTTTTGTGCTAAATCAAAAAAGTCACACGCTCCGAGCGCAGTCGAGGGATCTGCTTTTGGAAGCTACATGGCCGAACACCGCAAGGTCTGGTGTTTGAGACCCTCCGGGCCGACCAGAAGCAAACGCTGAAAAGGATCCGCTTTAGGCGCACTGAGTCGGGTCATTCCGTCT
>DASYBJ010000154.1:0-13100 GCA_036500845.1 Acidobacteriaceae bacterium
CACGACTGCCAATACGCCACCACCATCGTACTCAAGCGAGGAATCATACGCTTATAGGCAGGAGCCGGCCTCTTTTTTCATCCCCTTCGCCTCCTGCCTTCTCTCTTCAAAATGCGGCGTCCGCGTGCCTCTACAACGGCAGTGATCCCCCTCGATCATTCTCATCGGGGCGTGTTGCAAGAGTCACCTATCGACCTCTTTTGAGTTGGTATCTCGGCCTCGGACGAGCGTTACCGCTTTGCTAAAGAGAGATTCCGAGGGCCCGAAATAGCCCGTCAACGCACTCCATCTGGGGTTCTCCGCGGGCGCCGGCTGACGCAACAATAGACGTCATAAAGCGTTCTTGCTGCTGCTTCCGAGGCCGACGCTCAGAAGAGAATCCCAGGAAATGTTGCTTGTGTCATGACCACCCACTCTTCACGTTCTCGTAGCTCCGTAACAGACACCGTGCTTTTTGCATTGAGCTGCGCGGCCGTGATGATCCACTTCGTTTTCAGCCGGGTATTTCGCGACTCGCTGTTAGGTAATGACTTGCCTGTGCAGAAGCTTCCTTTGCTGATCGTGATTGGAACGGGTGTGGCCCTTGCGCTGAGTGTTTCCCTCTCCTGGCTTTTGCGGCGAGGAGGATTGGGCCGCGTTATCCGGCTGGCATATCTGACGATGGCGGCATGCGAGATGTTTCTGGCGTTTGTACATTGGCCTGTGCAGTTTGCGAGCGAGGTGTTTTATGTGCTGGTGTCAGCCTCAACCGCCATAGGTGTGTCGCTGTTGTGGCTGTTGGTGAGTAACTGGATCAGCAGCGAACCGGATCGAAAAGCACATCTGGTGCCTATGCTTCTTGTATCAGGAACTGCAGGAGGGCTGCTGGCCGGCGTGGGGTTGGTGCATCTCCGATCTGCGGAGAGCTTTGCGGGAGCGAATCTATTTCTCGCTTCGATGAATATCTTTACGGCGTGTTTGCTGAGTTTTCATCGGGAGCGGATTCCCGTGAACGATATCGATGTTCGCGATCCAAGGATTCATCACAAGGTGAAGAGAGCCCGGGTTGTGGCCATCTCGCTTGCTGCAGCGACGGTGCTGAGTGCGACGGGCTCAACGCTGCTAGATCTTACATATCGCATTACGGCAGCGCACCAATATACCTCGCGCACAGCGCTGTTGCATTTCTTTGGATACTTACAGGCTGGTCTTGGACTAGCCGCGGTGATGGCTCAGCTTGGACTGGCTCGATGTAAACCCTGTATGCAAAGCAAGTCGAGTATGGCGATGTATGCCATTTTCGGCAGCGCCGTTGCGGTTCTGACAGCTCTTGTCCCCAGCTTTGTGCTTCTTACCGCCGTCAGAACCGGGGAATATGCCGCCCGTAATTCGCTCTTCCGCTTTGGCGCAGAAATGACATATGCAGAACTCCCGAACCAACTCAGGCGTGAAGTAAGGCCGATCATCGATGTTGTGGGCGAACGTGTGGGAGACAGCATTGCGGCGGGGCTCCTACAGGCGTTGTTCTGGTTGGCGCACGGCGTTCTTCCGTTGCGGGTAATTTTGATCTGCTTGAGCATGATTTGCATTGTCCTTTGGAAGATATGCGATCGCATTGCGATTTATACGCATACGCGAAGGATGGCAGCCGGCCCTGAACCAAGCAATGAAGCAAACCTATTGGTATTTACACCTGCCGAGGAGAGCGAAATTGGCTAACAAGACTTTGTTTTCAAAGAGCGAAGCGATCCTTGCTCTTTGTCTGCTCGTTTCGGCAGGCAGCAGAGCGGTTGCACAGCAGCATGAAATGCCTGAGGCGCCATCCGTCACGCGAGCAGGATTGATTGAAGCGCAGGAAGCGGCGAAAGCTCAGAAGCTGATTCCTCTGGCTCCGCCGCGAGGGCAACAGGTTTTTGAAGAAATTGAAAATAATGTGCTCTACCCGATTTTTTGGCCGAATGGCTGGAGTCTGAAGCTGGGCGGATTGCCCACCGGCGCAGGCTTTACGCTCGGACCTCGTTACACGCGAACCGATCTGCTGCGTGACAGCGTAACGACAGATACCTCGCTCGTTGGCTCGACCAAGCTCTGGTGGCGAGGTGGAACTGCGCTTGCTGCTCCCTCGGTTGCTGACGGCCACCTGAGTTTCCGGCTTGATGCGGCTTATGAGGATGCCGCATCGGTTGAGTTTTACGGCGAGGGACCTACATCGTCGAAGGCGGGCAAGAGCAATTTCCGTCGAGAGTTTACTACCACGCACTTTGAGACCGGTGTTCATACGTTTCGCGACAAGCTCTCGATCGGATATCGCATAGGTGGGCTGCTTGCGAATGTAGGCGAGGGTGGGGATCATAGTCAACCATCTACTAAGCAGATTTATTCGGAGACGAATACGCCTGGACTCGAGCGTCAATCACATTTCGTTACAGGCACCAGCTTTGCAGATATTGATCTCACCAAGCATGGCTTCGACAATCCGTCTGGATTCCACTTTGAGGTAGAGAATACGCAATTCTGGGATAAGACGTGGGGTGGAATGTATTCATTTGATCTGCTGAGTACGCAAGGTGCATATTATTTTTCATTTGCGAACGGCATGCGCACGTTGGCTGTAAGGGCGCGTAACGAGACTGCGTTCACCAATGGAAATCATCAGATACCCTTTTATCTTCAGCCAACCCTGGGGGGATCGAATGATTTGCGCGGATATAATCGCTATCGTTTTTATGGGAATGGATCTTCACTCGTAAATGTGGAGTATCGCTGGCCGTTGGCTCAGGTGCTGGAGATGGCTGTGTTCGCTGACGGCGGAAATGTTTATCAAAGGCCTGGACTGATTGGTCTTCGCCATACGCGCGGAGACGGCGGCTTTGGTTTCCGCTTTAAGAAGAAAGAAGCTACTTTCATGAGAATCGATATGGGCATCTCGCCGGAGGGAGTTCAAGCATGGTTCGTCTTCAATCCTGTATTCGGAAAACTTTCCCACTCCTTCTAATCAATATTGCACTCGGCTACGGAGAGGCGCAGGCACAGGAGCCGCGCTTTCTTCCTGATGATCCGCTGGTGCGTGTTCCGGCGCATGCGGTTGCGGGCCAGTTGAGAGAACAGAAGATCGATGAACTGTATGACTTTGCTTACAATTCGGCGCACTACAAAAAACCTGCGGCGACTCCTTCGCTGGGGATCAATACCTTAGGTGAGGTGCCCGATTCGGCCTGGTATACGAATCGTCACGCACTTCATCGTATGACGCGAGAGGCGTTGCAACGTGGTGCGCGCAAGAGTGGACCACCTGTCTCGCCATTTACCGTGGTTGCGGCCAAGACAGAAGGAGTGACGCCGGGATTCCGTATCAAGGATGCGAAGGGGCGGTTATTTTTCGTGAAAGTCGATGCGAAATCGAATCCGGAGATGGCCACTGCGGCGGACGTGATCGGAGCGCTTTTCTTTTATGCGCTTGGATATAACGTTCCCGAGAACTACATTCTTGCGGCGCGGCGCGAGGAGTTTCAACTTTCGCCGAAAGCTACGATCAAAACGGCGAACGGCAAGAAGCGGCCGATGCACAAGAAGGAACTGGACAATGTGTTCGACGCCGTGTCTGTCATGAAAGACGGTCGAATCCGTTTGATGGCAAGCCTTGGCATTGATGGGAAACTGCTGGGACCATTTTCATACCAGGACACGCGAAGCGACGATCCGAACGACATTGTTCCGCACCAGCAGCGGCGTGATCTGCGTGGGCTGGCGGTTTTCTGCGCATGGCTGAATCATACGGATGCGAAGTCCTTGAACTCGCTCGACGCGCTGCAGGGTAAAGGTTCGCATGCACAGGTTGTGCATTACCTTATCGACTTTGGGGCTGCGTTTGGGAGCGACAGCGACATCGCGAAAGATCCGCGGCATGGCCGTGAGTTTGTTGTCCCGACAAGCGGCAAAGAAATGATTCGCAAGCTTTCGACCTTCGGTGTGGTTCCCGCAAAGTGGGAAACGGTTCACTATCCCCACAACTTGAAAGCAGTAGGGAAATTTACGTCGGACGCTTTCGATCCAGTCCTCTGGAAGTCGAATTATCCGAACCCAGCATTTCAAGCAATGCTTCCGGATGATGCTTATTGGGCGGCGAAGCAAGTCATGGCGTTTACAGATGAGGACATTCGCGTGATTGTAGAGCAGGGAGAATTCAGCGATGGGCGAGTGGTGGATTACATCACAAATGCGCTGATTGCTCGCAGGGATGCGATTGGACGTGCGTGGTTCCAATATGTGCTGCCAGTGGAGAATGTTCGGATAGAAAATGGCGAGTTGCAGTTTGACAATCTTGCGGCCGATCATGGCTTAGTTGCGATGGCGAGTTACAAATACCGGTGGTTTCGATGGAACAACGCGCATTATAAGAAAGAGCCGATTACGAATGCGGCAAGCGCGAAGCTGCCCTCGGAAATTGCTTCTGCGAATGGAAGCTATATGGGATGCACGCTTGTCGATACTGCCCGGCCGAATCACTCAGTGACAGCTTATTTCCGCTCACATGCGGGAGAGTGGCAGCTGGTAGGGATCGATCGCAAGAGCGATCCACTGAGCTTACCCTGACTCCCGCGGCCGTCCGGGGGGAAAGGGGGAGGGGGTGTGGCAACGATTCGATACAAAATGGGCCATTTGGCCCGCAGACGTGGAAAGTGGTCTGTTTTAGGGTATAACCGTAGTCCGGCTGAGGGGTTTTCTATCCAGGTTGAGGGTGTAGCCCCCGAACCGATTGATGTGCTCTGTGAGATAGGGCTGATGGCCGAGAGGGCGTCTGCAGGAACGGGTTCGCCGCGTTGCTCTAGTTTCTGGACGAGCCTAGTGCGGGGGCAGAGGTTGTGAAAGATCAGGCAGTTGGCAACGAGGTGGTTGTACTTGATGGCTTTCCGCTGTTCGTCGCGGCTATTCTCCGTGATGACGCGCTCCCCGCCGAAGAACGTCCATTTGAGAAACCGATTCAGTGCTTCGCTTTTGTTGGTGGCGCCCTGGATGGTGGAGCGTAGCTGCTGGTCGGAGATGTAGCGTAGCAGGAAACCAGTACGGAGAACACGGCCGAGCTCGCTAAACGCCTGATACAGCCGATTCTTGCGACTGTAGGTTCCAAGGCGGCGAAGGATGATAAAAGCACTGATGCGCCCAGCCCTGATGGACAGCACAACGCGGAGCATGTCGGAGAAATGGGTTTCGATCAATGCCCAATTGACAGTTCCACTGAACAGGGAGTCGACGTGGTCATAGCGCCCGTTGCGATCCGGCCGGCACAGGTCTAGATTTTTCCAGTTACGAATCCGAGGCATGAGTTCGATGCCGAGCAAGTGCGCAAGCGCGAAGACCGGCTCAGATTGTCCTTGCGTGTCGGCATGGAGAACGTCAGGTTGGATATCGTTTTCGTTCTTGAGTAGCCCGTCGAGGATGTAAACCGCCTCAAATGCCGCAAGCGATGAAGTCGCTGAACAGGGCGATGTAGGTATCGGAGACATGGTAGTATCCGATGCCGCCATACCCTCCGTAGCGAATGTGGTATTCGGATAGAAGGTTTTGCTCGTATAGGTCCCAGCGTGTGCCGTCTGCTGAGGCGTGTTTGCCGGAGCCCCAAAGCCGCGGAAGCGTGAAGTTGTTATAGGCGTTGATCACGGCGGTGATCGCATCATCGAGCGATTCTTCGCTGATATGCCGTTGATTGATCCCGGCAATCTGTCGGCGATCTGTCCCCTGGACCGAACTTGCCGTTTGGCTCGGCCCGAGGTTGCATCCATAGCAGAAGGACGCAAGTAGGTAGCGTTCTCGAGGCTGTTCGAGCTTGGTTTCAAGTCCCGAGAGAGGGCCGAAGAAGCGCGTCCAATGGAGCAGGTTCTCCGTGTCGGCGAGCGCATCGAGAATCGGGGTCTGCTCCATCTCCGCCTTGATCGCCGCTTCGAGCCAGCCGAGGCGCGCGGGCGTCTTCCTGCGCACCAGCTTGGCGAGGACCGGCTCTCCATTCTCTATGCCGAGGCGTCGTTTTCCGAAAACGAAAGATCCGTCGCCCACCCTATCGCTCTGAGCCACTCCTGCCTTTCGGACACGAATTCCTTTGCATCGGTTGGAACTCCGGCCTGCTCCTGATACGCAGCCGCCATCTCAGAAACTTGGCTTTCACCGATGAGTTGCTCACGGTAGTCCGCATATTCCTGGCTGCCTTCAAATGGGACAGAACCTGTGACCAACTGGGTTACATGTCAGCATGCCGAAGAACGCGTCACCTGCCAAATGCTTGGCGGCACGGTTCCTCAACCATAGCCGCCAGATAACTGCGCCATTCCGGTCCTCAAGTCTCTCTCTCGAAAGGAAATGCTTCCCGCCCTTGTTGTGCCCTGTGGAACGGCATCTCGATTGCTTATTCCACAGACAGCCGGAGCCTGAGTGGAGATTGTGGTCGCGGCGTTACTCACAGGAGATGTGGATGCTCAAAGCAATGGGTTTGATATTGATGTGCCTGGGGACCTTTCCGGCGTTGTCGCAATCCAGGTCCGACTACCAGGCTGCCACAATCACGGCGGTCCTGCCTCACCAGCCGGCCGGGTCCGATACTTCCGCGCCCAGTTATGACGTTTCCTTGAGGATGGGAAACACGGTCTATGTTGTCTTGTATACTCCTCCACTCGGTTTGGACATGGCGATGTACGCAGCAGGGCATGAGCTGCTCGTCTCGGTTGGGACAACGACGATTACATTTAACGATCTACTCGGAAACAGTGGAGAGGTGCCCATCATAAATCGCACGACAATGGAGACGCGGAAGACCCCAGCCAACGACTCTCCACCACCGCAGGCGCCAATAAAAAGCACCGCGCTCGTAGGCCTTGCCGGAGTGAAACAGAATACCGTCGGAACTGTGGCTGTCAAAGGGGGCGAACTGCACTTTGTTCATTCGGAGGGCACGTCAGGCATCGCGGCGGCGGCGATGGAAGATGTAGTCACCGGCGATGATAGCCAGAGGATGATTCGAGGAACCTTGGGCACACTCAGTATGTTTGGGCCTTACGGTTCAGGGCGGGCGCTGAGCCTGTTTCGTTCCAAAATCGATACCCTTACGATTCAATATCGTGACGCGGACGGAGCGCTGCACGGTGTTGTTTTTGCGATGCCTGTAGGCAAGGCAGAATCGGTCAAGCAAGAGCTCATCGCCCAAGGCGCACATACGCGCGTCCCGGCGCCTCGCGACTCAAGCGCTGACTCACCCCACTCCGCCAACCTGGAGCAAAAGCCATGAAACACTTCTTCAGACCCGTGACATGCCTAGTCATGTCCACTGTGACCTTGTTTGCTGCACCGGGCTTACATGCCCAGGGTGAGCATACCCCCAAGATAAGGGCCTCAGCGATCAGGGTAGAAATGATCAAGTCCGACGAAATAGAGCTGCCCGCCAAATTCCAAGTGGCGCTCTATGAGAACGTGATTCAGCAGCTTGAGAAAAAGGCCAGTTTTTTGCATGTTTATCGGGACGGTGACCACAATACCGCCAATGTGCCGGACCTGGTCGTCCTTCGGAGCACAGTCCGCGGCTTCAAGGAGGGAAGTGAGAGGGCACGACAGGTCACGACTGTGAAGGGCGCAACCTCGATTACTGTCCATTGCCAGTTCACCGACAATCAAGGCAAGGTTTTGCTGGAGCGTGATATAGAGGGCAAAGTACGATTCCTTGGCGCAAATCTCAAGGCGACCAATGACTTCGCCAAGAAGGCAGCGACGGTTACACGCGATAGCTTTTCTGCAACTGGGCGCACGTAGCGAGAATTTGTCATTAGCCAGAGTGTTGGCACTCCTTCAACGGCGGTTCCCGTTCAGATGTGCGTGCTTGCATTTAGCGGTTTTTTCGCGGGTCCATTGTTTGGAATGCCGTTTGCTTCTACATAGACAAGACGAGAAGAGTTGAAGACCCGAAGGACTTGCCATCCAATGAAAGTTTCTTGTGCTCAACTCCGGTTCCAGCAGTCTAAAGGCCTGCCTTTACGAAATTGGGGAGACTCTCCCAATGCATCCACCAGCCAGCTTTTGAGAGGGCAGAATCGAGTGGCGTAACGACACGGCCGCTCCAGATTGGAAAGGCAACGGGTCTCCATACCTGTGTTTCTCCTTTTAGTGACTTGCGTCAACTCTCTTTCTCTGCATCTAAGGCAATCGTGCCTCAATCGCGGGATTTAGCTGCAGTAATGGGCCGTAAGCCGTCCGTAAGTTACGGCCTCGGATCAATATCGGCATTTGGACTTTTGAACTGATGAACCGACTGTCGCTCCGGAGCGGGTTGGAACCGCTGTGGCAGGAAGGGCGTGGCGCAAAGCTCACAGAACCGTTTTTTTCATGACCAGTTGGTCTTCACAGCGCTTCACCAGGGACGCAGAACCAGGCCACACCCGTTGATAGCGAACTTACGGCAGCTTACTGCAATTGGAGGGCGCCCCGGCGCAGTCTGGAATTGAGCTGCTTGGCGCGTCTCAATGGCAAGGCGAACTGATGAATCGCTGCGCGCTGGAAGGCGTGAACGCCATCATTGCTGTTTCGTAACACCGGATTCACAGACGAAACGGAACGAGTTTCACCATGAAGTTCATGCTGAGAAAGACGCGAGTCTTCACTTTCTACAACTACGGCAGACAGCAATGGTGGAAGTCTCTGGCTGAGCCACGCCTCCGTGCTGATGCAAGCGCTGCACGGCAGCAGACCAGAGCTTTACGGCAGCGAGGAGATGGGGAGATGCAGGGCTTCATGCTCAAATTCGGCGCAATCGAAGGACGTGCGCGTCACTGGAGTAATCATCGATGAACGGATACCTGACGCGACAACTAACAATTGCAGTTTGCGCGGCAACTTTGCTACCGATT
This sequence comes from Acidobacteriaceae bacterium, assembly GCA_036500845.1. Classification (GTDB taxonomy): domain Bacteria; phylum Acidobacteriota; class Terriglobia; order Terriglobales; family Acidobacteriaceae; genus PALSA-350. The sequence goes on from DASYBJ010000154.1 coordinate 8,862, forward strand.
GGTGTTTGCCAACAGCCCACTGCTAGGCGGACAGCGGAGGTCCGTGGCGCTCACCAGGGCGTCTCACGTATGCCAGGAGATATGCTGGCGCAGCTCAGCGGCTCGCTGCAACAACTGGCCAGCGAGGTTTCTCCGGGCGTCGTACAGATCGAGGTAAGCGGGTTCGGACGGGCCGAGGGGCCCGATCGCAGGGATACGGCGCTCATCGTGCGCCAGCACGCCACGGGCGCCGGCGTGATCGTTGACCCTGACGGTTACATCATGACGAATGCCCACGTGGTAGCAGGGGCTCAGCGGATCCGTGTGGTTGTGTCACTGGCGCCGCCCACTTTCGATGATGTGCCCGGTTCCGGGAAGGTGCAGGTGCTGGACGCGAAAGTAGTCGGATTAGAAAAGCAGGCTGACCTGGCGTTGCTAAAGGTTGAGGCCAGCCATTTGCCTATCCTGCATTTCCGTCTGGATCACCCTCCGCAACCGGGAGAACTCGTCTTTGCCATCGGCAGCCCGGATGGTCTGCAGAACTCTGTAACCATGGGGGTGGTCAGTTCGGCCTGGCGGCAACCCGATCCCGATAATCCGATGGTGTACCTGCAAACCGACGCGCCCATTAACCCGGGCAACAGTGGAGGGCCGTTGGTGGATGTCACAGGCGCTGTCGTCGGCCTGAACACCTTCATCTTCAGCAACAGCGGAGGCAGTGAAGGGCTGGGTTTTGCCATCCCCGCTCGCATCGTGAATTTCATTTACCACAGCCTGAGGAAGTACGGCCACGTAGACCACACTGAAATTGGGGCAGTGGCGCAGACGATTACGCCGACGATGGCTAAGGGCCTCGGACTGGCGCAGGACTGGGGCGTGGTGATCGCCGACGTCACACCCTTTGGACCGGCAGACGCAGCCGGTATAAGGCCCGATGACGTTCTTTTGGCCGTAGACGGCCACCCCGTGCTCAGCCTTCTCGGGTTTGCCGCTGCGCTCTATCAGCACCCGCCAGATCAGGTCCTGAAAATCGATGTGCTGCGGGGACCGCAGAAGCTGTCGTTCAACGTTCCCGGCATCCTCGCCCGTGACCGCATGGACCAACTCGCCGATGCCGCCGATCCAATGAAGAGCCACATCGGACCGCTGGGCATTTTAGGTCTGGATTTCGATGACAAACTGCGTCCCCTGCTGCCTGACGTGCGCATTGGCACGGGCGTAATCGTGATTGGCCAGACGTCGGGTTTTAATTCCGTCAATGCCGGCCTCCGAGAGGGCGACGTCATCCACTCCTTGAATCGCACGCCGGTTGAATCCGTCGAGCAACTGAAGTCAGCGGTCACTCAGCTCAAACCGGGCGACGCGGCAGTGTTGCGGATCGAGCGTCGGGGACAGTTCCAATATCTTGCGTTCGAGATGGAATAGTGCCGGATCGGCAGCGATGTTGGAGTGCACCCAGTTTATCGGCAGTCCACGACTAAAGGCCGAGCAAAGCGGAGCAACAGATGAAATATATAACTTGAATGACTGCAGATCGCACGAGGCCGCCGGACTCAAGGCCATCGTTCGTGGCTGGATTCGGGTCAGCGCGCACGACCTACCCCGCGTTCTGGTGCGCTTGAGTGTTGAGCTCTTGCTGTGCGCGGCGTTCAGTATCAGCTCAGTGCTGCTCTGGGTGCTGCTGTCGATTTGGCAAGTGTTCGGCAACTGATGTGAGCTTTGCCGTGGGAGCCACCCGGCGCGGGGCTCCATAGTCACAGACGGCGACATCACGGAATGTCCTGCGCGGAGAGATATGAAGGCTATTGTCCAGTTCGTTATGATGCACGGCTACTCAGCCTTGTTCGCTACGGTTGTCGCTCGCCAGATAGGTCTGCCGGTACCGGCAGCTCTGTTTCTGAGGCTGATTCGATGGGAGGTGAAGGTCTCCTCACTGACGTCTGCAGAATCAGCGGTGTGCTCGAGGGAGTCAAGCCATGCCTGATACCAGAATTGAAATTCCGGATTGGCTTCGTCCAATGGAGTGTATCCTTGGAGAACTCAACGAGGGAGTGGTCATCGTTGATAACCAACTCCGGGTGGTGTTTGCGAACGAGACGCTACTCCGATTGGGAATGGTTAACCGCGAAGAACTGCAGGGTGTCGCGCCCGACGCGATTTTCCCACCTGATGATATTCCGTTCATTCTGCGCCAACATGAATTAGGTCAACGCTACGGACGCAATCGAAGTGAGTTCTACCTGCCTAGCAAAAATGGCGAGAGGATCCCGGCGATCTTCAGCGGGCGGTCGATTCAGGGACCGGACGGACAGGAATACATACTGCTCGTCGTGACCGATATCAGCGCTCAGAAACGAGTTGAAGGGCAACTTCGCGAATCCAACGCGCTTCTGGAACAGCATCAGATGGAAATTGAGGCTGAACTCTCGCTCGCTGCGCGTGTCCAACAATCGCTCACGCCACGAAACTTGGTTTGGAACGATCTTTCGGTCGAAACTTACTTCAGACCAGCGCATAAGATAGGCGGTGACTTCGGCGTGGTCTTCCCACATAGTGACGAAGCACTGACAGTGCTCATTTGCGACGTGTCGGGTCATGGCATCAGCTCGGCGCTCATGGCCAACCGGATTTACTCTGAAACATTGCATCAGCTCGAACTCGAGACGAGCTCGGGCAACTTGCTGCGGCACCTTCACGACTTCGTGCACGATCGACTCGCGACGGATGCCTTTTACCTCACCATGGCCGCAGTTCAGTTCACAAGGCGCGGACGGCGCGCGACCTTTGCTGCCGCAGGGCATCCACCGGCAATGCTCGTCTCAAATGGTGCTGTCCGCTTACTCGATTCGCAAAACGGCATTCTCGGGTGTCTCGCGCAAACAGCACCGTCCGGCTCCGCGGACGAAATTGAGCTCGCACCTGGCGATCGCTTGGTCCTCTACACGGACGGGCTTGCAGAGGTCTTTAACAGTGGCGAAGACCAGCTCGGCGTCGAGGGCCTCAAAACGTTGGTACACCAATCGGCCAAACGAGCACTTCCGGAAATGAAGAAGGCCATTCTTGACGGCGTGGCTGCGTGGAGCCACGGCCCCCTCGCCGACGACGTGTCCCTGGTTATCGTCGAAGTTCGCTAGTCCCGTGGGAGTTGGGTGCCCGAGCAAAACGCAAGTACCGGATTGGGACATGATACTGGGACTAGGGCGAAACCTTTTGTCTTGAAATAGGATATGTTTTTGGTTTGAAATCGTTCATTGATTAGTGCGAAGTCAGCAAATATACTATCCATTTTCTCTCGATTTGCAGCCTGATTCTTCTCAAAGTATGTCAGCACGCTTGGAGGAAGAACAGACGCGATGCCGAGCGTCTTAAGTCGGTCTAGAAAATTGAGCGCAAGGCCACTCGAGTCCAACCAGCGATAACAGCGAACCCAATCGGGAGTCCAAATACAGATAATCGGGCAACGGACTTATCGGCGAAAACTTCCCCGTTTTTCTATCGATCTTGGAAAAACGACACCGTAGAACTGGATGATCAATTGAGCGATCGCCTCGGGCTGACCCTCAAGCAGGAAGTGGCTTGCGGTTTCCAGCTTGAAGATCGGTGCTCCGGGGAAGGCCGTCTCGAACATGGGAATGAAGATCAAATCCTCCTGGAGATATAGTCGGGGTTTGGCACTTGGCTGAAATGCCAATAATCCAGCATTTTCTGCCACACAGAAGACGGCATATCTAATCGCAGTATGCCGTACCCCGTTGAGAGCATGCAAAGTTGTGGGGTGGGTTAAGCTTGAGGTGGAACCGTTACACTGTTCAGTGTTTCATCGACGTTCGCATTCACGTGCTCAACGAGACTCTCGAAGATGCATTCCGCCATTGGCATCGAGGCTTCAAGCCGATCTCAACTCTCGCCGAAGGACCGGTCTCAGCGTGACCACCCCACAACTTTGCATGCTCTCAGCGGCGAGTCATTATTTGGCGGCCTTTACATTGAAGGGTCACCGTGTTGGCTCCGCCGGCGTTCTTGATGACGAACTTGTACTGCCCGTCCTTCTCCGGCGTGACCTTAACCGAACACTTCGGTCCGGGCGAGTCGTCCTTAGCGACTTCCGCGCCGGAGGAATCGTAGACGAAAAGGTGCACGTCGGTATTCTTCAGGCCGTCCGTGGTGGCGTCGAACTCTTTCCCCGCCGTGAAAGACAGGAGGTAAGCGACCTCTCCCTTGTCCTTCATCTCGATCTTCTTGCCATGGAACGCCGCCCCC
>DASYBJ010000155.1:0-7365 GCA_036500845.1 Acidobacteriaceae bacterium
ATGTGCGCCGGAAGTGGAGCTTGCCGGTGGCACCTATGTCCCGGTCGAGATGACAGCCGCCGTCGTCGATGGAAATCTCGTTACTGCTCCCGCGTGGCCGGCACATCCGGAATGGCTTGCGAAGTTCCTGCCCGTCCTCGACAACTATCTGGAGCAGAAGAAAGCAGAGCCGGTATCAATCGCCAATTAAGCGCACCGTGATCGAGGCGCCCGAGCAGGCTGCGGAAAAACGCGCCGAAGCAACAAGCGAGGCGCAAGAAGATGTATCACCCGAATCGGAGCACCCCAAGGGAATAGACGGTTCGTTCGCGGCAGACTAGTTTTTCAGCAGCCTGCTAGGAGCAGAACTGCGTGTAGCCGCGACGAATACTTCGGCTCCGCCGTATTGCGTACCGTGGTACATTAGTACCAATGTCGGAACGAATCACAGTTGAGCGGGTACAAACAGGCGTGCGCTTGGAGAAGCGCATGTTAAAGGTGCTCAAGGCCGTGGCCGAGCTCAAGGACATGAGCCTGGGCGATCTGCTGGAAGGCATCGTGCTCCATGCCTTTGAAGGCAAAGCCCCTTTTTCCACGCAGACGCTGAAGGAGATCGAGCAGTTCAGGGCGCTGTACGGCCTCACCTTGAGGGCTTCCGATAGCCATCAGCTTAAGGAGCGCAGGCGATGAAAGCCCTTCTCGTGGCATGGTCCATCGTGGGAGTTGCTACATTCCTTTCCGGTCAGGCCAGACGGCAACCGGAAGAGCATGCTTTGGTGCATGTTCGCACCAGCTTCGAATTCACGATTGCCGCACCACTTCGTGAAGCATCGCCCTTATTTGGGCCGAACGGCGAACGCGGTTGGAGTGGTGAGGATTGGGACCCTCAGTTCCTTTATCCGCAGCCCGGAAAGGATACGCAAGGTGCAGTTTTCACCGTCCAGCACGCCACTCATACAAGTGTTTGGGTCAACACAGTCTTTGATCTCGAAACCGGACAATTCCAATACGTTTACTTCATTCCGGACGTCCTGGTGACCATGATCGACGTCCGCTTGAAAGCAATCGATCCGGCGAACACGCAGGTGGAAGTCGTATACACGCGGACGGCACTCACCACCCAGGCCAACCAGCACGTACTTGCCCTGCAGGAGCAGGATCGATCCAGCGGAAAACACTGGCAGGATGCAATTCGCAAGTACCTCGAGAGGGCCAAATCGAAATCGTCTGAGTTCTAGCGCGCGTTACTCGCACAGTCGCTGCAGGGACGACGAGGCCTGCTGCATATCGTTGGCTACATATGCTTAGCTCCTGCATCATGAGGAGCACTAGTGTCCTGAGTCTGAAGTTCGCGAAAAAGGGTCCTGGTTTTGTGAAAGGGCAGGGCTTCAGCCGTGCCGCTACAGATGCATAAAACTTGGGCTTTACAGGCTGCGGAAAAACTCTGTTTTATATGAAAAACTTCTGTTTTGTATCAGGGCACGACTTCAGCCGCAGGCGAAGGCTTTTCCGTCCCGGCAGCAGGCTTTGGGTGCCCCATTCTACGCGCCACGCCTTTCGGCGCGTAGGGTGGGAAACCACAGCTCTCTACCCCTGATTTTTAAGGAAGCTCTGATTAAGCCTAGCTTTGTATCAGGGCACGACTTTTTTAGTCGTGCCGTTAATTGAGCAGAATCATTGCGGCCTTAGGCCCTGAGGTATTTTTCTGACGAACTTATCGGGCAAATCGAGTTTTTCCGCAGCCTGTTTAGCCCCTGAGGCAACGCCATTTCGGCACACTTCCCGCTTTCCAATTCTGTAACGAACTTAAGACTCACCACACTAGACTGCCACTGCGACAAATCGAAAACTCTAAGGCAAGGCAAACGCGATGTACATACCGCCGGAGGGTTTCTTGCTGGTTTGTCCTCCCCCCGCCGCGATGACCACGTATTGCTTACCATCAATCATGTAAGTAGCTGGCGTAGCCAATCCCGAAAGGGGCAGTTCCGTCTCCCAAAGCACTTCGCCGGTCCGGCTATCTAAGGCGCGGAATTTTTGATCGAATACCGTTGCGCCGATAAAGAGCAGACCGCCGGCAGTAACGACTGGTCCACCGTAGTTATCGGACCCGGTATTGCGTATTCCCTTCGCGACAAGTTCCGGATATTCGCCAAACGGAATTTTCCAGAGGTATTCCCCGGTGTTCAAGTCGATCGCGCTCAAGGTTCCCCAGGGAGGAACGATTGCAGGATAGCCATCCGGATCCGTGAATCTGCGAAATCCAATGGTCTTGTAGGGCATATCATCCTTGGTTGAAGATACGCGGGGCGCATTCGGAGACGGGACGTTACCCTTTGCAGGATGCTGTTGTTGTTGTGGATACTTCGTCAGATATCGCACCAATGATTGTGTTTCTTCATCGTTGAGGTTGAACGCAGGCATACGGCCCTTCCCGTGATGGACGGTGTCTGCAATCTCCTGGTCGGTGAGTATGCCCTCAATCCCGATTAACTGCGGGATAGCCGGCGGTGAACCGCTCCGGTTGATCCCATGACAGACACTGCACTGGTTCTGATAAATCTGTTCGCCGACGCTGCCGGGAGGTGGCGGCACAGTGAGCCCGACAACCCACGCCGTGTCGTTTGCGTTGACGTAGAGTACGCCGGTGGTCGGATCGACGCCGGGTCCGCCCCACTCCCCACCTCCCGCAAAGCCCGGCATGTCCACCGTAAGCTTGTCTACGCTCGGTGGAACGAACTGGCCACCGCCGATGAAACTATTGAATTGCTTTACAGCCCAGTCATGCGCCTCCGGGGTTCGCGTCGTCAGCATATCGGCGGTTACACTTTGCCGGGTATAGGGCGCGGGCGATTCGGGAAGAGGCTGTGTGGGAGAAGTCTTTTCTCCAGGAACTGTGCTTGGAGGATAGCTGGACTCTTTGATCGGAAAGAGCGGCTCTCCATTTGTCCGGTCAAAGACGTAGACGAATCCTGACTTGGTCGTCTGCGCAATTGCGTCCACTCGCTTGCCATTGCGCGTAACTGTGAGCAGCACGGGTGGGGCAGGGAAGTCCCGGTCCCAGAGATCATGGTGAACGCCTTGAAAGTGCCAAATCCGTTTGCCAGTCTGCGCGTCAAGGGCGATCAGGCTGTCGGCAAACAGATCGTTGCCAATGCGGTCTCCTCCATAGAAGTCGAACACCGCCGAGCCCGTGGGAACATACACGATGCCTCGCTTGTCATCGAGCGCCATCCCCGCCCAATTGTTGGCGGCTCCGGCGTTCTTCCATGCGTCCTCGGGCCAAGTATCATATCCGAATTCGCCGGGATGCGGGATGGTGTGAAAGGTCCAACGCAGCGCCCCAGTGTGAACGTCGAATGCTCGAATGTCCCCGGGAGGAGCTGGATGCGTTTCGGGGTTTTGCCCACCGACAATGATTAGATCTTTGTAGACCGTACCGGGCGTGGTGAGAGTTACGGACTGATGCTCGTAGTCGCCGCGCAGACCCTTGCGTAAATCGATCCTGCCATTCTCCCCGAAACCGGGAAGGGGCTTCCCCGTCCTGGCGTCCAGTGCATAAAGGAAATTCCCTAGGGGCGCGAAGACACGGCTGTCAGTACCGTCAGTCCAATATGAGATACCGCGGCTTCGGGCAAATCCAGGAACCTCGGGGTTGAACTTCCAAATCAGCTTACCGGAAGCCCCGTCCAATGCGATCACCTTGTGGTTCGGCGTGTAGGCGTAAAGGACATGGCCGACAATCACCGGGTTTGTTTCGAGGCCGCCCGTCTCTCCCGTGTCGAACTTCCAGGCGATGACGAGGTTCTTCACATTCGAGCGATTGATCTGTGAAAGATTAGAGTAATGATCTTGATCCGGGCTGCCGTTATAGGCCGGCCAATCCTGCGAGGACTGATCGCTGGAGGAAGTCGAAGCCTTATCTTGTGCCGCAAACCCATTGGAGAGGCTGATGCTCAATCCGACAGCAGCAATTGCGACACACTGTATCTTGATCTTGCTGAACATCGGTTTCCGATTCAAAACGTATTCCTCGCGATCTTTAAGAAGGCTCCTCGTGCGAACTCTAGAGATATCTACAGCAGAGCAGGCTTCGCGTGCAGCGCCTTCGCGACGTTTTCTCCTGCTGCTCTGTTTCTTCGTGCGACCGTACTCTGCCTGATGCGAAGCACACGTTTGCTGCTGAGGCTCGCCGCCGCCCTCGGCGCGTGAACCACAATACCTGCGAAGTTAACGTCTTTCAAGACCCACATGATCTTGTACATGTCGGAAAAGACGTTGTCCATAACTCCGCAAGAAATGTGCCGCTGGCGAGCGGATGGATCGATAAAAATGAGAGACGTCGCTTCTACTCTTGTGTCAATGACCGATGACACACTATTCTTCGCCTGTATATAATCGCGCTCGTCTTTGAAACCTCAGTTGGAAAGCGCATGTATTTTGGCCGGCGTCCTCAATGAATGCTTACGAGCGCAAGCGGAGGGCGCATACGGCAGAAATGGACATATAGGACGTTGACGTTTAAACGATTCAAGATTATCTCGTTGAAGGAGAGACCATGGGCAAGAACGAATCGGATGAGAAACCGGCAGAAGCAACGACCACGGCGTTCGGTCCCGACCGCCGGGAGTTCGTCAAGCTAGCTATGGGCGGTGCCTTGAGCGCGGCTGGGTTCCTAAGCTCGAAACGAAATGCCTTGGCCGCCGTGCATCAGAACGCGCCCGGCATCAAGCTCTGCGCACAGAGCACGGCGAAACCAACCGACGATGAACTCCTTTTTCTGAAACAGATCGGCGCGGAATACGTCAGTGTCGCTTCTACTCCCGATCTTCGCACTGCCGATGGCTTCCTGCAGATCAAAAAGCGCTATGCGGATGCCGGGATCACGGTCTGGAACATCGGCAACTCAAATGTACATAACATGCCTGAGGTCACCCTCAACCTCCCGGGCCGCGATCAGAAGATAGAAGAGTACAAGCAGTACCTGCGCAATCTGGGCAAGGCGGGTATCTACTACACAACCTATGCCCATATGGGCAATGGGATATGGAACAGCGGCCGCGCTTCGATCCGCGGAGCGGACGCCAGGGTCTTCGATATGTCGAGCCCGAATAAAGTGGGTATCTGGGGGGACAAGAAGTTCTACGAACCCCTTTCCCACGGCCGGGAATTCTCCAAAGAGGAGATTTGGGAAAACTATACATACTTCATCAAGCAAGTAGCTCCAGTTGCCGAGGAAAATAGTGTCCGCATCGGAATTCATCCCGACGACCCGCCAGTACCTGTCTTGGCTGGGGTGCCGCGTTGCATATTCGCGAATTTTGAGGGCTACAAACGAGCGATGGAGATCGCAAACAGCCCGAACGTTGGAATATGCCTATGTTGCGGCTGCTGGAACGAAGGAGGACCGCAGCTCATGCACAAAGACCCGGCAGAGATGATCCGGTATTTCGGTCCGGAGAAGATCTGGAAGATTCATTTCCGCAATGTGAGCTCCCCACTGCCGCGCTTTGTGGAAACCTTCATGGATAACGGCTACTACGACATGTACAAAATCATGAACGCCCTGGTAGACGTGAAATTTGATGGTATCGTCATCCTCGATCACACTCCGAAACTCGTCGGGGAGCACTATGCAGAGCAGTGCTATGGGTTCGCGTATATGAAAGCGTTGAAGAACCGTGCGGAGGCCGAGGCCAGAGCATAGTTTCCAAAGCGATGCGCACGGGCAACGGTGAGCGTGCGTCCCGTTGACCCTTGTCTTCACCGCTGCCGAACGGTCCCGCCCCTCCGTATTGAGCGGAACTACCCGTTCACGCATGCTACCCGTTGAATAGATCGTGAGGATTACTGAATTGAAAGTAGAAAGTGTACGGTTTGTGGTTTTTCTGGCTAGCGCCTTGCTTGTTTCGCCTCTGCTGGCTGGAACAACTGCCGCTCCAAGCAGTGCCGCGCAAGGAGCAGGAACTTCTCCTTGTTCCTCCTTCGCACAGGCGAGCTATCCAAAAGCATCGATCTCGAATGGAGTGGTGCAAGCGGTCGTCTACCTGCCTGATCCGAAGGATGGGTATTATCGGGCGGCGCGGTTCGATTGGGCTGGAGTCGTCCCATGTTTGACCTATAAGGGTCACAGTTATTTCGGGGTCTGGTTTCCACGTTATGATCCGTTGCTCAACGACGCGATCACGGGCCCCGTGGAAGAATTCCGCTCCGCGGACGGAGCCCTGAATTATGGCGAAGCGAAACCAGGTGAACTCTTCGTCAAACCGGGCGTCGGTGTCCTGCGCAAAATCGACGACTCACCGTACAAGTTCTCGTCCTCCTATCCACTGGTAGACAACGGCAAATGGACCACCCATGCGAAGCGGAGCGAGGTCTCCTTTACCCAACATCTGCAATCCTCTCTGGGCTACGCCTACGTCTATCAAAAGACTTTGAAACTGGATAAGCACCAACCTGTACTTCTTCTCGAGCACGAATTGAAGAACACAGGAACCAGGACGATGGACTTAGAAGTCTATGATCACGACTTCTATATGCTCGATGGCGTGCCAACAGGTCCCGGCATGGTTGTGCGCTTTGCTTTTGACCCGAAGCCGGAACGGCCGTTGGAGCCGCTTGCCAAAATCGATGGCAAAGAGCTCGTCTATTTGCAGGAGTTACCGCAGAAGCCAAGAGCGGCCGCAACGAGTTATCTGACCGGCTATTCGGATAATCCGTCCGATTACGACATTACGGTTGAGAACCAGAACACCGGGGTAGGTGTCGAACAAACTTCCGATCATCCGATTTCGCGCTTCAACTTCTGGTCGATCCACACCACCATCTGCCCCGAAGCGTATATTCACCTCGATATTCCTCCTGGGCAGACCGCGCACTGGACGATTCGTTACCGCTTCTACGCGAAATAGTTTTCGACTCAGGACGAAGATCCGGCAACAGAACATGGCTTTCTGTTGGCTCCTGAGAACAATGCCGAGCAGTTATCCTCCGGCATTTTGCATTTGGCAAAGTATGAGGCACCACGGCCAAGGGTGCCCCATATCTCCCAACGTTTTTTGTTGGGAGATATGGGAAACCACAAAGGTGAGCACCAGAGATTCGCTGATTCGCAGATCAGCTGCGCGTTAGAGCGTGTTTCCATAGGTGAAACAGGCTCTAACAGAAGCTGCACATAGCCAATTTTCACGAAACCGCAGCAACAGCGAAAACGGTTAGAAACTGAGCCGCAGCGCAAACTGAAATACCCGCGGAAGGTTCAGCTGAGTGCTGACAACTCCGAATGAGGCATTCGAGGTGCTGCAGCAGACGGTATTGGGTTGGCCGAACTGAACCCGGTTAAAGACGTTGAAACCCTCGGCCCGAAACTGCACATTGATTTTCTCG
>DASYBJ010000156.1:0-30806 GCA_036500845.1 Acidobacteriaceae bacterium
AGGACTGCTTCTCGCGCCCAATGCACGTCCGCAAGATTGAGACCGACCAACTCCGCATTTCGGATTCCGCAGCCGTAGAGCAGCTCGAAGATCAGACGATCTCTCTCCGGCCATGCTGCCGCGTTCTCGGCCGCGGCTGTTTCCACGAGATAATTCATCTGCTCGATCGATGGCACACGGGGCAGATGTTTTGGCAATTTGGGAGTGGCTACGAGAGCAGCCGGGTTCTTTTCGACGTGGCCGGTCTTTGCCAACCAGCGGAACCAGGACCGTATCGCGGCCAAAGATCGCGCTACGGACGTCTTCCGGAGCCCTCGCGCGTAAAGCTGGCCAAGATAGTGGCGGACTTCCGTGTGTTCCACAAGTCGCATTCGCAGTTTGGGCCCATGCCGCTCGATCAGATACTCCGCGAAGCTTTGCACTTCCCGTTCGTAAGCGCGCACCGTATGGGGAGAGGCCGCCCGCTCATGGGCAAGCACTGCGAGGAATTCCCGAACCAGACGAAGGGCCTCGGGGTGGGTGCCTGGGCGGGCTGCTCGATTTACACGAGGGCCCGGCTGCTTGTCCTTCGTTACGGCTTCTCTCATTGGCTGCTTTCTTTATGTCCGCCGCGCAGGTGATCTCAGTCAGGTTCTCCGCTTGGCCCGAGGATGATGCATGCGATGGACAGCCTTCAGCCGATCTAGGGCCACGTGTGTATACACCTGTGTGGTCGCAATATCGGCGTGTCCCAAAAGCGTCTGAACCGTGCGCAGGTCTGCGCCGTTCTCAACCATGTGAGTCGCGCAGCTGTGGCGCAACATATGAGGGCTGGCATTTGGGTTCGATTGCTTGACAAGATGCCAAACCCATTCCCTCGTAAGCCCGCCGCCACGCTTGGAGAGGAAGAGATAGCCAACGCCCGGGTGCTTGGCCAGGCTGGGACGCCCTCGCTCCAAGTAATCTTCCAGCGCCTGGACAGCGGCGCGGCCCAGAGGAACGAGTCTTTCCTTATCACCCTTCCCCCGAACCAAAATGCGGCCCTCCGCCAGAGACAGATCTTCCACTCCAAGGCCGGTGAGTTCTGAGACACGAATCCCTGCGGCGTAGAGCAACTCCAGAATTGCGCGGTCGCGTAAAGCGACGGCGTCCGCTGATCGATGGTTCGCTGTGGCTCCGGCCCGATCCAGCATCCCTTCGACCTCACTCTGAGCCAGGGCTTTGGGCAAGATCTTCCAGGCGGAAGGCGATTCAAGATTCACGGTGGGATCATGCTGGATGCGTTTGTCCAGCAAAAGCCACTTGTAGAAGCCACGCAGGCAGGAGAGCTTGCGCGCGATAGAGCGCGATTCGACTCCGTGCGTGTGCAGGTGTTCGAGGAAGCCGGCCACTTCACGCTGCTGCGCCTTCAACGGAATGCCGTTCATCTTCTCCAGATATTCCGCGAAAAGGAGGAGATCGCGCCGATAGGCCTCACAGGTCAGGGGCCTCAATCCCTTCTCCACCCGCAGATAGGTGATATATTCCTCGATCACGGTAGCCCGCTGCGGCTTTCGATCCGATGGGGAGATGGCCGGCACAGCTCGATTATCCTCCGCCTACCAACGCCTTTTAAAAAAGGCGTCCCGCTTGGAACCAAGACAATCAGCCATGGTGTAGGCTGACCGGACCGCGGAGCGGTACCGGAAAGTGCAAAATTGCTTGAGATCACCGACAATAGCCGCAGGGCTAGCGCCTCAAGGAGCACTCACTCGTTTTGACTACCATCCGTTCAAACGCTGCTGGTCGTCTGTCAACGGAGAAATTTACTGCTATTGTCCTCGCACTCCGCCCGAACGTAGCTGTCTTTGATTGCGATGGCACGCTTTGGCATGAGGACGCCGGTTATGGGTTCATGCTCTGGTCGATCGCCAAAGGTTTCGTCTCTCGAAACGCGAGCGATTGGATCGACTCCCGCTACCGCCTTTACCTTGCCGGCGAGGTATCCGAGATCGCCATGTGCGGGGAGATGGTACAGATTTACGACGGCCTCCGGGAAGCCGAGATGCGCAAGGCGGCTGCCGAGTTCTTCCACTCGCGCATCGCGGGATCGATCTTCCCGGAGATGCGGGATCTAGTCGCCAAGCTGCAAAGCCAGGGTACCGATGTGTGGGCAGTCAGCTCGACCAACAACTGGGTGATTGAAGAAGCCTTGCGCGAATTTAAAATCCCTCCGGAGCGCATTCTGGCCGCTCGGGTTCATGTCGCAAGTGGAGTGATCACCAGCAGGCTGCTGGACGTTCCTACTGACGAAGGGAAGGCCATGTCTTTGGGGCGTGCAGGGATCTTGACTCCCGACGCGGTCTTTGGGAATTCCATTCACGACGCTGCCATGCTGCAGATGGCCCGACAGCCTTTTCCGGTGAACCCCACTCGCGAATTGCTGCGGATTTCATCCGAGCACGGCTGGTCTGTTTATTATCCCGAGGCTGTTCTCCCTGAGGGCGCATGATGAGCAGCTCCTCCGGCCTGAAGCTTCGTGTTGCAGTCTTGCAGCCCAGCCTGAGCATCGTGATTGAGCGTCTGGGACGTCTGGATTCAATCGTCGCCTGCACCCGTTATTGCCTGGAGGCTGTGCCCGCGCTGCGTAGCCGCGGTGTCCGAGTGATTGCCGATTCCTGGTCCTCTACCACGGAAGAGATTCTTTCAGCTTCGCCCAACCTCGTGCTTGCCTCCGTCCCTTACCGTCTTGAATCTTTGGCGGCGATCCTCAAGAGCGGATGCCCGGTGGTCACACTCGCTCCGCACTCGCTGTCGGACATCTATGACGACTTCCGGATTATCGGAGCCCTTCTTCACGCCACCGACTTGGCCGAAGCGATTGTGGAGGAGATGCAGTCCACTGTCGAGGCTGTTCGCAGTCAAGCAGAGCAGGCCGGGACCCGTCCTTTGGTGTACTGCGAAGAGTGGGGGAAGCCGCTTATCCACTCACAGGCATGGGTTTCGGAGCTGGTCTCCGCTGCCGGCGGCAGCTTCATAGGGAAACCAGGCGCAGTGACGGAAGCCCAGCTAATTGCCCAGGCCGATCCGGATGTGTTGGTTTTCGCCTGGTGCGGCGCCGGAGACCGCGTGCCTCTCGAGCGCGTTATTGAACAGAGGCAGTGGCAGGGGCTCCGTGCCGTACAGAGTGGCCAAGTCTACTGCATCCCCGATGAGCTTCTAAACACGCCTGCAAACAATCTTCTCGATGGGCTCCGGGCACTCGCCAGCGCGATGCATCCTGAGATCTTCGGAAAAGGTCTAAGTTTGCGCACGCTACGCGCCGTGAATGCGTAGAGGGGCTTTGCCTCCATTGTTGTGGGAATCGAACCAAGTTTAGCTGGGCGTGCCCCACGGGCCGTACTGTGCCAATACCAGCTACGGATTCAAGGCGTTCTGAACCGGACTGAGGTTAACGGGCACCCCTTCGCCGCAGGCTCTCTCCGTCCACAAGCACTCGCCTAAGCTCGCGGCCAGCGATCGCAGATCCAACCTATCGGGAAACCCTACGTCTAAAATAAGTCAACGTGCAAGAACATGCTTCATCCAAGAATTCGGGGAGTGCCGCAAAAACGACCCGGTTTGTAGTTGCCGCAATCATTCAGCGAGACAACCAAGTGCTGATTTGTCAGCGCAGAGCGGACCAGGCTATGCCGCTCAAATGGGAGTTCCCCGGCGGCAAGGTGGAGCTTGGCGAGAGCGCTGAGCAAGCACTGCGGCGAGAACTCGAAGAAGAATTGGGGATCTCGCCAGAGATTGGCCACCGTGTCGCTCATACGCGGCACACATATCGCAGCGGCAGTGTAATCGATCTGCAATTCTTTGCGGTCCGCGATGTCGACCAGGAGATTACGAATCATATCTTCAATGATCTGGTTTGGTGCCCCCTGGACGAGCTAACCCGGTACGACTTCCTGGCGGCCGATCGGGACCTCATCCGCGACTTGGCAGCGGGTAAGCTGCTTTAGAACTGAAAATAGATGAAGTCGCGGTGACCGAAGAAGCCGAGAAAGACGATGCAATAGATGCACGCGTTGTAGCAGAGAGCGCGGAATTTCGGTGAAGACCAGATTCTGGGCGCCTGTTCAGGATGAGCGATCCACCATTCCACAATAAACATGGAGAGGATCAGCAGGGCCAAGTAGGGCGCTGTTGCACGGGTGAAGCCGCCAACCTTCAACACAAAAGGGTCGAGACGTCCGAGAGGAAGCAGATGCCAGGTGACGAACCACGCGTCTGCGACGGTGCTGGCGCGAAAGTAAATCCAGGCAATTGTCACCAGAGCAAAGGTTACGGCGATCTTCAACCCGCTCACCAGGCGGGGAAAGCGTTCGGCTCGAAGTGCACGCCCCAGCTTCTCCGCAGCAGGACTCAAACTCTGGGCAACGATCAGATAGGCTCCGTGCAGAAAGCCCCATGCAATGAAGGTCCAGTTCGCGCCGTGCCACAGTCCGCTTACCACGAACGTGACCATCAGGTTGAACCAGTGCCGCGGTGGACTCACGCGACTTCCCCCGAGCGGGATGTAGACGTAATCGCGGAACCAGGTCGAGAGCGAGATGTGCCACCGTCTCCAGAATTCCCCTACGGACCGGCTGAAATAGGGTTGGCGGAAGTTGATGACCAACTCATATCCCATCATGCGGGCGAGGCCTAGAGCCATATCCGTGTAACCGGAGAAGTCGCAGTAGATTTGCAGCGAGAAGAGAGTCGTCGCCAGCAGCAGCTCTGCACCGTCATAGTGTCTCGGGGCGGAATAAATCAACTTCACAAACTCCGAAACATTGTCGGCAATCACGATCTTCTTGAATAAGCCCCACAGCGCTTGAGCGAGTCCCGAACGAACCCCGTCGAAGGTGATGCTAGGTTCGCGGTGAAATTGAGGCAGCAGCTGATTGGGCCGCTCAATCGGTCCAGCCACCATCTGGGGAAAGAATGCAACGTAGAGCGCATATTCAAGCAGCCGCTTTTCGGCAGGCACCTTCCGCCGGTACACCTCGATCGTGTAGCTCATCGCCTGGAACGTGTGGAAGGAAAGGCCGACTGGAAGAATGATCGACAACAACGGCGGATCGTATCTGAGTCCCAGGAAGTGCGCCGCCGTCGAAGCGGAACCCAGAAGGAAATTGAAGTATTTGAAGAAGAACAGCAGCCCAATGTTGCAAAAAAGGCTCAATCCAAGATAGAAGCGCCGTAGATGCGGCTCCGCCGCTTTCTCGATCTGGATACCCGCAACATAGTCGATCAGAGTTATGCCCCAGATGACGAAAATGTATCGGGTACTCCAACACATATAGAAGTAATAGCTGGCGATGAGGAGGATGACCTTCCTCGTCGTGCCTCTCGTCGTGAGAAACAGCACCCAGACGAGCACAAAGAAGAAGAGAAATTGGAAGCTATTGAAGAGCACTGCCGCTTCCTTTCCCGAGCCGGTCCTGAACCAAACGAAATAGTTCTTCCGTAAAGGCCCGTGCTCCTTCAGCGTTCAGGTGCGTCTGATCGGAAAAGAGCCGGTTGGCGTAGAGAAAATATTCCGGCCCCAGGAGCTTGCAGGGCGTGGCACCCTCCAATGTGGCCGCAAACGCGTCATTGCGTGGCGGCGACGGAGCGTATTCTCCGATACGGTAATAGGAGGGCACGTAGTAGCACTGCATGTGATATTGCCGTATCAGAGTGCTAAGTTCCCCGATCTGGGAACTGCTTGCGGGCGCGGTCCGCATTTCCGTTTGGTCGGGCCGGTCGGTCGTAAGATGAAAATTATCCGGAATACGCCCTCCCGGGAAACGGCTTTGCTCTGTTATCAGGTAGTAACCGCGATCGACAACGACGCGTCGCTCGTCTTGCTCGGCTTCCCTGTACTGGGCTAGAACACCGCCATGGCCGCGCGCAGCCAGGTAGAAGTCCGTGGCATCTCTAAGCCAGTTGCGAAACGGAAACAACTGCTGGATCACCGCATGATCGTCCTGTACCAGATGGAAAACATTGCGTCTCGGCGGATCAGCTCTCCAAGGGAGGGTCAGGAACAGTATTTGCGGAGCCTGCCCGCGCTGGCACATCGCCTTAAGCTGAGGTAAAAAGACATCACTTCCCGGAAAGCCTGAATTGAAAGAAGTCACGTGGAGGTGACGAGCCGCCGCCAATTGGTCGAACAGGGAGGGAAGAAAGCCGGCAAGGATTTTACTGTCCCCAAAGATCATGACGCGCTGCGCTTGAGGGTTCGCGGGAAAGACTTGTCCTCGCTCTTCTATTCGCTGCTTGGCGTTCGAGATGATATCGGAACCATTCCTCAGATAAGGCAGACCACGATTGATTGCATAGAACGCCACCCAAAAGGCAAAGAAGATGCCGAGTGTCCAAGCAGACGCTGAGCGCGGTCTGCGTTTGCCTTCTAAGTCTGGCCTGACACCTTCGACAACTTGCTTGGAGGGAGTTTCAAGTTCCAAAGGAGCCTCTAAGTCTCAAAGCTGAATGGGAATGGCTGCACGCGTGATCAAATACTCCTGCCCAAAGGGTACCAGCCGAAGCTCCTAAGCGGAATTGACTCAGAATCTGAGGCTATTTTGGGGCGCTGGAGCGGCCGTCAGCCTAGTCCTCCACCAGCAAACAGCATGAACAGCGACAGGCCGACGACGATGATCGCTGTGGCCCAAGCCACTCCGTTGAACCAGTGCGAGTTCACATGCTCTCCCATCAGGTCCCTGCGATTAATCAAGAGCAGCATGAAAACGAGGACCAAAGGCAGCAATACTCCGTTCAACACCTGGGATAAAATGACCATTCGGATCAATTTGGCGTTGGGGATCAGCATTACGCTGAGGGCGCCCCCCGCGATGAGCAGGCTATACAGCCAGTAGAAGAACGGCGCCTCTCCGAAGCTCCGGTCGACCCCCGACTCCAGTCCGAGACCCTCGCATACTGTGTAGGCGGTGGAGAGCGGCAGGATGGACGCTGCAAACAGAGAGGCGTTGAAGAGCCCGGCTGCGAAGAGAAGAAAAGCATACTGCCCGGCCAATGGCTTCATAGCTTCCGCCGCATCAGCCGCTTCCTGAATCGGACCCATGCCATGAGCGAAGAGCGTAGCAGCGCATGCAACCACAATGAACCACGCAACTATGTTGGTGAAGAAGCTGCCGACGATCACGTCAAGACGGGAGGCATTGTAGGTCTTCGCGGTGACACCTTTTTCAACGACGGAGGATTGCAGATAAAACTGCATCCAGGGAGAGATGGTCGTACCAATCACGCCCACAGTCATGTAAATGTAACCCTTATCGCGCCAAATCGTGCCTCTAGGCAACAGGATCGTGGCCCGCAGCGCATCGTGCCAATTCGGTCCGGCCAGCACACCGGTGGCGATGTAGGCGACGTAGAAAAGCGAGGCGGTGAGGAAGATTTTTTCGACGCTTTTGTAGTCGCCCTTCACCACCAGGAGCCAGACCAGCACGGCGCAAATCGGCACGGCAATGTACTTACTGAGATGAAAAAGCCCCAAACTGCCGGCTATCCCGGCAAACTCGGCCATGACGTTGCCGAAGTTGACGATCACGAGCAGGGCCATGACGACGAATGTGACGCGTAAGCCGAATTCTTCCCGGATCAGATCACTGAGTCCTTTGCCGGTGACCGCTCCCATGCGCGCACACATTTCCTGCACCACCAGTAACGCCACCGTCACCGGGATCATGGTCCACAAGAGCGTGTACCCGAATTGGGCACCCGCATTGGAGTAAGTAAGAATGCCACCAGCGTCGTTGTCCACGTTGGCAGTGATGAATCCCGGCCCAAGCACAGCCAAAAAGAGCAGTATCCGGGTTCTCCAGCGTCTTAGCATGCGGGCATTTGTCGGGACTTCGTTTTTGCGATCGAGGCGGTTGCCGCCTTCAAGAAATTACCAGAGCGCAAGGCCGTCGAGCGTGTCTAATCTAGATTTCTTTCCCCGATAGGGAGCGGGTCTGCGCCAATCCGGCGATTCACTGGAGACGGGATCTGAATGAGACGAGCTATTGCGCGGTTCTACTGGCGTTCCCGGAGAAATGCAATCACATGGTCGGCTTGAATGGCCCCCACCAGGCGATTTCCATTGTTGACAACAGGCAACGCATGCAGATTGTACTTGTCAAAAAGCTCAGCGACGTCGTTTTGATGGGTATCTACGGAACAGGAAAGGACACGAGACTCGGCGAGGACGGCGACACGGGTATCCGGCAAAGAAACGGCCAACCGGGCCAGCGGAACCACTCCTTCAAGCACACCTTTTTCCCCGGTGAGATAGACCTCGGTCACGCTCTCCAGGTCACCTTCGAATTCGCGCAAAGCCCGCACGGCGTCCCCGACCAAGGCAGAGATGCTCACCTGAACATATTCGGTCGTCATTTTCCCCGCGGCGGAGTCTTCGCGGAACTCGAGTAACTCCTCGACTTCTTGCCGCTCGTCCGGCTCCATCTCCCCCAAGATCGCTTCGGATCTTTCATCCGGAAGCTCAGCAAGCAGGTCGGCGGCGGCACCAGGATCCATCTCTTCGACGATGTCAGCGACTCTGCCGGAATCGAGCGATTCGAGAAGGGCCTTCTGCAGCCGGGGCTCGACCTCTTCCAGAGCTTCGGCCGCGACCTCCTGATCCAACGAAACGAAAATGGCCTCGCGTTCAGCGGGCGCGAGTTCTTCCAGGATGTCCGCGATGTCGGAAGGATGCATCTGGGCCAGACGTTCGTGTTCGATCTTCAGCTTGACCCTGCGTGTCGGATCGACCTCGATGACATCCACAAACTCCCAAGGAATGACCTTGGAGCCGAGGCGTCTGGAGGCAATTTCGAGCGACATCCGTGGCACAAGCCCCTTGAGCAGCCTGCGCACGGCCCCACGCAGACCAACTTCGACCTCAGCGACCTGCAACCGCTCGCCCCCATTGTGCGGAAACCACTGAAGATCGACATCGTTGACGCGGACGACCTTCCGGCCATGAACATCGATGATCTGCCGGTCCATCAGGTCCTGTTGCAGAAGGAGGAAATTCTCGTCGCCGCGCAGCGCCTGTAAGACGGCATCTTCGCGCAACTCCATCGTGCCGAGCGGAGTTTGGCGCACGCTCTCCACACTCACTAATCTGGCGCCATCCCGAGTCTTCAAGACCAGGCCAGCCACGTAGCCTGCCGAACGTCCGGTGGCCACCGCAACATCCTTCAAGCGGCCATGAACGGCGCCGTGCCGGTCAGTAACTGGCGTGCCCAGGAGCAGAGCCAGACTTGCTTGTGTAGATGGCTTGGCGCGCATTCGAACTTCTCCGTCGGTTGCAGTCTATACCGTTTTCACCGCCCACCAGTGATGTCGCCCAGCAAATAAGAGGCCACTAGACAGATGTCGAGTGGCCTTGTGATTCGAGATTTAGCGGATCAAACGCGGCCGGAGCCGAACCGGATCTTGAGAACAGACTATTGTTTCGCCGCATTGTGTTTTATCGCGGTAAATGGAGTGCGCGTCAGTGGGGCGGCGTGTCCACGAGTCAGCAAACCCTGATGCTTACCTTTGTGGTTTCCCACATGCCCCAACAAGCGACGTTGGGAGATATCGAGCACCCATTTTCGTTGTGCTCCCTACCGTGCCAAATGCATGAAGCGAGTCGGTGAGACCCTGTTCTGCGACTTCGTTCTTTTCTGTTTTCCGCTTTTCACCCTGTCCCGGCAGCAGCTCAAAAGCAGATCCCTCGACTACGCTCGGATGACGGCTACTTTTTCTGAGGATTGAGGACTGCTTTTCCGACCCCTTGAGCAAAGGTGGCAGTGGCGCACAATGCCAGAAGGCAAATTGCGGGAAGCTTTCTGAGGATCATCGTCTTGCTCCTTGCTCCTTGCTCGTGCGATCGTGCGGCGGCTTGACAAGCCAACGCCTCACACTCGAAGCTAACATAGACAAGCAGTCTGAGTTGTCCATGTCGCATCACACTCGAGTAACATGCGGGTAGCCCTTCATGGCAGCCGATGGCGCAGCGAGTGGAATCGACGATTCGAGTTTCGCTTCAAGGTGGACCCACCTTGATCGAAATCGTCATCCGAAGTGAGTCTACAGACAGAGTTGCCTTGACACGAAGCTGCAAGGGCAAGCAAACTTTTCCACACGGGTGTCTCTCCCGTTCGCAAAGGCTCCAATGCGTAAGAGCGAGGATGGCCAATTGGCGGGATCACAGGTAAGCCGCATCACATACACGCTCGAGTCTTCGTTGGAGAGCGTAAATCGCCTGGAACAAACGGCCGAGGAGACGGCCAAGAAAGCCGGTATGGATGAAGACGAAGCTTTCCGGATTGCCATGGCAGTTCGTGAGGCCGCCGTCAATGCCGTGCTTCATGGTAACGCCTATGACCCGGAAAAGCGGGTGACCGCCTCGTTTGAGGCGAACGGAGACGCTTTGGTCATCCGCATCGCCGACCAAGGGAAAGGATTGGACCCAGACACGCTGCCCGATCCTCTCGCTCCGGAAAATCTGCTTCGCGGCTCCGGGCGTGGTATCTTTCTCATTCGCTCTTTCATGGATGAGGTACACTTTCGCCAACTCCATCCCGGAACAGAGCTCACCCTGATCAAGCATTTGGGAACTGCCCGCGCCGGGACATAGCCCGGAATTCTAAGGAGGACTCTACGTGAGCATGAAAACCAGCACCCGTCAGATCGACGGCATAACTATTTTGGACCTTAGCGGCCGCATCACACTCGGGGAAGGCAGCGTTCAGCTGCGTGACGGTGTCCGCGATCTCCTCTCAAAAGGTGCCAAAAAGATTCTTCTCAACCTTGGGGATGTGAATTATATCGACAGCTCGGGAATCGGTGAACTCGTGAGCGCCTATACCACGGTCCGCAACCAGGGCGGAGACCTCAAGCTATTGAACCTTACCAAGAAGGTTCACGACCTACTCCAGATTACGAAGCTTTATACCGTCTTCGACATCAAGGATGACGAAGCGAGCGCCGTAGCCTCTTTCTCGCGCGCGTAAATCTTTTCCCGTATGCCAGCCAAGCAGGCTCGGCATCGACGGACGATCTAAAAAAGAGTTTTCGAACCCTAAAAAGCCCCAGCGGCAAAATCACCGCTGGGGCTTTTCTCTGGATAAGAGCGCTAGAAGTGAACTTGAGGCGCATTCTTCGCGCCGGGGCTTGCTTCGAAGTAGTCGTTGTTTCTCTGGAAGCCACCCATACCCGCCCAGATACTATTCGGAAACTGGGCTATGAAAGTGTTGTAGTCCTGGATGTTCCGGTTGTATCGCATACGGGCTACGGCGATTCTGTTCTCTGTTCCGGCAAGTTCGTCTTGCAGGCTTTGAAAGTTCGCATTGGACTTCAGTTCGGGGTAGTTCTCGGAGAGAGCGAGCAACCGTCCCAGAGCGGAATCGAGTTGGCCATTCGCCTGAATTGTCGCTCTGGGATCTCCATGCGCATTCAGCAGTCCGGCCCGCGCATTCGCGATGTCGCCAAAGACCGTCGTTTCCTGCTTGGCATATCCCTTTACGGTCTCGACCAGATTCGGAATCAGATCCGCGCGACGCTGCAGCTGATTGTTCACCTCGCCCCAGGACCCGGTGATCGCCTCCCTTTTTTGCACCATCTGGTTCTTCGCGCTCACGTAACTGCCGAAAACCAGCAGCATCGCCAAAAATATGACTCCGACTACCGCGATTGCTATCCACAAGCCGCGTCTCATCGATCTTTCTCCTCCTGATATTGCATCCCGAAACTAATAGAGCGCTGGTGCTCAGCCTAGGACGTGAGGCCACGACTGTCTGAATTGCCTACCAATCCCCTGAGGCCCCGCCCCCACCAGAACTTCCACCCCCAAAACCGCCGAAGCCGCCACCGTCACCGTCACCTCCACCGCCGCCCCAGTCACCGCCGCCTCGCCGACCTCCGCCACCGCCCCATCCTCCACCAAAGAACATGCCGATGAGGAAACCGATCAGTCCTGATCCGCCCAAGCGCGCCAGGATAAACAGAACCAGCAAAAACAGCAGCCCGAAAACGACCAGTTGGCCTAGGGTAAGCGTGTGGACTTGCGGGCTCGGCGGCCCGCGAAGAGGGGCTGTGTTCAGCGTCACACCGGCATCGGCCGCGATCGTTTGGGCTACTTGCGTAACAGCGATTCTGACAGCTTGGTCATAGTCGCCTTGGCGCAAGTACGGCACCATCTGCCTGCCAATGATGCCTGTTTTACCATCCGGTAAGATCCCCTCGAGCCCGTAGCCTACTTCAATGCGCCACTTACGGTCGTTCGTGGCCAAGAGCACAAGTAGCCCCCGGTCGCTTCCTTTCGGTCCGACCTTCCACTTCTCTTCGAGGGCTGTGGCGAATTCCTCGATCGAGATACCCTCGAGGGACTTGATCGTGACAACCGCGATCTGAGCGTGCGCCTGCCGGTCAACCTGGGAACAAAGAGCGTTTAGGGATTGCTGGGTCTGAGGCGAGAGGACTCCCGCGAAGTCGTTGACATAATTCGTAGGCCGCAGGTCATCAACCCTCTCGGCCAGCAGGAGTCTGGAACAAGCCAAGACCAGCATTAAGGCAAGACACAGACGTCCACGCATCACAGCCATTGTACCGAGTGATGATGAAGCAGGCGCTGATCGCAGGAAGAGGGACCCTAGCGACGGCGAAACAGCGTTGGCATCAAGACTGCGAATTTCGGCTACCGCCCCGCTAGATCGATCTTTCGATTCATCGCCATCTGTTGGGCCACTTGCAGCTGGTCATTGATCGTTCTACTACCGCGCACAGCCTGGTCTTTTGCCAAGGTGTCCTGACCGGAAGCCGCCTCGGCCTGGAAGACACGCAGGTGGTCCGTATGATCTTGCACCATGCTTTTGATATACGCCTGATCAAATGCTGGGCCGGAGAGCTTAGACAATTTGACCAACGCCTTTCGGTCCTTCCTTGTCATTCGCGCCGAAACGCTTACCCCCAGGCGCTCCGCAATTAGCTGGAGCTCGGCATCCATCTTGGTGTGATCGTCGACCATTCGTGAACCGAATTGCCTGACCGGCTCGCTGTCCCCCTTCTCAAGCGCGAGCTGTCCGAGTTGCACCTCGCCCAACCCGTGCTCAATGGCGCCCTTTAGAAACTTGCGGTCCTGGCCAGTTTTTTTCTTCTCGAGCTGCTTGCTTGTATCGCTGCTCCTGATCGGGTCTTGAACGGGAGTTGAAGCTTGGGGCGGCGCATTGCCCGCGCCAGAGCTCACCTGTGCCGGGACGAGAGCCCCAAAAATCGAAAGGACACCCAAGATTGCCGCAGCCCGGAAGGATGTCGCAAGTGTCTCCATAGCCTCTCTCTGCATCATAAGGCGCCCCGTGCGTAGAAACCGAAAGCATCTCGCGCCGGCGTGTACACTGAGCCCAGTCCATGGTTGGCAGATCCCCCCTTTTAGAGTGTGTTCACCTAAGCCGAGTGCTGCCGGGAAGCCCCGGCAGATTGCTGCTAGATGATATTCAGTTTGAGTTGGCTCAGGGAGAGATCCTAGGAGTGCTGGGGCCCAGCGGCGCGGGTAAGAGCAGTCTTCTTCGGGTATTGAATCGGCTGGACGAGCCGACGAGTGGCACGGTTCTTCTGGACGGGCAAGACTATCGCGAGATTCCTCCTCGGGAACTCCGCCGCCGTGTTGGCATGGTCATGCAGCGCGCGTTTCTGTTTCCTGGAACTGTCGCAGAGAACATATCCTTCGGACCAAAGCAGGCTGGTCGGGAGATCACGTCTACGGTGATCGACGAGCTGCTTTCACACGTGGCTCTCGATGGATATGCGTCACGGCCAGCAGCAAATCTCTCAGGGGGAGAGGCGCAGCGGGTTGCGATCCTCCGCGCATTGGCAAACGAGCCCGAGCTCCTGCTTCTCGATGAGCCGACCTCCGCGCTGGACGACGCTTCAAAGCTCGCCGTCGAAAAGGTCTTCGCTTCGCTCATCGAGCGCCGCGGTCTCACCTGCATCTGGGTCACACATGACGGACGTCAGGCAAGACGGCTGGCTGCCAAAGCGCTGCTGCTGGAGAATGGACGCGTGACGGCGTCAGGACAAATCGAGCACGTGCTGCCGGAGGCCGTTGAATGATCGGAAGATTCCTTCACAGTCAGATCTCGCAGGGGCTAGCCGGCTGTCTGCTCGCGGCGGTGACGGCTTTGCTTATTATGGCGCTCGCGCGACGGCGGGGCGTCAACATGTTGAAGGAATTGCCCCTGGCCCAGCTCCGCGGGTTTCTGCAGATTGTCGCCGTCGGCCTGATTCTTGGCTATCTCTTGCACGGCCCAAGGTGGACTGGGATTCCGGTGTTGCTTGCAATGATGATCGCGGCGGCGAGTATTGTTCGCAGTCGCGCCAAAAACATTCCTCGAGCCTTTGCTCTTGCCCTCCAATCGATTTGCGTGGGAGCAGGCGGGGTGTTGGCGATCATGATCGTCGGCGGAGTTGTTCCGCTCCAGATCGCCATTCTGGTGCCGGTCGGCAGCATGGTCATCGCCCAGACGATGAACATGCAATCGATCTTTCTAGACAGGCTGCGGGGAGAGGTCTTGTCTCATATCGGAGAGATAGAGTCCGCGCTTGCGCTCGGAGCCTCGACGCAGGTGACAATCTTTCCGTACGTGCGAGCGGCCTTCCGTGCGAGCCTGATCCCATCGGTGGACAATATCCGTTCACTGGGAATCGTTTGGATACCGGGCATCATGGCCGGGATGGTGCTCTCCGGCTCCTCGCCGCTCTATGCGGCGCTTTACCAGTTTGTGGTGCTCTCCACGATCTTTTCAGCCGCTGCGCTGACCTGTTTCACCGCAAGCTACCTCGTCGTTGGCCGCATCTTCAACGCACAAGAGCAGTTATTGCTCCGCGCCTGATGGTTTCAGGGCCCCGGCTGCCCCCCGGGCAGATCAAGATATCCTGAGATGTGATGACAACGGATCAGATTTGCGCACAGCCGCCAGTAGCACGCCGCCAACACACTTCAATAACCCTCCACGGACACCAGCTGGTGGACGAGTATGCATGGCTTCGGGACAAGGCCAGTCCTGAGGTGATCGCATTTCTCGAGCAGGAGAACGCTTATACGGAAGGGGTGATGAAGCCCACCGAGGCTCTGCAGGGAAAGCTCTACGACGAGATGGTGAGCCACATCAAGGAAACGGATATCTCTGTTCCTGTCCCTGACAAGGGCTACTTCTACTACACCCGGACAGAACAGGCAGCTCAATATCCCATTTATTGCCGCAAGAATGGCTCGCTCGACAGCCCCGAGGAAGTGATTCTGAATGTAAATGAGCTGGCTCAGGGTCAACCCTTCATGGCGCTCGGCGCATTCGCAATCTCAGACGACGGACAGCTGTTGGCTTACTCGACCGACACCACGGGCTTCAGACAGTACACGCTGCACGTCAAAGATCTTCGTACTGGGCAAACCCTCGAAGATCACGCAGAGCGCGTGGGATCGATTGTGTGGGCGAGCGACAACCGCACTCTCTTCTACACGGTCGAGGACCAGCAGACTAAGCGGCAGTTCCAACTCTTCAGACACACACTGGGTGCGCCTCAGGAGAATGATGCCCTGCTGTTCGAGGAGACCGACGAGCGTTTCAATATCGGGGTGGGACGAACGCGAGACCGTAAGTACATCGTGCTCGGCATTTCGAGCCACACGACAAGCGAAGAGCGTTTCCTGCCCGCAGATCAGCCCGAGGGCGAATGGACACTTATTGAGCCCCGGCGGGAGAACATCGAATACTACGCGGACCATCGGGATGGCCTCCTCTATCTGCGCGTCAACGATACCGCCCGAACCTTTCGCCTGGTTACGACCCCGGTTGACAAACCAGGCAGGGAGAACTGGCGTGAGTTGCTCCCTCATCGGGACGACGTGATGGTCGAGGACATCGAGCTCTTCCAGTCCTTCGCGGTTGCCGTGGAACGTAGCAATGGATTGCCCCATATGCGCGTGCTGTTCTTCGATAAGGAGGGCAGATTCGACGAAAGGGCGCGCGAGATCCAATTCCCAGAACCGGCCTACAGTGCGCATCCACACTCCAACCGCGAGTTCGTCACAGATAGATTCCGCTATGCGTATCAATCGCTGGTCTCACCCGCCTCTGTTTTTGAATACGATGTGCACACGGGCACGTCCACGCTGCTCAAAGAACTCGAAATCCCTGGAGGCTTCGAGCGCACGCGCTATCGCTCTGAACGAGTCTTCGCCACGGCCTCCGACGGCGTAAGGATTCCAATTTCGCTGGTCTATCGCGCGGACCTCAAGGGTCACAGTACGAACCCGTTGCACATCTACGGTTACGGATCTTACGGATATCCTCTGCCGGTTAGTTTCAATTCCAACCGGCTGAGCCTATTGGACCGCGGATTTGTACTTGCCTACGCGCACATCCGGGGCGGTGGAGACATGGGCAAACCTTGGCATGACGCCGGTCGGTTGCTCAATAAGAAGAACACCTTCACCGACTTCATTGCGGCTACCGAGTATCTGACGGCGCAGGGATATGGCGATCCAGAGCGGGTTTCAATCGAGGGAGGGAGCGCAGGCGGACTTCTGATGGGCGCAGTCGTCAACATGCGGCCCGATCTCTACCGTGCTGTGATCTCGCACGTTCCTTTCGTGGACGTGATGAACACCATGCTCGATGCAACCCTCCCACTGACCATCGGAGAGTACGAGGAATGGGGCGATCCGAACGATCAGAAATACTTCGAGTACATGCTGCAATACTCGCCGTACGATAACCTGAAGCCCGGTAAATATCCTGCCATTCTGGTCAAGACATCCCTCAACGACAGCCAAGTGATGTATTGGGAACCCGCTAAGTACGTCGCCAAGCTCCGCACACTCAAGACTGACGCACAGGTGCTGCTGCTACACACAAACATGAGTGCGGGTCATGGGGGCGCTTCCGGCCGCTACGACTATCTGAAAGAGATCGCCTTCGATTACGCATTCCTCTTGCGGGAGCTGGGCGCGTGACCACAGTGTGGTGGGTCTTAAGTTCGTTGCAGAATTGGAAGGCGGGAAGTGTGCCGAAATGGCGTTGCCTCAGGGGCTAAAAAGCCCGTCATTTTTCGCGATTGAGCGGCACGGCTGAAGCCGTGCCCTTTCAAGGAAACTCGACCACGGGATCGGGGATGCATCCGGCGTTGGTGGCAGGAAAAGCAGATCCCTCGGCTCGCTGCGCTTCGCTCGGAGCGTGTGACTTTTTTGATTTAGCACAAAAACAGATACTGAAAATAAAGAGCTTAGACGCCCAAAAAGGCGCAAAAATCGAATAAAGTCACATCCTCTCGGGATGACGGCGTTTGGGTTGAGAGATTGTTGTTCTTTCGTTAGCCTTCCCTTTTGGGAGGATCTAGCGGGAGCCCTTCGACAATTTCCGGAGAATCCGTTGGGTTGGGATCAGTCTCGCCTGTTGCGGGCGATTGAGGCTGGTTTGAAGACAGAGGCCTAACGCTGCGCCTGGGGTTACCGGAAAAATTCGGGAGATGCGCCTGGTCCTGAGGGGAAAAAGTATTGATCTGGACAAGCTTCTCGCCGGCGGGCGCGGAATGATGCGGAGCGAGAACATCGCCCATCGCGTCGAGGTCGACGGGCATTCCCCCTGGAACGATCACCGGCTGCGTATACGTGTACGCGTAGTCACGAGTAAGCCGAAACACGAAAATGGTGCCGACAAGGATGACTCCGGCCGTCACCAGGCTTCCTTCCGGACCATAGTCACCTCCGGTAATCCAGACCGGTCCGATGGTATTGCTCTGAATCACAGGCGAAAAGCGGGTCAGACCGCTGATAGGCAACCCAAAAAGGACACCCATGCTGGCATTCCACGCAAAATGCCAGCCCCAGGGGAACCAGAGGGCCCGGGTGCGCAGATAACCCAGCGAAAGCAGCAACCCACCAAAGACCGTGATGGTGATCGTCGCGCGATTCGAGGATGGATTGGACGTGTGCACCAATCCGAAGATCACCGAGAAGAAGATCGTGGCCGTGACAGGTCCAATTGCCTCAATGAGCCGTTGGAAAGGATAACCGCGAAAAATAACTTCTTCCGCTAACGAGGCTACGGCCAGAACGACAAGATCCAGCAGCAACATTGCAAACTGGTGGGGGGTCGTCCAGATGCTCACGATCAAACCGCCGGTAAGGACCATGGGCAGAATGCTGGCGATCACCATGCCCCACCCCAGTGCGGCGCCTCGCCCAAACTCATCCCGAGCACTGGGCCGAAAGACCAGGCCCATCGCTTGCAAGGGATGACGCTGACCTTCAAAAACTCGACCCATCAGGCCGTAGCCGAGCAATAATAGGAAAAGGAGAACGCCGCGATCGACAAGCTCTGCCCACTCACTCGACGCAAGCCCATTGGCAGCGTGAGCCGCGACGCGTTGGGCAAACGCGAAGTAGATTAGGGCGATGACACAGTAGCCGAAAGCGCGGACGCGCTCAGCAGGCCTGAGAAGTTGGGGGCGGGTCATCAGTTGGAACTCCGTGGGCAGGTTCTCCACACAGGCGGACTGGCGCAGGAAAAGCCTGGAGCCGCGTAGCGGAACGAATCAGGAACGCGGCAATTGAAGAAACAGGAAAGCCAATGTATCAACGCCGGGCCTCTTCTCTTGTTTGCACTGTTTCTCCGGCACTCGCAGGGATCAGCTGGTGTAGAACTGGGCAATGTTGCGGAATTTCGCAAAACGCCGCGCGACCATTTCATCCACGCGCATAGATCGCAGCTCTTCCAAATGCCACTGAAGTCTGGCGTCCAGCAGGGCAGCAGCTCCTGGCGGATCGATATGAGCTCCGCCGAGCGGTTCGGGAACAACATCGTCCACACAGCCGAGGCTGCGCACGTCTTCTGAGGTAATCTTCAATGCTTCGGCCGCCTGAGCACGCTTACTCGCGTCCCGCCACATGATGGATCCACAGGCCTCGGGCGTGATGACCGAATAAATCGCGTTCTCCATCATCAAAACACGATCAGCAACGGCCAACGCTAAAGCTCCCCCCGAACCACCCTCACCCGTAATCGTTGCGATGGTGGGGACGCGTAGCCGTATCATTTCGCGAAGATTGCGGGCGATCGCTTCAGCCTGACCGCGTTCTTCCGCGGCAATTCCAGGATTGGCTCCAGTCAGATCGATAAACGTGAAGATGGGCCGGTGAAACTTCTCGGCGAATTTCATCGCGCGCAAAGCCTTGCGGTATCCCTCGGGATTGGGCATCCCGAAATTGCGCTTCACCTTTTCCTTCGTGCCGCGGCCTTTCAGGTTGCTGATTGCCATCACTTCCGCACCGTGGAAGCGCGCCATCCCACAAGACATGGCGAGATCGTCCCCGAACACACGGTCTCCGTGGATCTCGGAAAAATCAGTAAAGATACGTTCAATTAATTCCATCGGGTAGGGGCGCTGTGGGTGACGCGCCAGTTCCGTTTTGATCCAGGCCTGAGGTACAGGCTCCGCACCCGAATTCCCATGCTCAGGATTTGCTGGTGGCTGATCAGTCATGAGCCTCTTCGTCCAACAGTGCGCGTGACAGCAAGCCCAGCGTCCATCCTGCCAAGGCCAACCTCATCTTCCTCGATTGTATGGATTGGAAGAGGTTGATACAAATCCAGGAATCTTCGCCAACGAGTCAGCCAACTCTGCAATCAGATCCGCGAGGCCGCACTCAACCGTGACTTGCTTGGGCTAGCAAATTAATACCGCAGTCGAAGGCGGCCCGGATACACTCTTGCGATTGATCGCGGGAGACATCACCTGAATAAGTGAGCCAGCTACCCAAACTGATTTCGGACACATAGAGATCGCTATTGCCAAGGCGGCGCGTTTGCATAGAGGCGGGATCCAGCCAAAGCGGAGTTTTTGTCGCGGTGCCTCAGAGATGCCTGTCCAGAGTTTATTCGAAGGCTTGCACCGCGCCGCGTCCCAGCAGTTCCTCTGCGCGCTCGATGAAGCCCCGGTCGGCCGCGACGGAAAAACCCTCCGGCTCAAGCATCACGCAATATTCGCCCCTCCGTTCGAGATCGATCATCAAGCGGCCAGGTCCAGGCGCACCTTCGATGATCTCGCGCAGCGAGCCAAGAAGTGCTTCGCTCGCATTTTCCAATGGCACACGGATGCGAACGTTCTGCGGCAAACGGATTTTTACATCTTCCAACGCCTGAATGGAGGAGACGCAGAGCTTGGGCGCCGATTCGTCGTCATCTGCTCGAAGCGATCCTTTGACCAGCACAGGAACTTCAATCTTCAGGCTCTCGGTCAGCCGCGCGTAATCCTTTGGAAAGCAAATGAGGTCGATCTTGCCGACTGTGTCTTCAAGGGACGCCTGCGCGTATAGCTCGCCTGAGCGTTTGGATTTGCCCACCTTGAGGGCGGTAATCACGCCTGCAATTCCGATGAGATTCTCCGGCTGTTCTCCACGGCGGCGACCCGGCACGGGGAGGGCAGGCTTCATCTCACTAGCCGCGGCGGTATCAATCACGTTGAGGTTGCGCAACTTCTCTGCATATTTATCGAGCGGATGACCGGAGACAAAGAACCCTAGGACCTCCTTTTCAGCCTGGAGACGCTGGTTCTCATCCCAATCCGGAACATTCGGCAAATCGTCGCCGTCTTTGGCCCCTGTTCCATTGGCTTCGCCGTCGAAGGCACCTACTAATCCCGCAAATAATCCGTGCTGGCCCGCGGCGAAATCCCGCTGTGCCTTTTGGGCGCGCTCCATCGCCTTATCCGTGGCGGCAATCAGTTGGGAACGACGCCCGAAGGAGTCGGTCGCCCCGCTCTTAATGAGCGACTCCAGGACGCGCTTGTTCATCAGACGGAGGTCGATTTTCTGGCAGAACTCCCAGAAAGATGCAAACCCACGATTTTCTTCCGCAAGCTCACGACGCGCCCCCAGGATGGAATCGATCGCGTTCCGGCCCACGTTCTTGATCGCGGCAAGACCGAAGCGGATCGCATCTCCATGCGGAGTGAAGTCGGCTTCCGAGATCCGCACATCGGGAGGATCCACCGGGATCCCCATCTCCCGGCACTCTTTTATGTATTTGACGACGTTCTCCGGCTTTGAGGTCTCCGAGGTCAGCAACGCCGCCATAAATTCGACCGGATAATGAGTCTTCAAGTAGGCCGTGTGGTAGGCAAGAAGCGCATATGCCGCGGAATGCGACTTGTTGAATCCATATCCCGCAAACTGCTCCATTAGGTCGAAGATGGCGACGATTTTGTCTTTCGGGTGTTTCCGTTCGGTGGCGCCTTCGACAAACCGGGTGCGCTGTTTGGCCATCTCCTTCGGATCTTTCTTGCCCATCGCCCGGCGCAAGAGGTCGGCTTCGCCGAGTGAGTAGCCGGCGAGGACGTTGGCTATCTGCATCACCTGTTCCTGATAAACGATCACTCCCAGAGTTTCACGGAG
The DNA here is from genome assembly GCA_036500845.1 of Acidobacteriaceae bacterium. Taxonomy (GTDB): domain Bacteria; phylum Acidobacteriota; class Terriglobia; order Terriglobales; family Acidobacteriaceae; genus PALSA-350. The sequence goes on from DASYBJ010000156.1 coordinate 21,413, forward strand.
GATTGTCTCGAGCTCAGGCAGCTCGTAGCTCACTGCCTTCCGGCCCCACTTGCGCTCGATAAAATCGTCGATCATCCCGCCCTGAATCGGGCCAGGACGATAGAGAGCATTGAGTGCTGTAAGGTCTTCGACTGTGGTCGGCTTGTACCGACGCAGCACGTCTCGCATGCCGCCAGACTCGAACTGAAAGACGCCGGAGGTAAGCGCACGGTGAAACACTCGCTCATACGTCTCTGGGTCGTCGAGCGGGACGGTGGACATATCCACGTCTTTGCCGCGGTTCCGTTTGATGAGCCCGAGGGCATCTTTGATCACCGTGAGCGTGGTCAGCCCAAGAAAGTCCATCTTGAGAAGGCCCATCTTCTCGATGGCCTTCATGTCGTAGGCGGTGACAATTTCATCGTTCTTACTGCGGCTCACCGGAACGAGCTCGGTCAAAGGCTGCGGCGCGATGACCACGCCCGCAGCATGCACACCGGCGCCGCGCACCAGCCCTTCGAGTTTTCTCGCGGTATCGACCAGTTCCTTGACTTGCGGCTCTTTGTTGTAAGCGTCCTGCAGAGTTGGAGAGTCCTCGAGCGCGCGTTCGATCGTCACCCCGATGGTTGAGGGAATCATTTTGGCCACCCGGTCGACCTCGCCATACGGCAGATCGAGTGCTCGGCCCACGTCTTTGATCGCCGCACGGGCGGCCATCGTGTTGAACGTGATAATCTGCGCGACCTGCTCGCGCCCATACTTCCGCGTGACGTAATCGATGACCTCGCCCCGGCGGTTCATACAGAAGTCAATGTCGATATCCGGCATCGATACGCGTTCGGGGTTCAGAAAACGTTCGAACAGCAGCGCGTTCTGGAGAGGATCGACGTCGGTAATCTCCATCACGTAGGAGACCAGCGAACCAGCCGCTGATCCGCGGCCTGGTCCGACCGGGATATCGTGCTCACGGGCATACTTGATGAAGTCCCATACAATCAGGAAATAGCCGGAGAACTTCATCTGCGTGATGCAATTAATTTCCCGCTCGAGGCGCTCTTCATATTCGGACAGCGGCCTCCGCAGTTGTCCGCGCTTCGCAAGGTACTGCACTGAGGTTTCGAGGCGCTTGCGGAAGCCAGTGCGGCAAATCTCAGTGAAGTAGCTGTCGATGGTGTGACCGGCGGGAACCGCAAATTCAGGAAACGGGTTCTCCACTTTGCTCAGCTTGAGGGAGCAACGCTCAGCAAATTGCATCGTGCGGCTCACAACTTGCGGGGCGTGCGCGAAGAGCCTCTCCATCTCCGCGGCAGTCTTTACGTAGAACTGGTCACTGTCGAACTTAAAACGTTTGGGATCGTGAATGGAGCCCGCGGTCTGCACACACAACAGAACCTCGTGCGCATGATGGTCGTCTTCGCAGAGATAATGGCTATCGTTGGTAGCGACCAGCGGAATATCCAGATCTTTCTCCAGCCGGAAAAGGTCGGGATGAATCTTTTTTTCGAGATCTAGGCCCTGGTCCTGGATCTCGAGGAAGAAATTGCCGCGGCCAAAGATGTCCTGGTATTGGCTGGCACTGGCGCGCGCTGCCTCGTATTTGCCGGCAATCAAGTTGTCACACAGTTCGCCGGCAAGGCAGCCGGAAAAGCCGATCAGGCCACTTGCATGATCGGCGAGAAACTTCTTGCTAATCCGTGGTTTGCGATAGAAACCATGAAGCGATGCCTCAGAGGTGATGCGCACTAGATTGCGGTAGCCAACTTCATTCTCCGCGAGCACCAATAGATGGTGATACTTGTCGCCCTCGGGAGTGGCGCGATGGTCCTCCTCGCGGCAGACATAAAGCTCACAACCGAGGATCGGTTTGACGCCCTTCGCTTTTGCGGCTTCAAAGAAATGTACAGCCCCATAGATGTTGCCGTGGTCTGTGATCGCGACGGCCTTCTGTCCAATGCTATCGACACGGGTAACCAGCTTATCTACATCGCAGGCTCCATCGAGCAGCGAGTAGTCGGTATGCAGATGAAGGTGAGTGAATTCAGCCATGGGGACACTTCTATTCTAGGACCATGGCGGGGAGCCAAGGATGTGCACAACAAGGCTCTCTTTGTGCAGAACGAGTCCTTTAGGAGAAGGGAACGTCTAAACCGACATCGTAGAAAGTTGGAGAAAAAAGTTCCAGGCGTGGATTGTGTGCCTGGTGCTGAAAGCGATCCTAATATTCCAGGGCTGCGCGGTACTGCCGCTCTCGCCCTCTTGCTCCGCTCGCCCTTCCCAGGCTCGCTTCGCAATTCACCCTAATATTCCAGGGCTGCGCGGTACCGCCGCTCTCGCCCTCTTGCTCCGCTCGCCCTTCTCAGGCTCGCTTCGAATTCACCCCAATATTCCAGGGCTGCGCGGTACTGCCGCTCTCGCCCTCTTGCTCCGCTCGCCCTTCCCAGGCTCGCTTCGCAATTCACCCTGATAGTGTTAACAGAAGGCCTTAGTAGTAGAGATATTTGCGCCATTTCTGGTCCGAATGGCCGATCATGCGCATGATGTGCCGGCTGGTGTGCAATGAAAACGGCCGGGGCTCGCGAAGCAGTTTCATGTTGCTCAACTCGCCGAGCAGGTGGTTGCCTTTCTTGCGGTTGCAGGCATGGCAGCAGGCGACCAGGTTTTCCCAGGTCGAAAGACCACCACGCGAGCGAGGCATCACGTGGTCGAGTGTGAGTTCTCCCGCAGGCAAGATCACGCCGCAATACTGGCAACTATTGCGATCGCGGAGAAGGATGTTTTTGCGCGAGAGCGCTCTCGTCTGATGTGGAATGCGGCGATACTCCAAAAGGCGAATCACCGAGGGCATGGGAATACGGACCCGCGCTGCATGGAGAATGGGGCCGTGCTCTTCCTCAGTCTTCGCGACGCCCTTCAAAACAAGGATGAGCGCGCGGCGGGCGCCACAGATATTGATCGGCTCATAGGAGGCGTTGAGCACGAGCACCGGCTTCTGCATGGTATAGGCCGAGGAAACTTTTGCGGACAGGGACTCGGGCTCGCGGGATTCATGAGGCACCGCATGGCCTTGACCGTGTGACTTGGGCTTGCGTGCGTGAATCGTGCTCTTTCCCAAAGACATTTTGCTCATTCCTCCCTACTCGCTTTGCTTCTCGGCTCAACCCTGATCGACCTTAGACGTTCTCCCTTTGGACGCTTTGCGAACTAGCAGCTCCCGTTATCCGCTGGTCATTCTGGTACGGCGCAGCAGGGTGGCGCAGCGGCGAGCGCATGAAAGGGGGATCCCAGTGGGCCACTCCTTCGCGCTGCGCCCTAGCCAATGTGACAACCCACACCGAAGCGGCGCCGGCATCCATGAGGACGCGGCTGCAGGCCCGAGCCGTTGCCCCGGTGGTATAGACGTCATCCACCAGCAAGACGTGCCTGCCGGCCAACCCGGCGGGGCGAGGCGCAAAAAAAGCGCCGCGCAGATTCTGGCGGCGCTGGCGGGTTGTGAGGCCCGCCTGGCTGACCGTCGATCTCCTGCGTTCGAGCATACCGAAGGCCAGATGAAGATCCCATTGCCGAGCCGATCCACCGGAGATGCTTGCTTGGGATACTGCGGCTCGAGCCAGGAGTTCGGCGTGGTTGAATCCGCGGCGCCGTAGTTTGGCGCGGTGCAAAGGCACGGGGACCACAAGCATCCGCCGAGGCACGGTCGACTCGGCTGTCTCGAGAAAAGTTTCGAGGCTGATCGCAAGCAACCCGCCCAGGCGGTGTGCCACCGGCTGCATTCCGTCGTATTTCAAGAGGTGGATCAATCCACGCAACTGCCCCTGATAAGGGCCGTACGCTACTGCCTGGGCAAAGGCGGGTGGAACCATGCGGCAGGGTGCACAGAGCAGATCAGCCTGGCGGCGCGATTGGTCCGAGATGCGTGGGCTTGAAAATTGCGCGATCCCCAGGTCTTCGCCACAGCGAATGCAGAGGATTCCGCTTTGAGGCGGCAGGCTATTCCAGCAGGATTCACAGATGGGAACGCGATTGAGGCACAGGAGAGGGTCGCCGCAGAGGGCGCAGGAGGAAGGAAACAAAGCGCAGGAGAGACTGTCCAGAGGACTTCGAAGAACGCGGACCACTGCTCGCCACGCCGACGTCTCCGATGGCGGCAGATCGAGAGTCAGGGGATCAGTCTGACTGGAGAAGACGCACCTCTCAGGCCGGCGCCGGGCTCAGCGGCCATGGCAGCCGATGGAGTGAGTATACGGGTAAGTCAAGGAAAAGCGCCAGCCATCAAGGTTGAACGGTTTGATGACTATACGGGAATCAGCGGGTCAGCATGCCGACGGGGATTGGCTAAACCCAGGCCGTCGCCGGCCGGACGCTCGCATTGAGAACAGACTGTGCCTTCAGCAATCTGTCTCATTCAGGGGGTTCACCCCCAAATAAACCCAGGTCTCAAACGCGAACCTTGGGCGACCCGCCAAAACAGGCCGCGGAAAAGCCGTGCCCTTCCCAATCAGCTCGCCACACGGCTGAAGCACGGAAAAAGCAGATCCCTCGGCTTCGCTCGGAGCGTGTGACTTTTTTGATTTAGCACAAAAACAGATACTGAAAATAAAGAGCTTAGACGCGCAAAAAGGCGCAAAAATCGAATAAAGTCACATCCTCTGGGGATGACAGCCCTATTCCGATCCTGGACACATGGTCAGTCCATTCAAGAGCCAAAGTTAATTAAAAATTCCTTCTCGCCCGTAAATCCAGGTCTCAAACGCGAACCTTGGGCCACCCGCGGGGGTTCACCCCAAATAAACCCAGGTCTCAAACGCGAGAGGCCATCCGCCACCCGCCCAGAAACCGAAGGTAGCAAGATTCCATCGACAAGGATCAGGTGTCACATACGGATTGTGCAATTCCTTGGTGACTCACTGCATGTCCATGCCTTTCTCCATATGTTGGCTTTGAGAGTTTCCTTCCGGTGAGGCGCCGCCCGCGACTGATTTCCAAGCGTCGCGAACTCCAGGGGGTAATTTGTCCATGTGACTCAGGAAAGTGGTCACTTGCCAAATCTCCTGCTCGCTCATAGCTTGCTTCCAAGCGGGCATTCCGCTCAGGCGGACGCCATGCTGAATAATGTAGAAATTTTGGTTTTCCGGCATATCGGGCGGGTCTTCAACGAACTGAGGCGCGCGCGGGTAGAGAGCGTCGGCAAGCACGCTATGGGGGTGATGAATGTCCCCGTGACAACCCGAGCAGTTCGTCTGATAGCTCTTCATGCCGGCGATCAAGTTGTCATCCGTGGCCGCGACCGGGTTCTTGACGTCGGGTGCGCGGCGGTCCACCGCTGCATCGAGCGACGGCATCGCGATCTTACTCTCAAGCATTCCGACCGGGATGTCCGCGCGAGGGTCAATCCAACCGAACCGCACATAGGAGTAGACAGCCACTGCTACGACAATGATCGCCACCACGAATCCGAGAACAAACCCGCGCATGTGAACCATCCTTTCAAGAGAAACGTAACAGCCGCTATAAAGTTTTTAGAAAGCTACGCGATCGCCGTTGTGAAAAAAGTTTCCAACTCCGTACCTCTATTCCCGCTACTCGAGAGGGGCACGCCTGGTGATGGGGAACCACTGGAGACCGGGGCTGCGAGCCCACCACTCAAGGTGTAGTTCTCTAGCGCCACGGCGTTCGTCCACACATCGCGCAGAGCCATGACGTAACCGATCTGCAACTGGAAGAGCGTCCGCTGCGAAACCAGGACCTGTGGGTAGACCTGAGCCATGCTTTGGTATTTCGTCCAGTAGAGCTCGTAGGCCTGGCGGGCGCGCGGGATCATCGAGGTCCGGTACCGGTCCGCTGTATAACTCGCTGAAAGGTACGAGGCCGCGAGGGTCTCCGCCTGTTGTTTTACGGACAAGCGCGTTCGGGTGAGGTCTTCCTGAGCGCGCTCGAGATCGGATTTCGCCACGCCAATATTTCCCTGGTTGCGATTCCACAGTGGAATGCTGATGCCTACAGTTGCGAAACTCTGCGCACCGACAGCCTTGGGGACAGGCGCTTCCGCGATGCGCTCTCCGTTGTATTGCTCGCCAGCGCGCAGGTCGAGGTCAGGCACAATCTCCCGCTTTGCGTCCCGCAGTTTGGCCTGCCGCACTGCGATCTCTTCCTCCGCCCGCTGGATTGCGGGATTCGTTCGACCACCTTCTTGACTTGCTGCTCTGCGTCGATTTGCGGAACAGTCTCGAGCGAGCCGGCCAGCGGACTTTCCGGAAGGTCAGGTTTACCGGAAACTGCGGCGAGCGCGTGGAAGCTTTGCAGGAACTGCCGTTGCGCCACCAATTCTATCCAAATCTAGAGATTGCATCGATTGGTTCGCGAGTTGGTATGATTCCCAATTGCTTCCTGCGATGCGCTCCCGTACAAACGTCTGACAATCTGTTTTGCGAACATTCCAATTCGAGCGCTGCTGAACGCATGAATGGTCCATGCATTGACGAGAAGGCGAAGAAGGCTCGGGTGAAGCAAGATCCGGAGAGGTTGCGCGGAGGTATGCGAGTGCAGAAAGTGCAGAAAACGACACCTGGTTTCCAGCCCTATATCCCCGCCAATGAGACACGGCCCGAACTGACGATCCGGGCGCTCCTGCTCGGTTGCATTTTCGGACTGCTCTTCGGGGCCGTCACGGTCTACGTCGGATTGCGGGCAGGGCTCACCGTAGCGGCTTCGATTCCCATTTCGGTCCTCTCCATCAGCGTGCTCCGCGCACTTGGCCGCGCATCCATCCTTGAAAACAATATTGTTCAGACTACAGGAAATGCCGGGCAGTCCATCGCAGCGGGCGTCATTTTCACGCTGCCGGCACTGATTTTTTTGGGTTTCGACCTTCAGTACTGGCGAATCTTTCTCCTGGCTTTGATCGGTGGCTGGCTCGGCGTTTTGTTCATGGTTCCGTTACGGCGGCAATTGATCGTCGAAGAGCACGGAAACCTAGCCTATCCCGAAGGCACCGCCTGTGCAGATGTTCTGTTGGCCGGCGAGCGCGGCGGCTCCTTCGCCAGCCGCGTTTTTTTGGGTCTCGGACTCGGCAGCCTCTATACCTTGTTTCAGAATGAGAATCTGTTTGGCGCGTGGCCAGGCACGCCAAACTATCAGCCGCAGTGGCTGAAGGGCGCGGCGATCCGCGCCGATGCAACGCCGGAGTATTTGGGCGTCGGCTACATCATCGGGCCGAGAGTAGCCGGAGTATTGTTTGCGGGCGGCGTGTTTTCCTGGCTGGTGATGATGCCGGCGATCTACTTTTTCGGATCGCACTTTTCCGAAGCGATCTATCCGGGAACCAAACCGATTGCACAGATGTCGCCAAGCGATCTATGGGCTAGCTACATACGGCCTATGGGGGCCGGCGCCGTTGCCGCCTCGGGACTGATCACTCTGGGGAGGACGGTGCCAACGATCTGGAGCGCCCTGAAGGGAGCGCTTGGCAACCTGAAGAAAGGCGCAAGCACCGCGACAGCCGGCACACTGCGGACTGAGGACGACCTGCCGATGAGCGTCGTCATTGGCGGATCGATCGCGTTGGTAACGATCATGTTTCTCTTTCTAACGCTGCGGCCGGTACCCGGAGCACAAGTAGCTTGGTATGCCAATCTGGCGGCTTCGTTGCTAGTTGTTGTCTTCGGCTTTCTCTTCGTCACGGTATCCTCGCGCATCGTGGGGCTGATCGGGAGCTCCTCCAATCCGATCTCAGGGATGACGATCGCGACGCTCATGGCGACGGCTGCCATCTTTCTTGTCAACGGTTGGACGGCACCAGCATTCGGAGCGCTTGCCATTACGATCGGCGGAGTGGTGTGCATTGCTGCGGCCAACGCAGGCGACACTTCGCAGGATCTGAAGACTGGTTACATCGTCGGGTCGACTCCACGCAAGCAGCAGATCGCGCTGATGATCGGCGTGTGCGTTTCAACCTTCGCTATCGGAGCAACGCTGCAGCTAATGAACAAGGGTCTCGCCGAATTCCGGGAGATGTCCAAGCCGTGGGACCCGTCCGTTCCTCACGATGGGGTCGAAATCCAGGAGCAACATTTCGAAGCGCACGAGATACGTGTCATCCACGCCGACAAAACCGAAGAGATGCGGCCTGCGAGCGGCTACGTGCTGCTCAATGCGCTGAACTCGCACGAGCTCGCGGATGGCAAGTACCTTTACAATCCGCAGACGCACACCATTGAGGTGCAGTGGATCGAGGGAATTGGGAGCGAGAAAGCGGCCGCTCCGCAAGCCCGGCTTATGGCAACCGTGATTAACGGCATCCTGGGCCGTAAGCTCCCTTGGGGTTTGGTCCTGCTTGGAGTTTCCCTGGTGATCGCGGTGGAATTACTAGGCATTCGTTCATTGTCTTTCGCTGTGGGTGCATATCTTTCGATTGGCACAACTCTTGCGATCTTTGTCGGCGGAGTGGTGCGCTGGATGGTGGACAGTGCGGTGGCCAGGCACGGCGCGGATCCAGGCGAGAGCGAAAGTGAGATCAGTCCCGGATCGCTCTACGCCAGTGGATTGATCGCAGCCGGCGGAATTGTCGGCCTGCTGGGAGTCGCGCTCAAGCTATACGAAACGGCCACGGGCAAACAGGACATCTTGCTCTTCCCTGCCCGGAATCCACTGCATCACGACTGGGTGTCGGTCGTGATGTTTGGTTTGCTTGCCTTCTCGCTCTACTACTTCGCGCGGAGACCGCTGAACAAGCGAGTCGGCGAGTCGGCAAGTCGGCGAGTCAGCTAGTGCTGAGGAAACCTGCGCAGCGCGTTCCAATAACTCGCATACCGCCCATTCTCCTGCAGCAGATGCAAATAGACTGCACGATCGGCATCGCTGCCCAAAATAAACCGTCTCCCATTCTCCCGCTGCGTCGCATGATGGGCTATCCCTCCTGCTATGACGCGTGCCAATCGTGCCATAGCTCTAAATTACTGGAGTACATCCCGTCTGTCCCCGAGGCTAAAGAAGTCGGGGTCAGGAGGGGGTAATAAGACGGGTCGACTAATCTTTCTCTTCTTCGTCGATCCTGCGGAAGAGGTCGCCCAGAGCAACGTAAATGGGTGTACCTAGAACCTCAAAGCGCTCCTGTCGGTTCCAGTTGCCGTCCGAGCAGTTCCAGCCCATCCGTTTGATGGGGTCGATCACCCAGATGTTAGGCACCTGGAACTTGATGAAATCTTCGATCCGCTCCTGGATCTTGCTGTGCTTGTCCTCAGGAGACAGCACTTCGATCGCAACGATCTGGGGCTGGGTGAAAACAGATTCCCGCGGGAGCCCGCGGCTGAATACACAGACGTCAGGAATACGATAGAGAGTAGGCGTAAGCTTCGTGCGCTGTTCTTGAATCGAACGAATCTTCCATTCCCTGCCGTGCTCATTAAACCAGTTCACCAAT
>DASYBJ010000157.1:0-6907 GCA_036500845.1 Acidobacteriaceae bacterium
GAGTGGCCCGTTCAGGGAGCCTTGTTCTTAAGAATGCTCTAGAATGGTGAGTCTGCTTGAACGAAGTTTTGAAGGGGAAACCATGCCGACGGAAGTAATCATGCCCCAAATGGGCGAGTCGATCTTTGAAGGCACCATCACTAAATGGCTCAAGAAGCCGGGGGACAGCGTACAGCGCGATGAGCCCTTATTTGAGATCTCGACCGACAAAGTGGACGCCGAAATTCCCTCTCCAGCAAGCGGAGTGCTGACCGAGGTCAAAGTGGGCGAAGGCAGCACCGTTCAGATCAACACCGTTGTTGGTGTGATTGGAGAAGCAGGAGCGGAGGCGAATGGACAGCCGGCATCCGCTGCGCAGCCAGCTCCCGCAGCAGAGGCCTCGAAAGATGCGGCTTCCTCTGAGACACCTGCTTCCGCGCAGGGTTCGGCTCAAGCAGATGGCACATCGGCTCCCGCCGACACGGGCCAAGCGGCGCCGGCCGCCGCGACCGAAGTGGTGATGCCGCAAATGGGCGAGTCGATCTTCGAGGGGACGATCACGAAGTGGTTGAAGAATCCGGGCGACTCGGTCCAGAAGGACGAACCTCTCTTCGAGATCTCAACAGATAAAGTGGACGCCGAAATTCCCTCGCCCGAAAGCGGTGTCCTGGCCGAGATCAAAGCCGCAGCCGGAACGACGGTGCAGATCAACACGGTGGTTGCGGTGATCCGGGGAGAGGGCGGGGGCGGTATCGTTGCCCCGGCTCCGGTCCCGATTCCTACCACCGCAACCCCAGCCACCGCAATCCCAGCCACCGCGACATCAACAACTCAGAAGCCAGCCGCTCAGGCGCCGGCGCCGCCGAGCGCGGATGTCTCTACTGCAGCACCCCTCGAAATTGGCGACGGCGAGCGGGTACGTTCCTCGCCATTGGTTCGCAAGATCGCGAAAGAAAACAACCTCGATCTTCGCCGGGTTCCTGCGAGTGGGAGTGGCGGCCGGGTGACCAAGGAGGACGTGCTCGGATTTCTCGCGAAAGGTGCGCAGGCTGCGCCAGCAGCAACAGCTCCTTTGGCTCCCGCTCCCCCCTCGGCGCCTTCTGCCCCGGCCGTCTCTACTCCAAGCCAAGCTCCTGCGAGTGCGGGCTCCCCAGGTGCTGCGGCAGCCCCCGGCGATCAGCTCGTGCCGCTGTCCAGAATGCGCTCGATCATCGCCCAGCGCATGGTTGAATCCAAGCGTACCAGCGCGCATGTGCATACCGTCTTCAAGATCGACATGACGCGCATCGTACGCATCCGGGAGAAAGAGAAGACGAAGTACGAGCAAAGGAACGGGGTCAAGCTTACCTACATGCCGTTTATCTCGCGTGCAGCGATCGCAACCCTGCGCAAGATGCCGATCGTGAACGCTTCGCTCGAAGGCGAATCGATCCGCTACCACCAGCACGTGAATCTGGGAATCGCTGTGGCTCTCGACTGGGGGCTGATCGTTCCGGTCATCAAGGGCGCGGAAGAACGTAACTTCCTGGGTATCGCACGTGCGATTGCAGACCTCGCGGAGCGAGCCCGGGCAAAGAAGCTCAAACCCGACGAAGTCGGTTCTGGAACGTTTACCATTACGAATCCAGGAATCTTTGGGGAGCAGTTCGGTACGCCGGTGATCAACCAGCCCGAGACTGCCATCCTGGGCGTTGGCGGGCTCTTTAAGGAGCCTACCGTAGTTACCGATGAGAACGGCTACGATTCGATCGCAATTCGTAGCATCATTCATCTCACGCTCGGCTTCGATCACCGCGTCATCGATGGCGCCGATGCAGGGAAGTTCATGGCCGAAATGAAGAAGTACCTGGAGAACTGGACCGAAGATATCGGGTAGAAGATATCGGGTAAATGATTGCGTCGGGTCTGTCTTTGGGTTCGGCGCTCTGATCAACCTCCGAGGGGAACGGTCAAAAGATCCAGCCGTTAAAGAAGACGCTTGGCTTCGAGAACGCGCTCGACGGCCTGCTCCGGCGTGTCAGCCAAGGCTGATAGGTGGCCCATCTTCCTGCCCTTTCGCGGTGTCTGCTTCTCGTAAAGGTGCAGCCGCACTTCTGGAACCGCCAACGCGCGGTCGAAGCGCGGCTCGTTGTCGAGCCATAGATCGCCGAGCAAGTTAGCGATTGCGCCTGGCCTAATAATCCCCACATCCCCCAACGGAAGATCGCAGACTGCGCGCACCGCCTGCTCGAACTGACCGGTAACGCAGGATCGCTCGCTGGTGTGATAGCTGTTGTGCGGACGCGGAGCAAGTTCGTTCACATAAAGCTCCCCGCTGCGGGTAAGGAACATCTCAATGGCAAGCAGGCCTTCGAGCTCAGCCTGACGTGCCATGGCGATCGCGATCTCGCGCGCGCGGATCTCAAGATCGTCCGGAATTGAGGAAGGCAGGACGCTCCAAACGAGAATCTGCTGCTCGTGATGATTCGTCGCCACGGGAAAGGTGCGAATCTCACCTCTTGGGGAACGCGCAACCATGACCGAGACCTCGCGGTCGAGGTTGAGAGCCTGCTCCGCAACACATGGAGCCTCTCCCAGCGCAGACCAGGCCTCGGCAAGGGTTCGCTCGGCGGCATCCGGTAAATCCATCGTTGTCTCGACACTCCCTGCCTCGGTGGCAAGCTCGAAGGGGATATCGATTCTGACTTGGCCTCTGCCGTCATAGCCGCCGTAAGCGCGTTTGAGGAAAATTCGGCCGCCGATCGCTTTCGCAGCTTTCCGCAAATCGTCCAGGGATTCAATGACTCGGTAAGGACCTACAGGATAGCCGCTGTCCCGTAACCAGTCCTTTTGACGGATACGATCCTGCACGATCTTCAGCAGCTCGAGCGAAGGACGCAGAGGAGCATATTTGCGAGCCGCTTCCAGGGCAGCGAGCGAAATCTGTTCGATTTCAAGCGTGACCACGTCTGATCCGCGGGCAAGGTCCGCTGCAGCTCGCGCGTTGTCCCAAGAGCCTTCAAAGCAGGCATCGACGACGAAACGAGCCGGGCAGGAAGGGTCCGGATCCATAACCTGGACGCGATACCCGAAGGATCGGGCTGCCATTGCGGTCATGCGTCCAAGCTGGCCGCCTCCCAAAATGCCAATCGTTGAGCCGGGCAGGATGGGGCTCACTCCGGCAGCTCCTGCGCGAGCACCTCTTGCTTCCGCGCATCCCGCCATGCACCAAGCCGTCGCCGCAGCTCCCCGTCTTGTGTCGCCAGGATCGAAATCGCAAACAAGGCCGCATTTGCCGCTCCTGGTTTCCCGATCGCAAGCGTACCTACAGGCACCCCCTTAGGCATTTGTACGATCGAGAGCAGAGAGTCAATTCCGTTGAGGGAGGTCGCCGGGATGGGAACGCCCAGCACAGGGAGGAGGGTCTTCGCGGCAATCATGCCGGGCAAGTGCGCTGCCCCTCCGGCCGCCGCGATGATGACCTTGAGGCCACGCGAATCCGCCGCCGTTGCGTACTCGAACAGCAAGTCAGGCGTCCGGTGTGCGGAAACAACCCTCGCCTCGTAAGGAATAGAGAACTCTCGCAGGAGTTCAATGCAAGGGGACAGGACCTCATAATCGCTTCGGCTGCCCATGACCACGCCCACCGTCGGGGCAGGAGAGTTCTTCATGTTGCCGATTATAGAGTTGCGAGATTTCAGTCCTTTGTCCTGGTCTTCAGTCCTGACCGCTTTTTAGCTGACTCGCTGAATCAAACTCGCAGTTCGTGCCGGGCGGTCTCGGCGATGCGGGGCAGATCGGATGTGGTGAGGACGCGAATCTCATGTTCCTCCATCGTCTCAATGGCAAATCGATATTGAGCGATCCGGTCTTCGCCTGGCTGCTCTTCCTCCGATTTCCTGATTGGTTCGACGATCGCAGTCAGCTCGAGAACGGCGTTCTCGACTCTTGCCACCCCCTGTTTGATTCCATGCGCGCTGAAGGCCAGCACCTTCGCCGCTTCGGAGTCTGTTTCAAGAGAGACTGCCTGGAACATGCGGACCAGACCGTTGGGCCGGTAACCGCAATCGATGCGCAAGGGGTCGCCGGGCTTGGTATAGGTTGAAGCGGGAATTTGCTTGCGCATCATCGTCCACACTCCCGCGCGCTCAAACTGCGTACGCATGGCCGCGTGGATCGTAGTCCGGCCGCTTCGCTTGCTGCTGCGCTCGCGCTTCGCAGTATCCACGTAGAGACTCACGAGCTGCTCGAGGCCGGAGATGAAGCTTTCTGCCAGGAAGGCTTTGGCTTCGGTAATCTGGAGCGCATTCGAAAGCGAGTCCTCAAGCACGGCCAGGACCGGTTTGCCGGCGCTCTCCTCCGGGTTCTGGGTCATAGCGTCCTGGTTTACAGATTGACTGTGGAGCCGCTTTGCAACTTCAATCTCGAGCGCTTCCAACATTTCGGTGTCGGCGTCCGGATCAATACAACGCACCCTTCCCCAATCCCTGGTAAACCGGACTGCGCGTTCGCCGCCGCTTGCTCGCAGGACGACGCCGATGTTCACGAACTCGTTCTTAACGGCGTCCGGCACGTAGCGGATCAGTTGGAACTCGCATTGTTTTCTTTCAACCAAAGCTGGTTTCCTTCAGGGCTTTCGAGCGGGTCAGCGAGTCAGCTAAAAAGCGGGCAGCTGAATGCCGTTTAGCTAAAAGCGGAGCAAGCCCGACGCCTGAGCTGGACCCCCTTACCTTGCCCCTGCTGGAGCTGGCCGGACGAGGAAAAGCCCTCTGACTGCTACATCACGCCTCGCCCCTTCTCAATATCATGCACCCACGGAGGCTCAGCGAAGCTCTTTCTCGGCAGATCATTCCTCGTCATCCCCCAATTGGGAAATGGGCCGCGTGACGAGTCCCGGAATTGAACAATCAACTCCCGCACGCGGGAACGCCGGGCGAGCAACTGTTCGATCAGGAGTTCGAGGACGCTCAGGTCGCCGCCGTACCATTCCGGCGGAATGATACCGGCGATCTCCCACACGACCCCAGAGTCCAGGGTCTCAATGCGGGTCAACCACGGCTCGAAGCTCTCCCAGCCCACCACACTACGGTATACGGAGTTCTGCGCAAAGACTCCGCGTAGGGGGGCGTCCACGAACTTCCATTCCCCTGCGTGGAAGCAGTAGCCCTGATCGATAAAAGTGGCTCGGTAGCGCCGTTCGCGGCGGGTCTTCTGGTAGACAGCCTGCCTGCCATTGACATTGCACGTCCATTTATCCAAGGCGAGGATGCCGGCAAACTCCGCGACATTGCGCGCTTCCAGGAGCTGTTGCTCAGGCAGATAATCCACCACCTGGCCCGGCATGAGTCCCCCGACGAGCTGAGAGCCAAACTGCAGCCCGGCTTGGCAGCGTTGGTTTCCACCCTTGAGCTCAACCAGCAACTCCGGAGTATTGCGGATGAGCCAGTCGGTCACCTCGACGACGTCGCTATGCGGAACGGAAAGGCCGATTGCGGCGCCAAGCCTGGTGGCGAGCAGCTCATTGGCCAGTACCCGCGGGTGCTGCGGATTGTTCTGGAACTTCACTACATAGAGCTTGCCGTCAGAGGCAAGCATCAGGTGGCTCTGAGCCCCACCCCGCATCCGGCGAATCTCCTGCGTGGCCAAAACCGCCAATCGTCTCTCCCCAAGCCGAGTCCTTGGAGCAGAATACTTGAAGCCAGTCGTTCCCGCGGAGGGGGACGGTTCTGATAGCATCGCGACGGAGGAATCAATGGAACAGGCTGCAACCCCTGGCACGAACAACGCTCGCCGCAACGAAGACATCGCACTTGATCTCTTGAAGTTTGTGGCTGCCGCCACAGGCGTCGGACGTACCACGGCTCCTTCGACCGGTTTTGTCGCAGGTGCGGCCTCAAAGGCCGACGATCAGGTCACACAGCTTCTCGAGCTATACACCAAGTGTCTCCGGGTGGTGCAAGGCAAGGGAGAGGCGCGCTGACCTCTCTTGAGGGACGGACGGTCCCGCTGGGGATGGCATCGCGCGCCCCCCATCGAACGATTTGACGACCACACATTCAAGCCACACGAATTCGGGAACCAAGCATTTGCGCATTGCAGTCTTTGGTGCGGGCGCCTTTGGCCGCAATCATCTCCGCGTCTATCGGGAGTTGGAGCGGGCAGGAAATCCGGTTCAGCTGGCCGCGATCGTCGATTCCGACCCAGCGACCGCAGCGCGTCTCCAGTCGGAGTGGCAGGTTCCGGTCTTCCTCTCCGCGCAGGATTGCCTCGAAGCGCGCCGCGTGGGCAATGTTGCCTTCGAAGCGGCTTCCATTTGCGTCCCTACCTCGGCCCACTATGCGGCCGCCTCCGTTTGTCTTGCGCAAGGAATCGATCTGCTGATCGAGAAACCGATTGCGGCCACTCTCGAGCAGGCTGATTGGCTCGTGCTGCAGGCTGCGGAGACTGGCCGAATCGTGCAGGCCGGCCACCTTGAGCGCTTCAATCCGGCGGTTCTTGCGGTGAAGCCGCTGCTCAGCGGACCGATGTTCTACGAGGCGCACCGCCTCAGCGTCTTCACGCCGCGTGCGCTCGATGTAGATGTGGTGCTCGATCTGATGATCCACGATCTGGATATTGTGCTCAGCTTCGCCCGCTCCCCGGTGCTGGAGGTCCGCGCAGTGGGATTGCCGATTCTCTCCCCCAACGTAGACATTGCCAACGTCCGTCTGGAGTTTGCCTCGGGAGCAGTTGCGAACTTTACCGCGAGCCGCGTGAGCACCGAGAAAGTCCGTAAGCTGCGTTTCTTCCAGCCGCACCAGTACGTCTCCATCGACTACGCGCGCCGCGACCTGCTCTTGATCGATGTAGCCGAGTCGGCAACGCAGGAGATGGCCGGACCAGCGCCGGGCTTGGTGTTCCGCAAACCACCGGTCGAAACCGGCGAACCACTCGCGCTGGAGATTCAGGC
>DASYBJ010000158.1:0-28881 GCA_036500845.1 Acidobacteriaceae bacterium
ACTAGTTCCTGTAAACGAAGGCTCTGAACTATCTTTTAAGGGTTCCCCCGTTGACCCTGTCGTCGCCGGTTCGGGTATTAAAAGCCCCTAGGATCTGGAAATTACAAAAAATCCTAATATCTCTAGTCGAGCCGCCGATAAATACGCCTTAGAAATGAAAATCAATCGCACGGTTGATGTGACTCTACCCCTGGGAAAGGCGAAAACACCCTCAGCACATGAACCAAAACCCGACCCCAGCATTACTCAGAAGCCGGGCACCCTTACGACTAAGACGCTCGAACCCGGCAAATTCGGCGGCCACATTTCGGTGGCATCCTTCGGCAGTACCGAAACCCACCGATCGGGTTGTTGACCGCAAAAATCCTCAGTGGATCAGGGTTCGCAACTGAAACCGAGGACGCTTGGTTTCAAATCTACGAATCCTGTTCAGACCGTGAACTCAGGGCGCCAGAAGTGACCACTCCCGATTTGAAGAATGAGCAGATAAACACGCTTGGCAAACACCGCATCATGTTTGCTGTTGACGATATCAAAGATACGATTGCCCGCTTACATACCCATGGTGCGAAGCTCGTGGGTGAGATTGTGCAGTACCGAGATATGTATCTGTTGTGCTATCTTCGCGGTCCCGAAGGCATCATTGTTGCCTTAGCTGAAGAAATTGGCACTTAGAATTATGAAAACTACAAACAAAGTAGCACTGCGAAAATCGCGCCGTTGAGAGAGCGTGCTGCAGGGCCCGCCTTCCGGCGGGCCCTCTCAAGAGGCAATCATATGGAAGGAAGACCAGGAAAAGGGGGAAAGGAGAGCCCGCGAAATTACGAGCTTCGAACGAGATTGTGTAGTCCAAAGGTGGGTGGTAAGCCTGAAGAAGCCTCTATTCTGTACTCAATAAGATGCAGCGGCTTTCCTGAGGTTGTTCCGAAACAAAAAGATTTGAAAAAATCTCTACCGACGATTGGGAAATTTGGCTCATTCTTCCCGAAACTGCCCAGCCGCATGTGCAGTCATAGCGGCAGAGGTGCAACGTCCCTGGGGAGACTAGGAAGAGCCTGCCAGCCGCCAGCCCGGTTCCTCTGCGGAGCGAGCCGGCGTCGATGCAAGGTTTTATTGAACGCCCGCGGGGCGGAACATCCGCTCCGCTGCCCAGCTCACCATGCTCCTTGGAACGAACCGCAGGGCGAAGATCTGCAGCCGGCCCATTGAATGAGGGACCACCCACGGCCTGCCCTGGGCTAAACCCTCCAACCCTCGAAGAGCCACTTCCTGCGCCGATTGGAAGTGGCGGTTCTCCCTCGGACGTGACCCAGCGACCTGACCAAATTCGGACTTTGTGGTACCTGGGCACAACGCGCTCACGCGGACACCGTAACGCTTCACTTCCTCATCCAAGGCTTCGGCGAGCAGACGGTCGAAAGCTTTCGTTGCCGCGTAGGTCGCCATATAAGGAACGGGCTGGTACGCGGCCATTGAGGAGACGATCATGACGCTACCATGCCGGCGCTCGACCATCTTCGGCAGAAAGAGCCGGGTCAGGTGAACGACTGCTGTGCAATTCACTTGCACCATCCCGAGTTCTCGTTCCAGATCGGAACGCAGGAATTCGCCATACCCGCCGAATCCGGCATTGTTCGCCAACAGATCCACGGCGAGGCCAGCGCCTTCTGTCGCGTCGAAGATCTGTTGCGGCGCTTCTGCCTGTTCGAGATCCGCAACGATCACCTGAGTTTCTATCGAGTGGTCGCCCCGTAAACGGGATGCCAATGCATCCAGCCGGCCTTGTCTGCGGGCGGTCAGGATCAGGTTGGCTCCGGCAGCCGCCAACTCGACCGCTATTGCTTCGCCGATCCCAGCGCTCGCACCTGTCACCAACGCCCACTTCCCCTGCCACGCTTTGCGCAGAATCGTCGACGCCATGTGTCTATTCTCCTTCGCGGCGGTGCGTGCGTTTCCTGCTATCGATTAGTGCACAGCAGCATGCGGCTCCTCGAACTCCTGTCCGATCCAGCGAGCGAAGGCATTCATCGTTTGTTCGCGGCCGAGGAAGTCAAGGATGAGCGCCTTGCCAGGTTTCGAACCTCCCGGCTCAAGAATCGCCCGGCGGTAGCGCATCGCTGTTGGGCCATCCAGCAGGTTTGCCGGGTCGAACTGGCTGAAGAAGTCGAGCGCAATGACCTTGTCGAACATATAGGTGTAGTAGTTCGAGGAATAGCCAGTGAGGTGAGTGAAGCTTGCATACATGCGGTTGCCTTCGATCCACTCATACGGCATAAAGCGCTTGTAGTCCTCTTCCATGAGTGCATCCGGATCGAGTGCTGCGGGCGGCTGATTGTGCACATCCAGGGCGTAGCTGGTGTAGAAGAGCTGGGTGCGCACCCAATCCGCTCGGCCGAAAGCGCTGGCGCGATTCATGCGTTCCACCAGAGCTTCAGGTATAGGTTCGCCAGTCTGATAATGCCGTGAGAAGGTCGCCAGCAGCTTAGGGTCGCGAAAAAACTCCTCCAACATCTGTGAGGGGACTTCGACGAAGTCGCCTTCCGTGGCGATACCGCTCACCCCCGCCCACCGTTGCTGCCCGCCTAAAATGGCGTGCATCAAGTGGCCAAACTCATGAAAAAACGTGACGACGTCACTATATTGCATCAGCCCCGGATCCCCGGACTTGCCACCAGGGAAGTTACAGATCAAAGCCGCCTCAGGGAGTTGCCGCCCTTCGATCCCCGGAATCAGTGGCGCTGCGCTGAACCACTTATCCTTGCCTGGGCGGGGATGCATATCCAAATAGAAGCGGCCAATCCGCCGGCCGCGATCATAGACCTCCCATGCCGTAACGGAGGGGTCCCATACCTTGGCATCATTGGAAGGCTCAAATCGGACCTGGAACAGCCGCTCTGCAGTCTCGAGGACGCCCTTCTCCACCTGCTCATACGGGAAATAAGGCCGCACCGATTGAGAGTCGAAGTCGAATGCCGTTCGCCGGTACTGCTCGTACCAATAAGCACGATCGCTGCTCTTGAGAGTGGACAGCCCGGGTTCCCGCGTACGGGCGAACTCGATCACCATCTCGTATTCGCGGTTTGCTCCGGCCCGTGAGGCAACTTCGAGCTCGCCGATGAAGTTCTTCATGTTCGCTGCTGAGGCGATCAGCTGGTTGGCTGTTGCCAGATCGGCCCATGAGGAAAAGCCGAGGGTCGAAGCGATCTCCTGGCGAACTTGCAACAAGTCCAAAAGGACCTGCCTGTTGGCCGGATAAGCCCGAGTGTTATACGCACAGAACATACGCATGCGAAGACTTTCATTGCGGGCGAAGGTCATGACAGGCTGCATGTCCGGGTAATCGGTGGTGAGGATTATCGTTCCCTTCTCGTCAGGAGGATGGTTCATGATGTAGTCCTCTGGAAGCCCCTCGAGTTCCGAAGAATCGTGCACCTCCACCCGGTTGACGTTCTCCTGCACATTGTTGCTGAAGGCTAGGGACAGCTCGGTGGCCTTGTCAGAAAGCTTACGCAAACGGGCACGCGTGGCCTCGTCTCGATCGACTCCGGCCAGACGGTAATTCAACAATGTCTGGCGGACATAATGTTGCGTCGCCGGGTCAGCGGCCGTCAGATCCATTGACTCCAAGGCGCGAAAGACTTCTTGATTGAGAGAAAGTGCGGTTCCAGCTTCAGCGACTCGCTGGGTCAGCTCACGTGCCTTATCCCGCACCTCTTTGACCGGGTAGACACTGTCCAGAAGCGAGGTCTGCGAACCCGTAGCGCTCAGGATAGCGACAACTTCGTCATAGAGGCGGAGTGTATGTTCGAACGGCGGCCGAACCTGAGTCTCGTGGCTGGTAACCAATTCCTCGACCAACTTCTTTTGCCAATCGAGCCGACTCTGGACCCAGGTCTCGAGACCCGCTGCGTCCAGTTCCCCACCTGCGGGGGTATTCCAGGGATTCGAATTCCCTGCGATAAGGTCCTGTTCCGGTAGGCTCGGGGGATTCCCGTCGATCACGTCTTGGCGTTGGACGCCGGCTCTGCGAAAGTCGCTCACTTAGATCTGCACCTCTCGATCTAAGATTAAACCAGCGGCCAGGCGGCTTCTATTTTGCTTCGTGCGTCGCATTTCCCAAGTTCGTGTAAGGTATGGGGAAACACGGTATAGACTTCTGTTGCATACTAGGACCTTCGCCGTTTAGATTCGGCAATTGTAACTATGCACTCTGCCGCCACAGCTCTGTCCCCGCACCTGCTACGCTCCCGAATGGGAAAAGTGTGCGTCGCGATCACTGGGTCGACGCCGATCGAAATGGTGGACCGGGCGACTGCGACTGTACGCGAGAATCCGTTCCTGGAATTTCGCCTGGACTACCTGGCAAAGCCCCTCGCGGCTCTTCCCAAGCTGAAGCAGTTCTTCGTAGACCATGGAGAAACAACCGCGATCGCAACCTGCCGACGCTCGTCAAGCGGGGGTAAGTTCAAAGGAACAATCAGCGCCGAGTTGGAGATTCTGCAGAAAGCCGCCTCTTCCGGGTTCCACTTGATCGATCTCGAGTTGCAGACGGCAGAAGCAATCAAGTCCTCGGAACTGGAGAAGCTACGGTCGCGAGGCGCAGCCCTCATCATCTCCTATCATGATTTCCAAACTACCAAGGACCTAGATGGGATTTTCGAGCGCATCCGGCCCTATGATCCGGAGTTCATCAAGATCGTCTCGACGGCGAAGTCGTTGTCAGACAACGTGGTGATGATGCACTTTCTGGAACGCACGCGGGATATGGCCAGCGTGATCGGCATCTGCATGGGGGACCAAGGCCTGATCAGCCGGGTGCTTGGTATCCGTGCCGGCAGTGCGTTTACGTTCGCTTCAGCAAGTCAGGGCGAGGAGACGGGCCCTGGTCAGATTACCGCCCGCACCCTGGCCGATACGTACAGGCTCGGGCAAATCGATGCGGCTACCCGCGTTTATGGCGTGGTGGGCAATCCGGTTAAGAATTCCCTCTCCCCTATCATGCTGAATACAGGATTCCGGAGGGAGACAGTGAACGCGGTATATCTTGCGCTGCAAACGAACAAGCTGAGCGATCTCCTGACGCTGGTCCGTGAAGTACCGCTGCATGGTCTGAGTGTCACTATGCCGTTCAAACAGGAAGTGATGCAGCATCTTGAGAACACTGATCCGATTTCGGCAGAGGTCGGTGCATGCAATACGATTGTTCGCGCACAGGACGGAAAGCTCTACGGGTTCAACACGGATGTCGGGGCAATCGTTCGGCCTCTCGAACGGCGGCTTTCTCTTAGAGGCGCCAAAATTCTCGTCCTCGGTGCGGGAGGTGCAGCCCGCGCTGCGGTCTTCGGCTTGGCGCGCAAAGGCGCCGAGGTCGCGGTAATGAACCGCACTCCGCAGACTGCGCAAAAGCTCGCCCGCGAGGCGAAGGTCAAGTCCATCCGGCGCGATCAACTGGCCAAGTCCAATTTTGATGTCATAGTGAATGCCACTCCGGTTGGCATGCACGGGGTCAAGCCGACCCATATCCTCGAACCAAAGGAAATCAACGCTCGACTGGTCTTCGACCTGGTTTACAACCCGGTGGACACGCCGCTCATTCGCATGGCCCGAGAAAAGGGCTTGCCGGTTATCACCGGCGTGGAGATGTTTGTACAACAAGGAGCCCGGCAATTCGAAATCTGGACGGGCAAGCCGGCGCCGGAAGAAGAGATGCTGCGGGTCGTGGTCCACGCGTTGCGTCAACGGGCGGAATCCATCGCCGAGGCTCACAAGTCCTAGAGCCGTTTGGGAATCGAGCTTGTAGTCTCCCGCTGTACCGAACGATTTGCAGCAGGGTTCTTGCGGCGCTAGCAGCTGCTCGCGTCGGGCTGGCGACGCTCTCGAGGTTATAGTAACTGTCATGTTTCCATATGAGTGGCTATGTTCATAGCAGTGCGGGCCCGCAGCCATAACGCGAAAAAGCGCAGGCGGTTTCGGAAATCGCACTCCTGCGATCGCGAAAAGCGCATCCCATTGCTATATGTCAACGATGAATCGCCGGCGCTTCAACGCCATCCTCGGCGCACTTAGCCTCTCCCCCTCCAGCCGCTCCTTGGCAGGAGGCGTGAGCGCTCCGGAGCCCGAACTGCTCCGGTTATCGCGAAATGGATGGGTACTGAACAATGAGCGTCTACCGGTTTTGTTCTATCGCTCTGTCCTTCGATCCCAGGAGGATCCAGCTTCAGTTTTCGAGGCCCAATTTGAGCGGAATGGCTGGCCAGCGCAATGGCGTAACGGGGTTTACGACTTCCACCACTACCACTCAACCGCGCACGAGGTTCTCGGCTTTGCTGCGGGACACGCGCGTTTGATGCTCGGGGGAGAAAATGGAGCAGAGGTTGCAGTGCAGGCCGGTGATGTTGTGGTTCTGCCCACCGGCACCGGCCATTGCAAACTTGAGGCTAGCGATGATTTTCTCGTCGTCGGCGGTTATCCGGCGGGTCAAGTTTGGGATATTTGCCGCAGCGCACCTGATCAAGACGCCATTCACCGGATGGAGTATCTGCCCTTCCCGCCGTCAGACCCGGTAACCGGAAAAGCTGGAGCACTGCGCAGGCTCTGGATCGCGAAGAAAAGCGCGTAAACTTCAGGTTGTTCTTCAATAGATCCTTATTCCATAAGGGGATCCGTCTGGGTGATTCCTTTGGGGCCTATGCCAGAGGAGATCGGTCACTGATCCGAAGACTACCTTGTCAGCTCCAATAACTGCGATCCAGCGTTCGGTACTGAATCGCTTCTGCGATATGGCCCACTGTGATGTCCGGACGTGCTTCCAGATCTGCAATCGTGCGAGCGACCTTTAAGATCCGATCGTGTGCCCGGGCGCTTAGGCCTTGTTGCTGCATGGCACGCTCAAGGAGGCTCTCCGCTTCTGACGAGAGCTCGCAATAGGTGCGAATCTGCCGGGTGCTCATCTGCGCGTTGGAGTGAATCCGGTCCGATACAAAGCGGTCGTGTTGCCGCTCGCGGGCTGCGAGTACGCGGGAGCGAATCTCCGCTGAACCTTCGTTGGCGGAGCCACCACGCAACTCGCGGTACTGCACTGCGGGCACCTCTATGTGAATATCAATTCGATCGAGCAGAGGTCCAGATACTTTGGAGATGTAGCGTTGCATCATTGGCGGCGTGCACATGCACTCTCGCGACTTGTCGTTGAAGTAGCCGCAAGGGCAGGGATTCATTGCCGCAGCAAGCATGAAGCGAGCCGGAAAGCTGAGTGACATCGCGGCCCGCGCGATAGTCACGGTGCCATCCTCGAGAGGCTGCCGCATCACTTCGAGGACATTGCGGGGAAATTCCGGAAGCTCATCCAGGAAGAGCACGCCGTTGTGAGCCAAGGAAACTTCTCCGGGACGGGGGACGGCGCCACCACCTATTAACCCTGCGTCGGAGATGGTGTGATGGGGCGAGCGAAAAGGCCGTTGTGTGACCAGACCAGCCTCCGCATCGAGCACGCCGGCAACTGAATGAATCTTGGTCGTCTCGAGCGCCTCCTCGAAACGCAGCGGCGCAAGAATCGAAGGAAGCCGCTTGGCAAGCATCGTCTTCCCCGAGCCAGGCGGACCTATCATCAGAATGTTGTGGCCACCCGCTGCTGAAACCTCCAGCGCGCGCTTAGCCGTTTGCTGCCCACGCACATCCTTGAAATCAAGAGCGAAGTGGCGCAACTCACCGAGAAGTTCTTCTGTCGCGACGCGTACCGGTTTGAGATGGATGCCGCCATTCGCAGCCGAGTTGAGCAGCTCACGTACCTGGATCAAGCTGCCGACAGCGTAGACGTTGACTCCCTCCACAACCGCGGCCTCAGACGCGTTGGCGTGCGGGACAACGAGATTCGCGATCCCACGTTCACGCGCAGCAACGGCAATCGGTAGCACACCCGGGACAGAGCGCAGCGTGCCGTCGAGCCCAAGCTCGCCGACGAGCAGAAATTGTCCGAGATCGCGCAAATGGAGGGCACCGTAAGCGCCGAGAATGCCGATCGCCATCGGCAAATCGAACCCCGAACCTTCTTTCTTAAGATCGGCAGGAGCCAGATTGATAGTGATCTGCGTTGGAGGGATCTCGAAACCCGAGTTCTTGATGGCGGCACGGACGCGATCACGGCTCTCGCGAACAGCGGCATCCGGCAGACCTACTGTATGAAATCGGTCCTCCAGCATCTTGACGCCGGAGAAGTCGACCTCAACATCGATGATGTGAGCATCGATTCCATATACCGCAGCACTCAGCGCCTTGAAGAGCATGGGAGACCCAATCGATTCTGGAGTATAGCAGGGGGATTCCGGCCCCGCGATACACCTTCTGTGTCGAATGGAAGGCTACAATCGATCTGTGAAAACCAGCCTCTTCGACCTGTTCAAGATCGGCGTGGGGCCTTCGAGCTCGCACACAATGGGCCCAATGCGTGCTGCCAAAGGTTTCATATCGGATATCCAACGGGCTGGGCTGCTAGAAAATGTCGCACGCGTGCAGGCTGAGTTATATGGCTCCTTGGCATTGACAGGCATGGGCCACGGTACGGATCGTGCAATCCTGCTCGGATTGTTGGGTGAAGAGCCACGCACGATTGACCCGGCAACGGTGGATGCGAAATTGAGCGAGGTTCGGCAATCCGGGAGGCTTCCGCTGCTTCGCCAGCAGTTAGTTCCCTTCCGCGAGACGGAAAATATGCTCTTTCATCGTGACGAGATGTATCCTCCAGCCGCGCTAACCAAACATCCGAATGGAATGCGCTTCACTGCAGTCGATGCGACCGGGTCTATCCTTCGCCAAGACATTTATTTTTCGATCGGCGGCGGCTTCATCGTTACAGATGGACAGGCCGGCGGAGATGCGCCTGTGATGACGATGGCCGCAGTTCCATTCCCTTTTCGCAGCTCCGAAGAGTTGCTCGGGATCTGTGAGCAACACGGCATGACGATCGCGGAGTTGATGCTGCGCAATGAGAGCGCGCTTCAGAACGGTTCGGAGAACGCTGTCAGAGAAGGCATCCTCGAAATCTGGAGAGTCATGCAGGATTGCGTAGCGCGCGGAATGGAGACCAGCGGGATACTGCCTGGGGGACTGAACGTCAGACGGAGAGCGCAGCGACTAACGCAACGCCTTCGGGAGAAGGAAGCAAACGGAGCGTCCTCGACAGATCCGCTGGCTCCCCTCGACTGGGTAAGTGTGTACGCGATGGCAGTGAATGAAGAGAATGCCGCGGGTGGACGTGTGGTGACGGCGCCGACCAATGGTGCGGCTGGCATCATTCCCGCGGTGGCCCACTACTATCGCAACTTTGTCGCCGATGCGGATGAAGAAGGTATCATCCGCTATTTTCTGGCGTCGGCTGCAATCGGCATTCTCTATAAGGAAAATGCCTCCATCTCGGGCGCGGAAGTCGGGTGTCAGGGTGAAGTGGGAGTGGCCTGCTCTATGGCCGCTGGTGGATTGGTCGCGGCTCTCGGAGGAACAAACTCTCAGACCGAGCACGCTGCGGAAATTGCGATGGAGCACAACCTCGGCATGACCTGCGACCCGATTGGTGGGTTGGTGCAAATTCCCTGCATCGAGCGCAATGCGATCGGCGCGGTAAAAGCTGTGCACGCCTGCCGCATGGCATTCAACGAGACGGAAGGCCATAAGTTATCCCTCGACCAAGTGATCAAGACGATGTACCAAACAGGTTTGGACATGCAGTCGCGCTACAAAGAGACATCGCTCGCCGGCCTCGCGCTGAACGTAATCGAGTGTTGAAGACGATTTTCGGGTGACGGGTTTGTACCTATCGCTCGACTGCCATCGCCACCGAATTACCCCCACCAAGGCAGAGAGCTGCGACACCGCGGTGCGCGTCGCGTCGAATCAACTCATAAATCAGCGTAACTAGTACGCGAGCGCCGCTCGCCCCGATCGGGTGACCAATCGCCACCGCGCCTCCATTGACATTGAGTTTCTGCTGATCGAGGCCCAGCTCTTTCATCACGCCTAGCGCCTGGACGGAGAAGGCTTCATTCAACTCATATAGATCCACATCGTCCTTCGACCAGCCTGCCTTCTCCAGCACACGCTGGATGCCGATCACGGGCGCCAGCATGACCCATTTCGGATCGATACCGCTAGTAGCCTGCGCACGGATACGGACCATCGGCTGGAGGCGGAGTGATGCTGCCTGGTCGGCAGACATCACAACCACCGCAGCGGCTGCGTCGTTGACACCGGGAGCATTTCCGGCAGTGACAGTGCCATCTTTCTTGAAGGCCGGCTTCAGCTCACGCAAGGCTTCAATGCTGGCATCATCCCGGACGGATTCATCCTTCGTGAACATCGTCGAGGGCTGACCCTTCCTCTTACCCGGAATTTCGATCGGTACTACTTGCGATTGGAAACGGCACTCACTCCAAGCGGTGGAAGCCTTGCGATGGGAGTTGAGAGCGTATTGATCCTGTTGCTCGCGCGTAATGCTGTGCTTCTCAGCAACGTTCTCGCCTGTCATCCCCATGTGGTAGTCGTTGAACGCATCCCAAAGCCCGTCGTGCACCATGGAGTCGACCACGACCGAATCACCCATGCGGAAACCGCTGCGGCCCTGCGGTAGGAGATACGGCGCATTCGTCATGGACTCCATGCCACCAGCTACGACGATATTGGCGTTGCCCGTCTGGACCGCCTGGGCCGCAAGGCCGACGGCCTTCAGTCCAGAACCGCAAACCTTATTGATGGTGAGAGCGCTCACCTCCGGCAGCAAACCTCCTTGTAGGGCAGCTTGCCGCGCCGGATTCTGACCCAGCCCCGCTGACACCACATTGCCCATGATGCACTCATCTACAACCTTGGGGTCAAGGTTCGCGCGGCGCACAGCCTCGCGGATCACGATTGCTCCGAGCTGCGGAGCAGTGAAACCAGAGAGCGCGCCCTGAAATTTTCCCACTGGAGTGCGGACTCCGGAGACAATGACAACGTCTTCCATATGCCAAACCTCTATCCTCCATACTAGAGCTCCGGGCGGGAAAGCTGGAATCCGACAACGAGCCTTGCGGCGAATCAAGTGCATAGCCTAAGCCCAACACGCTAGTAAGACGAGAGATAAGCGATCAAAGCAGCGAGACCAGGGAACATTCAAGGGGGCGCGCAATCAATGATGCAGGATAACAATGGCGTTCACCGCGAGACGAAGGATACAACTGGCGAAAAGACCGCAGAGACGGCGGAGGACTTTGGCGCGCGACGTACTCCAGCGGCTAAGGATAGAAGCGCCTCGAGTGAAGAGCTTCTAGCACCTTGGTGGCATACGGCGCTGATGGTGCTGTTGATTGTTGGTTTGTCGGTGACCGGCGCGCGGCAATTGCATAGCTCCGGAAATCGACCGTTGCATCTGCTCCCGAATTACATGCTCACCCTTGTGTATGAGTGGCTGTTGGCCGGATTGGCATTGTGGGGCCTCCACATGCGCGGTGTTCCTGGCAGACAGTTGCTCGGACGATGGAAACCCAAGTTGCGTGATTGGTTGGCTGACTTCGGAGCGGCAATCGCCTTCTGGCTGGTAGCGGTAATGATCCTTTCGGTGATCGCGCAAGTTCTCCGGCACGGGTTCGGATCAAACCTGGATCCACGAAAGATCGCCGACACAACGCAGAAATTAGCTCCTACCACCGGCACGGAACTGGTGCTGTTCTTGATTCTCAGCATCTCCGCCGGGATTTGCGAAGAGTTCGTCTTTCGAGGCTACCTGCAGCAGCAATTCGCAAAGCTCGGAGGACGCGTTTGGATTGGCGTCGTGCTCGCCGCGTTGGTCTTTGGCTGTGCTCACGGCTATGAAGGAATCGCGGGAGTGTTGCTGATCGCCGCGTACGGCGCGATGTTCGGCGTGCTCGCATTGCTGCGGCGCGGATTGCGAACGGGAATGATCGCGCATGCTTGGCATGATTCAATCAGCGGGATCGCACTCGTTTTGCTACGTCACTATGGTTTCCACCTCGGCGCAAAATGAGACGGTTGGAGGTTTGTAGTTGACCTCCCCGATTCCAAATTCCAAACTCTGCGTCGTCCATTGTGATTTTTCTCTTGACACTGTTTTTCCGGAACTCTATACATTCGTTAACTGCAAGCTTTGTATTGCAGGTTCGATGTCAGAATCGAAAAAGGGAGAATAGAAAAAATGGCAACCAAAAAAGCAGCAGCGAAGAAGCCAGCGAAGAAGGCAGCCAAGAAGGCAGCTAAGAAGAAGTAAGAAGTCAAACGTAGTAAAGGCAACACAATCGGGGGGCGCCTCAAGCGCCCCCCGAAGTGTTTTTCAGAGAAGCCTCAAGCAGCAAGAGAAAAGACGGGATCAAGGGATGACGCGACGCCGCTGGATTGCCGATAGTTGGGATGAAGCCACCGCCTCGCTCACAGGCGAGCAGGCTGCGCATTTGATTCGTGTGTTGCGTGCGCAGAAAGGAATGGAGTTCGATGTGGTCGCCGGGGGCAATGTGTGGCGCGCGGCGATCACCGGCATCAGCGGAGACACAGTGCTCTTCACCTTGCTCTCCGAAGTGGAAGCGGCCCCTGCGCTTCCGGTCACGGTGCTTCTGTCAATCTTTAAATTCGACCGCATGGAGTGGATGATCGAAAAGGCGACGGAACTTGGAGTGGAGCGGATGGTTCCGATGATTGCGCGGCGCAGCGAGAAACATTTGGCGCAATCAGCGCCTGCGCGCGTGGAGCGGTGGCGCCGCATTTCGCGCGAGGCTGCCAAACAGTCGCGGCGATCCGACGTGCCTCTCATCGACGACGTGATTTCATTGAAGGATGCCGTGCGAGGAAAACCATTCGGCCACGCAAGCGCTCCAGACAGTGGCTTACCGCTTCGACTGCTTCTGGCTGAGCAGGAGGAAGTGACGACCCTGCATGCCGCCGTAGTATCGGCGCTCAATCAACATCGGGCAAAGGAACCAAGGCTGCGCATTGCGTTAGCCGTGGGACCGGAGGGCGGGTGGACGGCGGAGGAAGAAACGCTCTTTGCTGACGGAGGTTGGAAGCCAGTCAGTTTAGGACCGCGCATCCTCCGCGCAGAAACTGCCGGTATCGCTGCTATGGCTGTGGTCGCGTCCTTAATTGGACCGGAGTGACTTGAAAATTCGATTGAGTGATTGACGGAGAGATTGGATGGAGTCGAGCAGGACCTATCCCTGGCGTGTGCGTGCCAGGGACAGGATAGAAGGTTGGGTGGAGTCACTGATTCGCCGCGCGGCTTAGGATGAAGCCACGTTAAGAAACCAGGCTAATTGAACAGATCGCGCATCTTGGACATCAAGGTACGCGATGCGGGACTGTTCTCGATCTGCATGGACTCGCCAAGCTGGTGTATCAGCTCACGCTGGGCTTTGGAAAGCTTTCTCGGAGTTTGCACCACGACCTGCACAATCATATCGCCGCGGCCGTGGCTGTTCAGATGCGGCACGCCCTTACCGCGGATACGAAACTCCTTACCAGTCGGCGTGCCTTCAGGAATTTTCAGCATTGTTTTGCCCTCGAGCGTCGCTACTTCTATTTCTGCACCCAACGCGATCTGAGGGAAGGAGACAAAGACAACGCAATGAAGATCGTTGCCGTCCCGTTCAAAGAACTCATGGGCAGCAACGCTCAGCACGACGTACAGATCCCCGTTGGGACCTCCGAAGCGTCCCGAATCTCCCTCTCCCTGATACCTGATGCGCGTGCCGTCCTCGACGCCAGCCGGCACATTCACTGTAACCACGTGTTGCCGCTCGACGCGCCCGTCGCCCTTGCACATTGGACAGGGATCGGTAATAACCTGCCCTGAGCCGTTGCATACTGAGCAGGTACGTGCGATCGAGAAGAAGCCCTGCTGATAGCGCACCTGTCCGCGGCCACCGCATTGATGACAACTCACAGGACCTCGCCCGGAGGCAGCTCCGGTACCGTGACAATCGGCGCAAACTTCGGCACGGCGAATATGAACTTCGGTCTGCTTGCCGAAAACTGCTTCTTCGAATTCCATACGAAGGTCGAACTGCACATCACGGCCACGCTGTGCGCGTGAGCCGCGACGGCTTCCGCCCATGTTGAACATCTCGCCAAAAAAATCACCGAAGATGTCCCCAATATCGGCACTGCTAAAGCCCTCGAAGCCCGAGGCACCCTGACCGTTGAGGCCGGCGTGTCCATAACGGTCGTAAATCGCGCGCTTCTGCGGATCGGAGAGTACTTGGTAGGCCTCACTCGCCTGCTTAAACTTCTCTTCCGCTGAGGGGTTATTTGGGTTGCGATCCGGGTGGTACTGCATCGCGAGCCGGCGATAGGCCGTCTTTAGCTCCTGATCGTTGCAGTCGCGCTGGATGCCCAGAAACTCGTAGTAATCGACTTTTTCCACTTTAGTTGATTGACTCATGCTTCTTTCTGCTGCGGATTATTTACCACGCGGACGAGTGCAGGACGAAGCAGTCGTTCACGAATCCGGTATCCGCGGCGAACTTCATCCAAAACTGTATTGTCAGGCAGGTCGGTGCGCTCGACCTGTTCCAGCGCCTCGTGCACCCGCGGGTCGAACTTCACCCCGTTGGTCTCGACCGGTTGTACATTGAGTGAACGCAGAACTTCTTCCATCTGCTTAACAATCAATTCGACACCGGAGCGCAACTGCTCCACTGATCCTGAAGCTCCAAGCGCTAGCTGAAAATTATCGAGCACCGGAAGAAATTGCTCGACGGCATTGGCGACGGCGAAGTCTCGAAAGTCGCCTCGCTCGCGAGCTTCCCGCTTGCGGGCGTTTTCAAACTCCGCCTGAAGACGGGCGAGTCTCTCGAATAGCTGATCGCGATCGCTTTTGAGGCGTTCGAATTCTTCGGCCGAGACGCCGCCTTGCGCTCCAGACGACGGCGCCTCGGCTCTCGTCTCCTCTGCTGAATCGGCATTCTGTTGATTTTCAATAACTGCGTCGGTGACTTTTCCTTGAGTCGACATAGTGATCCTGAGAAACCTTTTCTGAATTTGAAGGAGGACTGCTACTTGCCGTGCGGTCTTCTAGACCCGCGGATTGAGACGGCTTATTGCGGCGCCTGTAAAATTCGCTCCGACAGTTGGGCAATGAAAGACACTGCGTTGATAGTTTCCTGATACTGGATGCGCGTCGGACCGATCACGGCTACAGTACCCAGATTCTGTGTGCCGAGAAGCGCCGGCGCGGCGATCAGAACAACATCACGCATTTCAGGAATCGTATCTTCGAGTCCGACGACTACGCGAACTACCTTTTGGCGAGCGTCGACATAGGCATCGAGCAACTCGATCAAACGCTGCTTGGCCTCGAGCGCGCTGAGCAGATGACGCAGTCGATTTCTATCGACCTCACCGACCAATAGATTCGCCATACCTTCGACAAAGACGGACTGTTCTGCACTCTCGTGCGCCAATGCTCCTTTGCGCCACAGATGCTCGATGGAGCGCATGAGTTGGTCATACTCGTTGCGCTCCTTTTCCAGGCGGTTGGCGATTTCTCCACGAATTCTTTCGAGAGCCCAACCCCGGAAGTTCTGGTTAAGGTATGCGGCAGCCGTTTCCAACTCTGCAATCGAGAGGTCATGATCCAGACTCAACACACGATCGAGCACCACGCCGGACTTCGTGATTACGACGGCAAGCACCCGGCCAAAGGACAGGCGCGAGAAATGGATATGGTCGAGTGAGTGTGTTTGGACATTCGCCTCCACTGCCAAGCCCACCCCACTCGAAATGAGGGCAAGCACATGTGAGGTCCTCTCCAGGAACTGCTGCCGACTATTCACCCCGGCGAAGCGCTCTTCGATCTGTCCCCGCAGCTCATGCCCAAGAGCATTCGCCGTCGCACGCGGAACCCCTGTCAGCTGTTCTACATAGAACCGGAATGCCTGCGGGGTCGGAATACGCCCGGCACTCGCATGCGGTTGCTCCAACAAGCCCGAATCGGCCAGACTCGCCATTACATTGCGAATGGTTGCTGAGCTCATGCCATCTTTATTATCGAACAAGCGCGCCACTGCCTGCGACGCCACGGGTTCCCCAGTAGCGATATAGGTTTCGATGATGGCATTCAGGACCAGTCGCTCGCGAGGGCTGATCCGGAGGTCGGAAGACATAGCTCACCTGCCTTTAAACCACTCATTTCACGTTTATTAAAGGAAAACAGGTGGTAAAGGCCTTGCCCTCTATGTTAGGGAGTTTAGTCTGGCACTGTCAAGTTCGGAGCCCTGAGTTCGAACCCATGAGCGTAAACAGCGTACAGCGCGCGCAAAACTCCGCCGGATGTTGAGGATGATCGCGGATTCTAACTAGAGCCTGCTTGGATTCACCCCATTTTCAACTGATCTCAAAGATATTTTCCTGCTTGGCCGATTGCATCTGAGCGCGTTCTGCCACCTTCCGGGCCACTCCAAAGAATTGCGCAGCATGCGAATTGGTCTCTCCCGCCAACACAATGGGCAATCCGTTATCGCCGCCGTGGCGAATCTCCGGATCGAGGTCGATCGAACCCAAAAAAGGAAGCTTGTACCGGTCGGCAGTCCGCTCCGCACCACCTTTAGAGAAGATGTCGATCACGTTGTGGCAATGCGGACACGTGAACTGACCCATGTTCTCGACGATACCCAGGACTTCGACGTTCACTTGGTGAAACATCTCCAGAGCCTTGCGCGCATCCTGAAGCGAGACATCGGAGGGCGTGGAAACGACGACAGCCCCGGTCAGCGGAACGGTCTGCACCAAAGAAATCACCACGTCGCCCGTCCCCGGTGGCAGATCGACCAGGAGAAAGTCGAGCTCCCCCCATTCCACCTGCTGGAGAAACTGGCGAATGATCTGGTGCAGCATAGGGCCGCGCATTACCAGCGGCTTGTCTCCCGGGGAGATGAGACCGACAGAGATCACTTTGACGCCATGCGCTGAGAGAGGCTCTATCTGGTTGTTCGGCAGAACTTTTGGCTGCTGGCCGATGCCGAGCATAAGCGGAACATTCGGTCCGTAGATATCAGCGTCGATGAGACCGACGCGAAAGCCCAGTTTAGCCATCGCTACCGCGAGATTCACAGCTAGAGTTGTTTTTCCGACCCCGCCCTTGCCTGAGCCGATAGCGACGATGTTTGCCACGCCGGTAAGCGGCGTAGGGGGTGCGGGAGTATGTGGGTGTGCCATAAGAAACTCCTTAGGTTTGGCTGCCGCGCTGGGCGACGGCGACGACGAAATCTTGAGCTTGTGCGCTGCGCTTGCGCTCGAGCTCGCGCTGACGGTGTTCGCGGCGGCGGCCGGCATCTTCGTAGCGCCGTTTATCGTCCTCTGTTTCAGGTGCGAGTGGCGGCACAGGAACTCTGCGCCCTTGGGAATCAACCGCGACGAAGGTCAAGTAAGCGGAGGCGGCGTGACGCATTGTACCTGCGATTGTGTTTTCCACCCAGACTTTGACTCCTACTTCCATGGATGTTCTGAAGGCCCGGTTCAGCGTGGACTTAAGAATGAGGAGGTCGCCTACGTGCACCGGTGCGATGAAATCGATGTGATCGATCGATGCCGTCACGACATGCGATCGTGCGTGCCGATATGCAGCCATCGCGCCTACGAGGTCGATGAAGTGCATTAGCCGGCCGCCAAGCAGGTTCCCCAAAGTATTCGTGTCGTTGGGCAGAACAATCTCTGTCATTTCGGAGCGGGAATCGCTGACACGGCGGGGCGGAACCGGTGAGCCGGTAAAATCCACGTTGACCTCTCTTTCCGGGTCGTGACAGCCTGCTAGTAGAATCTTGTTGACTTGCGCCGCCCGGGCACAAATTCAGTTTCGACAATTGCGTCGCTGAAAGCAAATCACGAGCGCGGGCTGAACAGCGCGCGTGAAGAGGAATAGGCTCACTGCTAGGGGACCGGCTTCAAATTCCTAAAGCGGATGTCCAAATCGTAATTCCTCGACAGTGACCCTAAATCGGAACTCAGAATCGGAGCTCGGAATCAGAACCATGGACAAAATCGCAATGCTCAAAGAAATACTCACCCAGAACCCCGGGGATGCCTTTGCCCGCTATGGATTGGCGATGGAGTACGCCAATCAAGGTCAGACGGATCCCTCATTAGCTGAATTCAGCCAGTTGCTGTCGACTCATCCCGATTACACTGCCGGTTATTTCATGGCGGCACAAACGTTGGTTAAAGCCGGACGCAAGGAAGAAGCGAGGGAGCGGCTGAAGCAAGGGGTTGCCAGCGCGCAGAGGACCGGCAATCAACACGCCTTGAGCGAGATGGAGTCGTTGCTTCTCGAGCTTGAATAATTGCAATGGGGAGCATCGGAAAAGACAGGGTGAAGATTCGTGCATCCGATATTCATAAGTTGAACAAGAAGTTGCGAATACCGAGCTCTCGGAATCGCAAGCTGATTTAATTAGAAAGCGCGGCCGCCCTCTGCGGACAGTTTATGATCCCGGGCCGCGGCTTCTCCAGGTTCAACCGCGCCCATAAGGGTGCAGAACGGCAGTAACATGAAGATCCCCTTGTTTCCACTCGAAGTGGTGCTGTTTCCCGGAGCAGCGCTACCGTTACATATTTTCGAGAGCCGCTACAAGGAGATGATTGGCGAGTGTTTGGCTGGCAAGAGCGCATTCGGTGTCGTTCGCGCTCAACGGGAAGGCTTAGCGGTAATTGGCTGCACCGCTGAGATCATTCGTATTCTCGAGAAGTATCCTGACGGACGTCTCGACATTCTTTGCCAGGGCTCACAGCGATTCGAAATCGAGAATCTCGACAACTCCCGAAGTTTTCTGCAGGCGGAGGTAGATTTCTTTGGGGATGACGGCGTTCCCGCGAGCCGTACTTTGCGTGAGACCTGCGCCGCTCTGCATTTTGAAGTGCTCGAATTGATGGGCGCGGAAAATTCAAGCTTGGGAATCGATCTCGATCAACCAATTTCGTTCCATCTCGCGTCCTCTGTACCCTCCGATCTGAGTTTCAAACAGGAACTGCTCGCGATGCGGTCGGACGCCGAACGCACCGAGCGACTACACGCGTTTTATAACACTATGCTGCCCAAACTCAGGCGCGGCGTTCAGGCAAGCAAAGTAGCCAGCGGCAACGGCCAGGTGATGTAACAGGCTGCGGAAAAACTGGTTTCCGTCCCAGCAAGCAAGCTTGCTGGGGACCCCGGCGTTTGTGGCGAACCGACTGTCTATTCCTTGCGTGCTCCAAATCTGGTGATACATTTTGTTGCGCCTCGCTCGCTGCTTCGGCGCGTTCTTCCAGAGCCTGTGTAGCCCGCAAATCGTGTTGATTTACCGCCGTCTCATTTACAGTAGGAAGAGCAGGCTTTTTCGCTGATCGGCTTTCGCCCGCCGCCGACGGCGGAGCGGCTGCAAGGAGTTCCTAATGCCTTCATCGACCCGCCTACCCGAGACCCTAGCTGAACTCAAAACCAGCAAGCAATTTGGTGAAGCGCGGCTCCGGCAGCGCAGCGTCAAAGACGAGTTGCGGGAAAACCTGATCGATCGGCTACGGCAGAAGGAGACCATCTTCCCAGGGATCGTCGGCTTTGAAGATACGGTGGTTCCCCAGATTGTGAATGCCGTGCTCTCCAAGCAGAACTTTATTCTGCTGGGGTTGCGCGGACAGGCAAAGAGCCGGATCCTGCGCGCGCTTTCGGGCCTGCTCGATGAGCATCTGCCTTACGTTGCCGGCTGCGAGATTCGTGACAATCCGTATCATCCGCTTTGTAAGCGTTGCCGCGATCTGATTGCGGAAAAGGGCGACGCTACGCCAATCGCGTATCTGCCTCGTGCAGATCGATACGTTGAGAAGCTGGCCACACCGGATGTAACTGTGGCAGATCTGATTGGCGATCTTGATCCGATCAAAGCCGCGCGCGGCGGCCAGGATCTCTCGAACGAACTCACGATGCACTATGGTCTTCTGCCCCGGGCGAATCGCGGCATTTTCGCGATCAACGAGCTGCCTGACTTGGCGGGCAAGATCCAGGTGGCACTGTTCAACATCATGCAGGAAGGCGATGTTCAGATTAAGGGCTATCCGGTCCGGCTGGAACTGGACGTTGCGCTCGTCTTCAGTGCCAACCCGGAGGACTACACCGCTCGGGGAAAGATCGTTACTCCCCTTAAAGACCGGATTGGGTCGGAGATCCGGACCCATTACCCGGATACCTTGGAAGAGGGTATGGCGATCACCGCGCAAGAGGCATGGTGCCAGCGCGACTCCGCCCGGTTGGAGCTCCCAACCTATCTGCGCGAAGTTATCGAACAGGTTGCTTTTTCGGCACGCGAAGAAAAAAAAGTGGATAAGCGCAGTGGCGTGAGCCAACGCCTGCCGATCTCAACGCTGGAGCTGGTAGTTTCGAATGCCGAACGTCGCGCACTGGCGCACGGAGAGGCGCTGGTTCTGCCGCGGATCGGGGATCTCTACGCCGCCCTGCCCGGCATCACCGGAAAGATCGAGCTCGAATATGAGGGCGAGATGCGTGGCGCCGACGTAGTCGTGCGCGAATTGATCCGCGTGGCCATCGGGAAGATCTTCGACAAATACTTCAGCGGCACGAATACCCAGCAGATCGAGCAATGGTTCAATCTCGGCGGAACTGTGAAGATTGATGATGATCAGCCAGCGAAAGCTACGTTTGAGGAACTGAAGCAGATTCAGGGTCTCTTCGATAAGCTTTCAGCAATCGGAGTGAAGGCATCCGATGCGCCAGAGAGGGCAGTCGCGGGGGCCGAATTTCTGCTCGAAGGCATGTATGCGCACAAACGGTTGAGCCGGAGCGAAGAGCGTGGGTTTGCCGCCCAAGAGAAGCAACCGCGCAAGCCGGAGCGCCCGGAACAGGAACGCGAGTACGACGATTATCTGGAGCGGCGTTCACGTCGCGGCTTTAACTAAGGCTGCTCCACGTTCGCTCTTTGGCGGTGCTCCAGGGGGTTTTCATGAAACGGGTACGCTACACAAAATACATCGGTGACCCTGCCTCAGAGATGAGCATGGAAGACCTGCTCAAGGCGCTCTCGGAGTATTTGCTCGACTCCGGTTTTCAGGATCCGTTTTCGCGTTTTTCTGAGCTTGACGGCGATCACACGATGGAGAATCTGCGGGAGGCACTCCGTCAGGCGCTTGAAAGCGGCGACCTCTTCGATCAGCAGATGCAAGAACGAATCGACGAATTGGCTCAAAAGGGGGAGTTGGACCAGCTCATCGAGCAACTCATCGACCGCATGGAACAGGAGAATTACATCTCCACGCAGGGCCGCCAAGATCCCACGCGCCCCTCCGAAACCGGTGGTCAGGTTGGCGGGGCAGATGGCCAGGTTCGCTTCGAGGTAACCGACAAGAGCCTCGATTTTCTGGGCTTCAAGACTTTACGCGACTTACTTGGCTCACTTGGCAAATCGAGCTACGGACGCCACGATACGCGCCATTGGGCCACAGGTATCGAAGCCAGTGGCGCTTCCAAGACTTATGAGTTCGGAGACACGCTCAACCTGGATACAACCACGACTTTGAGCTCGGCGATCGCTCGTGAAGGCATCAGTCTGCCACTCAATCTCGAATATTCTGATCTGCATGTGCACCAGTGCGAGTATCAGAGCTCGTGCGCGACGGTGGTGATGCTCGACTGCTCGCACTCGATGATTCTCTACGGTGAAGATCGATTTACCCCAGCGAAAAAAGTGGCTATGGCCCTTTCGCACCTGATCCGCACACAATATCCCGGCGATTCGCTCTCGCTCGTCCTATTCCACGATTCTGCTGAAGAGATGCCGATCTCGCAGCTTGCTCGCGTCAAAGTCGGCCCCTACTACACCAATACACGCGAGGGACTTCGCGTGTCGCAACGCATTCTCGAGCGGCAGCGGAAGGATATGAAGCAGATTGTCATGATCACGGACGGTAAGCCGTCGGCATTGACCTTGCCGGATGGGCGGATTTACAAGAACGCCTTCGGGCTCGATCCACTCGTGGTGAGCGAAACACTCGAGGAAGTGGCACGCTGCAAGCGATCGAACGTGATGATCAACACGTTCATGTTGGCGTCGGATTTTGGCCTGGTTCAATTCGTTCAGAAGGTAACCAAGATGTGCCGCGGCAAAGCGTACTTCACCACTCCCGATACGCTTGGCGAGTACCTTCTGATGGACTACATGGCGCGCAAAATGCGCACGATTCACTGACCAAGACAGGTGGCGAATCGGGGATTATCGCCTGATTCTCCTAAATCTGTGGTTTCTGACCCTCTGAATCGTCCGGAAAGCTCAAAGTTCAGCGCCTCTACGCTCTGGCTTCAACGCAGGCTCAGGGATTAGACTTGTGCCTGCCCCGTCATGCGGCTTCCAACGGCATCGGGTGATTTGGTCGAGCATGGCTTCTGATTCCAGGCCTCATAAGCCACGCCGTATCGCGAAAATCCAAATCAACGCAGTTTCCATTCTCTCCAGCGCCGGCGTCATCAATTGCATCGATCGCAGCTCGCTCGCGATCGCGAACACCACGATCCGCGCCGGTCTTGGCATCTCCGCTACGCGGATGGGGCGCTCTCCTCTCGATTTTTCGCTCTCCTACGCAATCTCTCAACTCACGATGGGCGTACTCCTGGACCGTTTCGGCGAAAGGATCGTTCTAGGTGCTGGAATGTTTCTCTGGTCTCTGACGCAGACAGCAACTGGGTTTGTCAAAGGCTTTGCTTCATTCGTCGCCGCACGCATAGGTCTGGAGGAAAACAATGAAGTCTGCAATCGGATTCGCATTGCTTTGCATCTCTCTTTGGCCCTCGCTGCCCTTTCCAAAAGACATTGAGAGGATTCGTAACAACCAGGTGCTCGTCACGGAAGTTGTCCTAGCGCCTGATGAAACCGAGAAGTTAGCAGCCGACCATCCAAGCGTTACTGTCTACTGGAAACCGGCTAGCTTTGAAGTTATTCGATCGAGTGGGAATAAGAAGGGAGTCAGCGTCACGGAGGGAGAGTCGTTGTTCGATGCCGCCGAACCGCGTTCGATCAAGAACACAGGACCGGGCGAACTACGCTACACGCGTGTCGAATTCCTCGGCACTGGCAGTTCAGAGATATGGGGGACCGCAGGACTCTCCCCGAAGTACAAAGTGCTCCTTGAGAACCGGTATGCCAGGGTTTACGACATCCGGATCCCGGCCCACACGGTTGAACCGCAGCATACGCATCACGACCGCGTAGTGGTCTGTCTTTCGGGAGCTACATTGAAACACCGGTATGCCGATGGTCACGAGGAGGAGTCTACGTTGAAGACGGGCGAAACGGCCTGGAGGCGCGGCGGGACCCACGTTGGTCAGAATTTAGGCGATACGAATCTATGGGCGATCGCGATCGAGCCGAAGTGACGGGGTCGGGGCTGATAAACATCGGACTGTCAGGGACTTAAAGTACAGAACGAGAGAGAAACCATCTCGCGCTGGCGGTGGTCCGCCTTTGGAGGGATCTTGCCAGTTCACAAATTGTTGCAATTTATTGCATCGGCGTCACATTTCGCGGAACTGCTTGCTTTATTCTTCAGTCCGATGGGAATGAACATCATGCCGGAAGGGCAATCATGTTGAGCCCTCAAATTCGACGTTGGTCTGAGCGCCCACGCATGTTGGTGTTCATACTCGGGGTCATGCTGCCTGCGGCCGCACTCATCGGGGCCAGTCTGTGGCAAATCCGGCACATGCAGCGTAGCAAAGCAGTTGAGGCCGTCTTCCAACGGGAGTTTGAACAGGTATTAGCCATCGCAGAAAAACGGATCGACGAGCGCGCCTATAAGATCGCCGAGGAAGCCAGGGCGAAGTTTCCCTATGCGAGCCAGGCGGACGAACTCGAGAATTTCCTGGCGGCACACCCAGATGTTGCGTATGCGTTCCTGTGGACCGGGAGAGGCCACCTTGAATTTCAATCTCAGCCTGCTCGGATGAGCGATCCGGAATTCAGTGAAGAAGGCAAGAAGCTCTCATCCATGGTCGCGGATTGGTTTGATTGGGGGTCCAAAGAATGGATCGTCAAGCTGAAGAAATTCGAGGCAATGGAAGGGCGGCGCGTCTACCCGCTCTCCAATTGGGTGCTCAGGGGTGACAAATTGCAGTATCAGTCTGTGGTCGTATTCACGCCACACGGTTCGACGGCGGAGCATCCCGCTCTGGCAGGGTTTGTCTACGATACTGACTTTCTGAGGAACAGATTTTTTCCGCAAGCACTGAACGAGGTGCTGCCAAATACAAACGGGAACAATACATCCGGTGCTCAACCGGTGATCATGGTACGGACTGCCAAGGATCACTCTCCTTTGGCTACTTCGATTTGTTGGGATGGAGGCGCGCCTGAAGTAGAGCGTAGTTTTGAAAATGTCTTCCCTGGACTGATCTTGGGAATTAAGCTGCGCGGAACCACGATTGCGAACATCAGCAACGACGTTGTGCGTACGGCATTTCTCATGCTCGGAGCGCTTTCACTGCTGATGGGTGGAGGGCTGCTATTCACTTACCGAAACGTCGCGCGCAACCTTGCACTGGCTAAATTGAAATCCGATTTCGTCTCTAACGTCTCGCACGAACTGAGAACGCCTCTGGCGCTGATCCGCCTTTATGCGGAGACGTTGGAACTGGGACGTCTCTCCAACCCGGAAAAGCGTCAAGAATACTACGAAATTATCCGCAAAGAGAGCGAGCGATTAAGTTCGCTGATCAACAACATTCTTGACTTCTCGCGTATCGAGTCGGGCAAGAAAGAGTACAGCTTCCGCGAAACCGATGTGGCTGATCTGGTGCGCAGCACGCTCGAATCTTATCGTTTTGAAATCGAGCAAAACGGATTCCAGTTCGAACAGAGGATCGACAGCGACCTGCCGCAAGTTTGGGTGGATCGCGAAGCAATCGCGCGTTCGCTGCTGAATCTAGTGAACAACGCAGTGAAGTACTCGGCGACAGACAAGTATCTAGGGGTATATCTTTACCGGCACGATGGCGGGGTCAACCTTGAAGTCGTTGATCACGGAATCGGCATTCCCGCGAAGGAGCAGCCCAAGA
Organism: Acidobacteriaceae bacterium; assembly: GCA_036500845.1. GTDB lineage: Bacteria > Acidobacteriota > Terriglobia > Terriglobales > Acidobacteriaceae > PALSA-350. Next base: position 25,055 of record DASYBJ010000158.1, read on the forward strand.
TCTTCGAGCAGTTTTATCGAGTGGGCGATCCACTGGTGCATAACACCAAGGGAAGCGGATTGGGACTGTCTCTGGTACGACACATCGTGCAGGCTCATGGAGGCAAGGTCGAGGTTGAGAGCGCGCCCGGGGAGGGCAGCAAATTCATCATCACTTTGCCGCTGCAAAGTTTAGTGGTCCAGCAGGTAGACAGGGTGCCGGCATGAGACAACAAGAGAAGGCGACGCTACCTCAAGTACCCAGGCCCGCGAAGATCCTTGTCGTGGAGGACGAGCCCAACATGGTGGCTGGACTTCGAGACAATTTCGAGTTTGAAGGCTACGAAGTGATTACGGCCAGCGATGGAATCGAAGGCCTTCGGCGGGCTCTCGAAGAGTCTCCCGATGTTGTGGTTCTCGATGTCATGATGCCACGTATGAGCGGATTGGAAGTATGCAAGCAGTTGCGCGCCAAACGCGCTTCCATCCCGATTATCATGCTAACCGCCCGCGGCCAGGAAGTAGACAAAGTAGTGGGCCTCGAACTCGGCGCAGACGACTACGTGACCAAGCCTTTCTCCATTCGGGAGTTGTTGGCGCGGGTCAAGGCCATACTGCGACGCACCGCGGTCGTTCCCAAGGATCAGGATCAACACTCCTTCGGTGACGTGGAAGTTGATCTTCGCCGTCACCGCGTGCTGAGGTCAGGTAAAGCTCTCGATATCTCAACCATAGAATTCGAATTATTGAAGTACTTCATTTGTCATTCCGGCGAAACGCTGAGTCGCGATCGTCTTCTGGAAGAGGTTTGGGGATACGAGAATTACCCGTCGACGCGGACAGTTGATACCCATTTGGTGCGCCTGCGCCAAAAGCTCGAGCCCGATCCCGAGCAACCACAATACTTCCTCACCGTGCACGGAACCGGTTATCGGTTCGTAGGTTAGAAGGACGACCAAATCGAATAAGAGGTGGATTTTGAACCTGGAGAGAGTGTCCCTAAGAACGCACGATGCGTTGCGGACCAATGGCGAGAGCCTGATCTGCAGCATGCTTCAATCTTCCATCATCTCGCCGCGGCCGCCGTCGAGTATGTCGCTCGAGGACGAGCTAGACTCCCTCCGGAGAGAGAGACTTGACCTCCATTCACAGCTATTCGAGGCCGCACAGGTACAACGAAAACTATGCGGCCCGCATCAGTTGCGCCACGGCAGCTTACAGTTCACAAGTGAAGTCTTCGCGGCGCGGTTTCTCTCCGGGGATTTCACGACGTTCTTGCCGAGCGGGTCCAAGGTGCTCGTCGCGCACGGAGACATTGCGGGGAAAGGCGTCGCGGCTGGAATGTGGTTCACCAATCTGGCAGGGCTTTTGCAAAGCCACGGCCGTCCAGATTCTGAGCCGGCGAAGATCGCCTCGGAAATCAATCGCCACCTCTGCTATCTGCAGCCCGTTGCTCCGTTCGTCACGGCATTTCTCGCACAGATTGATTGCCATCTTGGGGAGCTGACCTACTGCAATGCCGGCCATTTCCCACCAATCTTGCTTCGCGCAGATGGACAGACTGATCTGCTCGATCGAGGCGGCCCACTGTTGGGTGCTATCGAAGGTGCGGAGTTCGAGTCGGGCGAACTGATTCTCGAACGCGGCGACACGCTTGTCGCATACTCTGATGGCGTGCTCGAGGCCCGCAACGCTTCAGACGAAGAGTTTGGGTTGGATCGGATGCTAGCGGCACTCCAGCATACCCAATCTCCATCCGCTCAGGCCACGCTTTTGATACTCCTCGCCACCTTACAGGACTTCGCGAACGGTAGTGCTCTCTCCGACGATGTTAGTTTGACGGTAATTCAACGCGACGCGTAATGCACCGAAATCCGATAACACTTGCTGCATGATCTGGCGGGTATGCGAGACGAGCGAGTTAGTCCAGCCTTCAGCAAGTTGGTCGGAATGTCGCAATGGCCTTCATCGCCTTTGATCTGCAGCGCCGTCGCAGATACATCCGTGCCGCTGAGTGCTCCGCAATGTATGTGCCGGCTACGTACAGGAGCGACGAAACTGGGATGTCTGCGTTCGCGATCATGAAAATCCCTAATGGAAGAAATTGCCCTTTTTTCGGGGTTTTGGTTTTTGGCCATTTTTAGGTGGGGTTTGAGGAGGTGGGAGTCGGGGTTTGTTGCCAGGCCGGCGGTGGCGCTCCAAGGCCGATGGTTATTGGCTGGAACGGCCACATTCCAACCACTGCCACACCGAAATACTACTGCTTCGGTGATATATAAACCGCGGCTTATATAAACTAAAGTCTATAGATCGAGTTTCTCTAATGGAACTTCGCCTCATCTTCGCCATGCGACTCGCCTTGTTCCCTGCTTTGAAGGAAGGTGCAGGCAGATCCACGATCAGAGTACAGTCGATAACTGAGCCATTGAGATGCTCTGCCGGGAGCGGAGTTTCTGCTCCTCGGGAAGACGCTGTTTTGGCTGTGATATCTTCCTTTGGAGAAAGCAGCCCGTTGCCAATTCCCGTCCAAGGATCTCCTAACTGAATGGATGACCACGAGCATTCGCACGATCACACGCTTGCACACCACAATCACTCCCATCAGCACCCGCATCATCATTCCCACAATCCCTCTCCTGCACACAATCATGCTCACCCACATGACGCGCACCCTACTCGCCGGGATTTTCTTCGTGCGCTGTTTGGTGGCGCCCTGGCCGGCGCATCGATCCTCGAGCTCGCCTATCATCGCGCGGCATGGGCGCGTGCCGCCGGGGCCGACAGCGGACCGGAGCTCTTCGACATCGAGAAGGTCGCAGATGGCATTTACTTCGCTCAAGCGCGGCCGCAGGCGATGACGAACTGTAACGCTTCGATCTACGTGGGCGCCAAAGATGTAGTCGTGGTCGACGCTCACTCGAAGCCGTCAGCGGCCGCCTGTCTGATCGCACAGATCAAGCGGGAGATTACGGAGAAGCCGGTGCGATATGTGATCAACACGCACTTTCACTGGGATCATACACAGGGTAATCACGCCTACCGCGTCGCGGAACAGAAGATCGATTTCATCGCCAGCAACACCACGAAAAAGCTTATGTCTGAAATGGCGGTGGCACGAATGAAGGCCTCGGTAGCGCAAGTGCCTCAGCAGGTGGACGAGCTTCGCGCGCGGGCAGCCAAGTCGAATTCCGCAGCGGAGAAGGCGTTCTGTGCCGACCAGATTCGGCAGCTCGAGGCTTACCAGGCGGAACTGAAGAACTACACGTTAGAGCTGCCTACAATTACGTTCGACAAGACGTACCTGCTGAAAGATCCGGCGCATGACCTTCACATCGAATTTCATGGACACGCCCACACTGCCGGAGATGTCGTGGTGTTTTGCCCACAGAAGCGGACTGTCTCGAGCGGCGACGTGATCCATGGCTTTTTTCCCTTCATTGCTGACGGCTTTCCTAATGCATGGCCGGGCACAATCCAATCGATTGGCCAACTCGAGTTCACGAAAATTCTTCCGGGACATGCTTCACTGCAAACCGGACGGACCATCATGACTAACATGTCCAACTACATCGAGGAACTTACGGGGAAGGTCCAAGAAGGAAAGAAGGCGGGACTTACTGTTCCCGAGCTGCAACAGAAGATCACCGTTGCTTCTCTCAAGTCGCTCCAGTCGAATGGCTATGGAGAGTACATTCTGCACAGCAACGAGCGGTTCCGTCCCCATTTCGGCCCGGTCCCTCCACTCCAAGTTGGCGTGAACACCAACATCGGGGAGATTTATAAGAACCTCGATCGTCTCTAACAGGCTGCTGAAAAACTAGTCTGCGGCGAACGAACCGTCTATTCCTT
>DASYBJ010000159.1:0-6422 GCA_036500845.1 Acidobacteriaceae bacterium
GCCCCATCGCTCTTTGTTCGAGCCATTCCTCACCCACGCTTGAAGATCCCCATGCGGCTCGTAGACCATTTGTATTTCGTCGCCGAACACGACGATCATCATCTCGCGTGGATATGGGAACTGGTCAACGAGGTTGGCTAGGGTCTTACGACTGAGGGTCAGAGTCAACCGTAATCACGTAATCATAGGTTCACGCGTACCCGGATCGCGTCGATTTCCACCCGGATACCACGAGCGAGTTGGGAGGCGGCTCGCAATTCGTACTTTGTGAATATTGAATCGGCAAATCGATACTATGGAGCACTCCCGCCTCATAAGAAGAGCTCTTGGTCCGGCTGACAAACCCTTCGGCTCTTGAGTGGCCAGTAAACCGTGCATTGAATCCGAATGAGATAATAGAAGGATCGTAAACTGGCGGCGCTAGCCAACACGGATGACCCCTACTTCTGACAGTGGCAACTGCCAGCCTGAGAAGAATCGGGACTGCCCCGGCCCTTTGGTTGCCGTCAGGAAACCAAGCTCGGGGTGATGCCCGCTATTGAGACATAGCCGCGCTCACGGCCATCGGGGAGAAATGACTACAGCCAACCAACATCCTCTTCAAAAGATTCTCAAGAGTCGAATCGCCGTCATCGATGGAGCGATGGGGACGACGATCCGCACTTACGGCATGACGGAAGCGGACATCCGTGGCGAGCGCTTTAAGGACTCGAGGAAGGACCTGCTGAACAACGGTGACCTCTTCACCCTGACTCAGCCCGAGATGATCGGTGATATCCATCGCCGGTTTTTGGAGGCCGGTGCGGACATCATCGAGACCAACACCTTTGGGGCGACCAGCATCGCCCAGAGCGAATTCTTCGTGGATGATCCGCGGGAGCGCGGCGGCCGGAAAGATCCCGCGTTCTACCAAAAGATCATCGAGGACCCGTCCCTCTGCAGCCTGGCTTGGGAGATCAATGAGAAATCGGCGCGGCAGTGCCGTGAATGGGCAGATCGCGTCGCGAACGCAACCTCGCGTCAACGGTTCGTGGCGGGGGCGATCGGGCCTCTGACCGTGTCTCTCTCCAACTCGCCCGATGCCGACGATCCAGGCTTCCGGGTGGTCACTTTCGATCAGGTTAAGACTGCCTACATGCAGCAGGTGCGCGCGCTCATCGCGGGCGGCTCAGACCTGCTTCTGGTCGAGACAATCTTCGACTCGTTGAACGCCAAGGCGGCACTTGTCGCCATCCGTGAGGTATTCGATGAGGATGGAAATGAACTGCCGGTGATGATTTCCGCGGCGGTCGGGCGTGGCGGCGAGACCATGATCTCCGCGCAGACTGTTGAGGCGTTCTGGAACGCGGTTCAACACGCAAAACCGCTATCGGTGGGGCTCAACTGCTCTCTCGGTCCCGATCTCATGTATCCGTTCCTCGAGGAGCTCGCGGAGAAGGCAGACGTGGCAATCTCTTGCTACCCGAATGCCGGCCTGCCGAACCCCCTCTCGCCGACCGGCTTCGATCTTGAACCCTCCGACATGGCCCGTTATCTAGGCGATTTTGCCCGGGGAGGGCTGATCAATATTGCCGGCGGCTGCTGTGGCAACACCCCGGAGCACATCGCGGCGATCGCCAAAGCCCTTGAAGGCCAGCCTCCGCGGAAGCTGGAGGCAGCGTCCGCTGTAGGATCCTACGGGAGCAGAGCATGAGCGTGCTCGAGAGCGTGAGCGTGGCTGCGACAGCCGAGACAAAGCCCCTCCGTCTATCCGGATCGCAGCCATTCACCCAGCAGCCCGGGGTCTACATCGTGATCGGCGAGCGGACCAATGTGGCCGGTTCACCCAAGTTCGCGAAGCTGATTAAGGAAGGCAAATACGAGCAAGCGGTAAGCGTGGCCCGCCAGCAAGTTGAGAACGGGGCGAATGTCATCGACATCTGCATGGATGAGGGTATGATCGACGGCGTTGCGGCAATGACGCGCTTCCTGCAGTTGCTGGCGAGCGAACCCGAGGTAGCCAAGGTGCCCTTCATGGTGGACTCCTCGAAATGGGAGGTCATCGAGGCAGGGCTCAAGTGCCTGCAGGGCAAAGGCATCGTCAACTCGATCTCGCTGAAAGAAGGTGAGGAGAAATTTCGCCGGAACGCCGCTACTGTGCTCAAATACGGCGCGGCGGTCGTTGTGATGGCTTTCGACGAACAAGGCCAGGCCGCGACTTACGCGGAAAAGATTCGCATCTGCGAACGCGCCTACCGGATCCTAGTCGACGAGGTAGGTTTCCCGCCGGAAGACATCATCTTTGACCCGAACATCCTCACTGTCGCCACCGGCATGGAGGAGCACAACAACTATGCTGTGGACTTTATCAATGCCACGCGCTGGATCAAGGCCAACCTGCCGCACGCAAAGGTCAGCGGTGGCGTCTCGAACATCTCGTTCAGCTTTCGAGGGAACAACAAGGTGCGCGAGGCCATGCACTCCGCGTTTCTTTATCACGCTATCGCGGCAGGTATGGACATGGGCATTGTGAATGCCGGGATGCTCGAGGTTTATGAGGAGATTGAACCTGAGCTGAAGGTGCTGGTGGAGGACGTGCTGCTAAACCGCCGTCCCGACGCGACAGAGCGCTTGGTGGAGCACGGCGAAACGCTAAAGGGCTCTGGCGCGGTAGTGAGTGAAAAGAAGGCCGAAGAATGGCGCAACGGTACGGTCGAGGAGCGGCTTTCTCACGCACTGGTCAAGGGCATAGACGCTTACATCGAGATCGACACAGAGGAAGCCCGCGTCAAGCTGGGCCGCCCTCTGTTGGTTATCGAAGGCCCGCTCATGGCCGGCATGAGCGTGGTGGGTGATCTGTTCGGAGCCGGCAAGATGTTTTTGCCCCAAGTGGTCAAGTCTGCCCGCGTGATGAAGAAGGCGGTGGCGTACCTAACCCCGTTCATGGAAGCCGAGAAGGCCTCGATGGCTGCGGCAGGCCAGGTGGTGAGGACCCAGGGAAAGATCGTGCTCGCGACGGTCAAGGGTGACGTTCACGACATTGGCAAGAACATCGTTGGTGTGGTCCTGGCCTGCAACAACTACGAGGTAATCGACATGGGGGTGATGGTCCCTTGCGAAAAGATCCTGGAACGCGCTAAGACAGAGAAGGCAGACCTGATCGGCTTGAGCGGCCTGATCACGCCCTCTCTCGACGAGATGGTGCATGTGGCTCGGGAAATGGAGCGTCAGGGTTTCAAATTGCCGCTGCTCATCGGCGGAGCAACCACGAGCCGCGCGCACACAGCCGTCAAGATTGCGCCACACTACAGCGAGCCGGTGGTCCACGTGCTGGATGCCAGCCGCGCGGTACCCGTGACGACCACTCTTCTGAATGACGAGGGCAAGTCGGTGTTCGTCGCGCAACATCGCGCCGACTACGAGGCGCTCCGCAAAGTCCACGCGTCACCGCGCCAGAAAGTTGTGCCCCTTGACACCGCGCGCACCAGGCGGACTCCGATTGAGTGGCGTGCCGAAGACCTGCCCGTACCCGCGTTTACCGGCGTGCGTGTGCTGGAAAACCTTCCTCTAGCGACGCTGCGCGACTTCATTGACTGGACGCCTTTCTTCCACACCTGGGAGCTGAAGGGCGTGTACCCCCGCATTCTCGAGCACGACCGGTACGGTGCGCAGGCGCGCCAGATCTTCGCTGACGCCAACGCCCTCCTCGATCTCATCATTGAGAAGAACCTGATCACAGCGCGCGGTGTATACGGCTTCTTTCCCGCCAACGCCGTGGGCGACGATGTCGAGCTGTACACAGACGACACACGCAGAAAGGTGCTCGAGCGATTCCACTTCCTCCGTCAACAGTCGGACAGGGAAGGCAGCGAGCCTTGCCGGTCGCTTGCAGACTTCATCGCGCCAAAGGAAACAGGGCTGCCAGATCACATCGGTGCTTTCGCTGTAACCAGCGGGATCGGGTTGAAAGAGCTATGCGACCGGTTCAAGGCCGAGCACGATGACTACAACGCAATCATGGCGGAGGCCGTCGCCGATCGCCTGGCAGAAGCTTTCGCCGAATACCTGCACAAGCGAGCTCGGGATGAATGGGGTTACGGTTGTGGGGAAAGACTCAGCAACGCCGATCTCATTCAGGAAAAGTACCGGGGGATCAGGCCGGCCGCGGGTTACCCAGCGTGCCCGGATCACACAGAGAAGGGCCCGCTCTGGCGTCTGCTCGATGCGCAGGCGAACACCGGAATGCGGATTACTGAGTCGTTTGCTATGTGGCCCGGCTCGAGCGTCAGTGGGCTCTACTTCGCCCACCCGGAATCGCGCTACTTTAGCCTGGGCAAGATCGACCGCGACCAGGTCGCCGACTACTGCCAACGCAAGGGAATGAGCGTTAGAGAGGTCGAGCGATGGCTCGGGCCTAACCTGAACTACGACCCTGCGCAATAGCATTCGCGTGAGGGTTTTAGCGCCACCGGCCGTTGACGGAATCCTGACCGCCGGCAATGCCGCCATGCTCGATAGGAGCACATCCTTTTTTACGCGACCCTAAGGCACGAAGGCTATCCTAAAAGCGCTTTAGGGCGTCCCAGCTAAGGTTCTGATCAGTTGCTTAACTTGCACGCGACTCGGTACATAGAAGTGCCCCGAGGCGCATCGGGGCGGCCGATCGAGAGAAGAGGCCACCATGACATTTCAATTCTTCCACTCCACACCGGAAAATCTCTCGGCCGTGAAGATCCCCGCCATTGGCCTCGAACTCGCAGTGCGGCTGCCCCCCCAGGCTTCCGGCCAAGCACTTACTGTAATTGAAACAGTGAATGCACCCGGCTTTGGGCCGCCACTTCACCGCCATCGCGAGACGGAGGTCTTTCGCGTCCTCGAAGGCCGGTACCTGTTCGAAATAGATGGCAAAAGGTTTGAAGCAGGCGCAGGCCCGCGCCTTATCGCCCGCCTGGACGTAGATCGTTGGAGGGCTCTGCAGGCCGGTTCTGGGTGCGAGTGAGCAGCCATTGCTCGTATTCTGCTTTGAGAGAGGTACCGAGATTGCGGGAGGCCGGCTTTTGCTCGGCAAGATAGCGGAGCCACTCCTGGTAATCTTCGCTAGTCGAATTGACGATCGGGGCGGTACTTGAAAGATCAGGATCTTTGGGCCGACTGCTATTCCCGCTGAACAGCCAGCCGCGTTCAAAGATGGCAAGAGCGGCGATGGTGTAGCGAAACAGTCCGAAAAACGGAATAAAATGCCGCCCCATTCCGAGAGGCAGGACCACTGCGAGACAGGCCAAGTGAGTCACGATCGTCGAAGCTGGCCGCAGGGAAACGCCGACCTCGTGATCGGAGGTGAGCACCAGCCAAGCAAGAAAGACGTGATAGGAGACCAGAATGGAAGCATAGACGGCCCACCAGCCCGCTGGCACCAGGGTTCCTGCTAGATAACCGAGCAGGCTCGCGAACATCAAGGCCACGATGTCCTTGCCTTCCAGCCCCAACCAACTTGCCAGACCCATACCTTCCGCCGCGATTCTTTTCCAACCTATTCTGGGTTGTGCGTTTGGGGGATCGCCGCAAATGTACCATTGAACTCACCTTGAATCTATGTCGAAAATAGAAACGACTCCCTGCAAACGAACTTCTGGATGCGTTTCGACATTACCTTGGGTATCTTACGCGGAGCTGTTCAATACGGCGGCCTAGGTTTGGTCTGAAATCCAGTGCGCATCAGAAGGGCATTACAGTCGCGGCCTACCGTATCCTCTGCAACCCTCACCGAACCACGACCCGAAAGCTCAGCGCCAAATAGAACTGGCTTTTCTATTGACTCTCCAGCGACAATCCTTCGGAACCCAGCTTCTGCTCGGCTACGATCAACACTCCGGATAGCTTACTTTGCGGGCTGCTAACACGAATGTTGGGTTTGAGCCTATACGACAGTTACCGTGAAAGATCAGCGACAGATATTGCGATAAGCAACAATCGTGGCGTAGGCAGGGCATTGATCAATGGGCGACTGCCTTGGAAATGTCTCTCCCCAAAAATGCCAGCGACAAGCCGTCCGAAAACTTACACGATGAACGCTGCTGCTATCGCTCTAAAGGTCAGACAGGAGTTTGCGACCAAGGAGAATGCTCAGATCAGCAAGGCTCCGGCGAAACAAACGACGAAGCCAAAAATAAGTGGCTAATCATTGGCCACGGTAACTGACCGCTCCAAACAATGAAGTGGGGCAAATGGATTCTCAACTGCCCGACTCTTCCTTGCCTGTCTGCGCCTTAGAGATAACATCTCCAACGTGACGCATGGCTGCGCGGAGCCATGCGTGTGCGGCATCGGTGTTCACACGAGGATGCCAGATCATCACATAGCGGAAGCCTCCGACCTCTGGAGGTGCCTTGAATATCCTTATTGCGGAAGTCTGGGTCATTCCTTCCACAAATTTTCGTGGGACG
>DASYBJ010000160.1:0-2769 GCA_036500845.1 Acidobacteriaceae bacterium
AATCACGTTGCCTGCGCCGAGGCGTAGCTGCAAACAGGCTTACTTGAAATTGCGCGATCGAGCCTCCTATGAGTTCGCTCTCGCTTCAGCGGCTGTGTTAGCTGAGATCAGAGACGGAAGTTTTAGTTTCGTGCGAGTGGCGCTGGGAGGCGTTGGTACCAAGGCTTGGCGTTCCGTCGAAGCAGAAAAAGCCTTACTGGGAAAGCCGGTCGAGGAAAAGGCATTTCGTCGTGCGGCTGACGTTGCTCTTCAGGATGCTCATCCGCAGAGTGAAAACGGCTTCAAGGTCGAACTGGCGAAGCGCTGCATCACGCACGCTCTCACATTGGCGACGAGGACCGTATAGGAGGAAGCGCGATAAATGCAAAACGTAGAGACGACAATCTCACCAGAAATAAGCGGCGCTTTGCCTCGCATTGATGGGCCGGTCAAGGTCACAGGTACAGCGGCGTATACTTCGGATCACAGCTTGCCCGGAATGCTGTACGCTGTTCCGGTCTGCGCCTCCATCGCGAAAGGTAGGATAGAATCGCTGGATACGAGCCGAGCCGAGTCAATGCTGGGCGTTAAGGCGGTGTATCATCGCAGGAATATTGGCAAACTCTTCCGGTCAGGGCCCGGCGACCAATTCCTGTCTGAACGCCGTCCTCCGTTTCAGGACGATGTCATTAGGTACTACGGGCAGTATATTGCCGTCGCTGTGGCACTCACGTTCGAACAGGCCACTGCCGCTGCGGGGGCCGTGAAGGTTGCTTACAGTGTGGACAAGCCTGATGTCCGAGACCGACTGGAGGCGCATGAGATCACGGAAGAAGCACCGGAGGTTGACAGCCACCGTGGGGATCCGGAACAGGCCTTTACTTCCGCCGATGTCAAGGTCGATGGGGTTTACAGCACTCCGGTGGAAACGCATAACCCGATTGAGCTTCATGCCACGGTCGCATCCTGGGATGGAGAAAGGTACCTGATCTATGAAACGACACAGGGAGTCGTGAACCATCGGGATATTGTTGCGCAGATGCTCGGTGTGCCGAGCGAGAACGTGCGGGTGATATCCCGCTTTTTGGGCTCTGGTTTTGGCGGCAAACTATCGCCGTGGCCTCATTCCGTTATCGCCGCCGCTGCCGCGCGCAATCTTAATCGGCCGGTTAAACTCGTGCTCACCCGGAGGATGATGTTCCAAAATGTAGGACATCGGCCAAGGACCCAGCAACGCGTGCGCTTGGGTGCAACATCGGAGGGCAAACTCGTTTCATTCATACACGACACATTGAATCACACCTCAATCCTGGACGACTATAACGAGGGCTGCACCGAGGTAACGCCGTACAGTTACAGCACACCCAATCTGCGTGCGACTTCCGCGATTGTGCGTCGCAATGTCGGTCCGTCAACCATAATGCGTGGGCCAGGGGCGGTTCCTGGTCTTTTCGCCACCGAGTCCGCGATGGACGAACTCGCCGTCAGGCTCAATATCGATCCGGTCAAACTCCGACTGATGAACGAGCCCAAGAAGGATGAGGGGCTTAACCTTCCGTTTTCTTCCCGGCATTTTGTCGAATGTATCCTGACTGGAGCGGAGAAATTTGGATGGTCATCTCGTGACCCTCGCGTCGCCTCTATGAAGAAGAATGGTCTCTCTCTGGGCTGGGGAGTTGCGGGCTGTTCATGGGCCGCCGAGCGTTCGGATGCGCAGGCCGCGGTAGATCTCCGCGACGATGGTACCGTTCGAGTTGCGACATCGGTTCACGATATTGGGACCGGGATGTATACGGTACTTGCGGAGATTGTGGCGCAAAGATTGGGAATTCCGCATGCCAAGATTGAAGTTGTCATCGGCGATACGGCACTTCCTTCCGGCCCTTCCTCTGGAGCTTCCCGGGCCACAGCCTCGATCATTCCAGCAGTGCTTGCTGCCGTCGAAGACGTCTTTCAGGCCCTCTTCAAGGCGGCAATTATGGTGGACGGCACCCCGTTCTATGGACGCCAGGCAGACACCCTTGCCTTCACCGAAGGTTGTTTGCAGATCAAAGAAGATGCGAGCGGCGTTAAAGTTCCGTTCCAGGAAATACTGAAAAGAAGTGATATCCGCCTCGTAACAGGGCTGGGAAAGTCGGAACGTACTTTGGATAATCCGGCGCGTAAGTTCTCGACTCACTCGTTCGGCGCGCAGTTTGTTGAGGTCACGTGGGAGTGGGAAACCGCGAGTCTTCGTGTCTCCCGTGTCGTTAGCGTGATTGATGGAGGCCGTATCATTAATCCGAAGCCCGCTCGCAATCAGATAGAGGGCGCGGTGGTCATGGGAATCGGCATGGCGCTATTTGAAGAGACATCTTATGACGAGCGCTTCGGAAGCCCGATCAACAACAGTTTCGCCGACTATATCGTAGCCACAAACGCAGACTCGCCCGAAATTGACGTCACCTTCCTCAATTATCCCGACCTCGTTCTTAATGAGCTTGGAGCTCGAGGCATTGGCGAGATCGGTATGGCGGGCATTGCTCCAGCGATTACTTCCGCGGTCTATCACGCCACTGGAGTCCGTGTCCGTAATTTGCCAGTCCGCATCGAAGATCTGCTCGCGTCACCGCCACTGGTGCGGATCTAATCGGGGTCCGGTGGGCGCTCCCAAGAAATAGCATGAAATCGGTCACCCAGATCCTCCAACGAGCAATGACGGACCGCCTTCAGCCGTGGGCGCTAGCAACTCTAGTTCGCACACGTGGCTCGACGTATCGAAAACCTGGAGCACGATTGCTCGTCGATGCA
>DASYBJ010000161.1:0-6487 GCA_036500845.1 Acidobacteriaceae bacterium
AGATTATCGGAAAAGAAGAGATCCGTGCCTATTGGAGTCGACAATGGGGTGAGTTCGATCCCCATGTCGAACCGCTCGCAATGACCGAGGAAGACGGAGGCAAGACCCGCGTCAGGGTGCACCAACTCGTCAAGAGCCTTCAAGGGAATGTTCTTTCGGACAGCCAGGTTTTCCACGTATTCACCATGAGCGGTGGTCTTATCGCAGCCATGGACCTCGGGGATGAGGCCGATACAACCGCTGGTCCGTCTGCCGCCTTCGCACATCGATCCTAACTGGCCACCCACTCGGAAGGATTGCCCGATGCTGGCGCGTTTTTTCATTACCTATCCTGCTCTTCCGGAGCAAAATCAATCTCGATGAGTGACTTGGCCTTCCATGAGAAGGCCGGCCGGTGTGAAGACATTTTGTGGTTGGGCAAGTTCATAGTTATGTTTTTCTTTGCACGGATAGGTATTTCTTTTTGGCTGGCGAGGCGGTCGTCAAGGCCGAGCGCAGCGAGTTCATCTTGAGTCTTGACGACCGCCTCGCCAGCCATAGGAAGGCCATCCGCGCGAAGGAAAACATAGGTATTCTCCTTGTGCGATCTGCTTTCACCACTGCCGTGCCGAGCTTAAGCTGTCGTCACCCTTCCATCCGCACTCTTTTGAGCGATTCACACGCTCGGTGCACACTGGGTGTTCTCGATACAGTCGGCGCTGCCATCTGTTAGGCGCCCTCTCGTTTCATCGGTCGAAGAAGCGGGGGCAAGGCCATAGGCGCAGTCGCCGGAACTCGACGTACGGTTGTAGTGCGTTCAAGCTTTTTGACCTATGCCGCTGCCAGACGACGCCTGCGCGTGTTGTGCAGCGGCTCGTATTGCTCGCAGCTGATCCAGAGATGGTGCAGCAAGACCGCGAGCTTGCGAGCCACCGCTACGACGGCACGTTTCTTGCCGTTCCTACCTCCACGTTCAGCTAGCTTCAGTCCCCAACGGCGCAGATCGGAGTCCTCTCCGAATGGCCCCAGGATGTGTTGTGCGCCCTGCACTAGAACCATCCGCAAATAGCAGTCTCCTTCTCTGGTGATATGCAACTGAGGTTCGCTCTGGCCGGAGTTTCGTCTGCCCGGTTGCAGTCCCACGTAGCAACCTGCATCTCGGCTCTTTGGAAAGCGCCGCGGGTCCTCCAGCGTCAGGATGTACGTCAGAGCTATTAGGGCACCCACGCCTTTGACCTGCTTGAGAAGCGCTACCTCTGGATAGCTCTCCTCGGCGAGTTTCTCGATCTGAGCGTCGTACTCGCGGATGCGCACAGTGATGGCTTCCAGTGCGCTCAGCAGGGGCGCGAGTGCGGCTTGCAGCGGTGCGCTCAGCGTCTCACCCATGGCTGGCTTAAACGCCTTCGGGTTGCGACCGCGGATCCGCTCTCCAAACGATTTTGTCAGTCCTCGTGCCGTACAGATCAGCGCCGTTCTGGCGCGTACAAGTCCATGACGTGCCCGGATCACAGACAGATCCGCTTGCGCCTGAGCACTGCGATGTTGAATCGGGGACAACAACTGTGGATCGATTCTCGCCAGCCTGGCCAAGGTCTGCGCGTCTAGTCGGTCATCCTTCCGCCGGCTCTCTCCGATCAGACGCACATTGCGTGCGTGCGCCACGATCGCTTCATGCCCCAAATCCGATAAAACTCGGCTCACCCACGGCGAGTGCGTGCCTGTTTCCAGCGCGATTCGACTCCGTGGCATTTTCTCGAAGGCTTTTTTCATCGCTTCCGGGCTGGTCGCCACCTTCGTCTCCAGGATCACATTGCCCGCCCCGTTGAGCACGCAGTAGCAACTGGACCGATCGCCCAGATCCAGCCCAATCGTGAGCTGCCCCTCGTGCAATTTCCTCATCCGATGTATCGTCCTTGTGCTAGAGTTTTTCACTGCCGGTCTCCTTTCTCGTGCGCCTCGAGCGCGTTGATTACTTGGGAGCTTAACGCATCCCGCGGGAGACCGGCCTTCTCATCCCATCTGTTATCACTATTTGAGCGGCCCCGTTCACATGTCCGATATGGCGATTCCCGCTCATGTGGAGCGTAAACGCTACGGCGTAGCTCGCGGGTGGTGTCTGAGAAGACTGGCGAGAGTTACCCACGGTTGATTGGTCAAGCGTGCTGAAGACACTGAAAGAGTAACCGCGCAGTCTGAGCCTCCTTCAGGCTTCCAGTCATCAGAGTGCGCACGATCGTTCGTTCGTTCGACTCCAAGAACAGCCGCGCATGGGGCAATATCCGGATGTTGGAGACCCATTTTTACGGCCAGCTGCTCAATAAACCGCCTCAAATGTTCCTTCTGCTCTCTGACGATTGCGATAGGTTCATTGTCGAAGTCGGCGCCCTCAATAACGACATTCATAAAGGCAAAACGAAAACACTTCGGATCTTCAAACCCCTCCTGCAAAACGTCAGCAATGATTTCCAGATCGCCTCCGGTGGCTCCGTATCTTGCCTCTATCTCATTCTCAAACCAGCGCATCCAGATGACATGGCGATCTTTCAGAAACGCCGAGACGAGATTTCCTTTTGATTGAAATTGTTCGTAGAAGATAGACTCTGACACTCCGGCTATTGCTCGAACCCTTGAGATCTCAGCCTCTAGAACGCCTTCTCGACAGAGGACGTCCAAGAAGGTCGTGATGATGGCATCCCTAACTTCACCGCTCTGTCGCATCTCCGCCATGTTTCCACCCTTCTGCGTTAGGGAATGCACACACCTCACCAAAGCAAGCCGAATCGCTGCTAATAGCTAAACCGCATAAAGCAGAGGAACTTGGCGCGATGGGACGTTTGAAGGATTCTAGGTGATTAAACGATATCTCGTTATTCAGCCATGGTGACAACTTCTGCCTCACCACATATCGTGCTTGGAATTTGGGAGTACCGGCGGGGCGTCGCAATGAACGAAATAATTGAGGTGTCGGTTTGAATTTCCCGGATGGCGTCCGTCGGAATCACCGCATCGACGTGGAGATCCCCAAACTGGTAGGGTATTCCAGTGCTTAATCTGCAGAAGGATCGGATATTTGGACGCGAAGCCGAGCACTCACGCCGCACATAGGGCAATGATCGAAGGACAAAGAAATGTGTCGTACATGAGGCTTCACCACCACGGGGAACATGCGGGCGACCTGTGGTCCTTGATCCGCATCGAGCCTGTTGTTTCTTCTTAATCACTCCATTCATCAGCATCCAGATTGGGGTGTCCACAAAGGCAAAAGCCAGTAGGTTAGTGATTCGTTCAAATGCAACCCGTGGGGTTCCTCGGTTGTCTGCGATTCTCCTTCACCAAGGACAAGCTGGAGAAATCGCGAAAACCCAGCTCCCCCGCGTGTGCATACCTTAGCCGCAGTCTGAAGGCAGACTCTGGCAATGCGCGATGTTCGACAGGGTGTACTTTCCCATATCCCGCTCACGAATGGTGTCCGCGGCGACGATATCAGCTAGCTATTCCTTGCCTCTCATTCTCCTTAGTCGCCACTGCGACGCCTGTGGGCTGAGGATGCGCACTTGGAATTTGTGTTGCGGGCTGAGTGAGCCAGGTTTCGAAGCTGGTCTCGCCGAGTCGAGCGTTACTGCCCGGAACCAGTGTTTTCTCGCTGAGTTTCGCCCCAGAGTAAAGCGCGTTTGGGTCAGCGATGACTTCGCGGGGATCTTTGAGTGTGGCTAAGCGCCGCCGGACTAGTTCATCCAAACGAAACTGCTCCGGCCCTGCTATTTCGATGGTGTCATTTACCGGCGGGCCCACCGCGATCTTGCCTACGCCAGTCGCCACATCGTCGGCAGCCATAGGCTGGAAAAGAACAGGTGGCAAATGCACCTTGGCACCGTCGAAGGAAATGTCGGCAAGCCCCGTGAGGAACTCGAAGAACTGGGTCGCGCGAACGATCGAATAAGGAACAGGTGAGCCTTTGATCAGCTTCTCCTGAGCAATCTTTGCTCTGAAATACCCGCTCTCAGACAGCCGTTCTATTCCCACCACTGACAACGCAAGGTGATGTCCCACGTCTGCGGCCGCTTCACAGGCGAGGAGGTTACGGGTTGATGTTTCGAAGAACGTCATCACCGCCGCGTCCTCCCAGGAGGGAGAGTTCGATACGTCAATGACCACCGATGCACCCTTCAACGCTTGAGCGAGACCCTCGCCGGTGAGCGTGTTGACGCCGGAATTGGGTGATGCCGCTATCGCTTCGTGCCCGTGCTCACGAAGCTTGTTGACCAGCCTCGATCCGATGAGTCCACTACCACCGATTACTACGATTTTCATGACTGTCCTTTCGTTATGCTTACAATCGAGCAGGTTGAGTCCGAGATTCTCCCGGAGATGAGTGATTTACTTCCAACGTTGTGATTACCGAAGTAGCCGCCGAACCTACTTCACCGGAATCAGAAGAGGCGCATCTTTGTCTTTGAGCAGGAACACCAGGAACCTGGCAGGTGCCGTCTTGCTCGCGTTGCGACCAATGGTGTGAATATCGTTGGGCCTTCGTAAAACGTTTGTCCGGCGGTAAGAGTTACGGGCTGTCCGTCATTCACGGCCATGACAAAACTGCCTTCCAGGACATAGATGAACCCGTGCGCGTTATGCCGGTGAATCGGATCATGGCTGCCTGGTGGATATTCAACCGTAAACATCTGAACATCTTTCCCTGGAAAATCCGGCAACGGTTTCACCATCAGCGTAGTGACTTTTGCTTCCTGTGCAATCAACGGGCTGCATACCGTGAACAGTATGAGCAGAATCTTCTTCATCGCTAGCTTCCTCCTGTCTTATGAGCGGCGGGGTTCTCATTCCCTGCTGCCGCAGAGAATGCACATGCATACCCAAAGGCATCCGATTGCCGAATGTGGAAGGGGGTTCCAGAACACGGCTTCATTGCGCCGGCCGGGAAAACTCGTGTCCCCGTCGGGTTCGTGGCACTGCGTTATGCCGAATACCGAGCCGGTCCATCAAACTGCGAAGGGTATTGGGATGGAGCTTGAGAATGACTCCGGCGCCGTTGGGCCCGCTGATCACCCAGCCGGTCCTGTCGAGGACTCGTAGAATGTGCTGACGTTGTATAGCATCCAGTGAATCAGTGGAGTGCGGTTCGGTCATGCCTGGTGCTTCTATTCTCCTGCCGGAAACCTCAGCGGGTAATAGGTCCGCTCTGAGTTTGGGATCGGAGCTCACGGAGACCTGTGATGTCGGAAGGGGATTTGGAAGCACTCCGTTGTCCGATCGGATCATGGCGCGTTCAACCAGATTCTGGAGTTCCCGTACGTTGCCTGGCCAATGGTATGTCGAAAATGCATTCATTGTCGTTTGAGGTATCTGCTCAATTCGCTTCCCCATCCGCCTGGAAAATACCTCGACGAAGTGTAGGACCAATTTAGGTATGTCATCCCGGCGCTCCCGCAGAGGCGGTATGAACACAGGAAATACATTCAGCCGATAGTAAAGATCGCTGCGGAATTCATTGCGTGCGACCATCTGCGCCAGGTCGCGATGAGTCGCGACCACAAGACGAACGCTGATGTGATGTGTGCGGCCGCTTCCGAGTCGCTCGAACTCCTGTTCCTGTAAAACGCGCAAAAGTTTCGGTTGCAGGGCCAGCGGCAAATCCCCGATCTCGTCCAGAAAGAGAGTGCCGGTATCCGCCATTTCGAAGCGGCCCACTCTTTGTGCTACGGCTCCGGTAAAGGCGCCTTTCTCGTGGCCGAACAACTCACTCTCCAACAGATCGAAGGGAATGGCAGCGCAATTTAGCTTCACGAATGGGCGTCCGCAGCGTGGGCTTGTATTGTGAATAGCGCGCGCGATCAACTCCTTGCCGGTACCAGTCTCTCCTAGGACCAGTACGGTGGAATCCGTTGGTGCCACGCGCTCGACTTCGGCGAGGACAGATTCCAGAGCAGTGCTACTGCCAACGATCTGGTCGAATTGGCGGTCTTTTTCGTCTTGTTCACCAGACCGAATTCTCGTGAGAGAGCTCACAAGCACCTTCCACTAGATCTGTGACGGCAACAAGGATCAGCCTCAACTTTTCAGGGCTACTCGAACAGCTTCAAGTAGAGTTTCGCCGTCAAAAGGCTTCATGAGAAATTTCACTGCGCCGCCTCGCATTGCCTGCAATCGCATCTTTTCGTCGCCGTGTGCGGTGATGAAGATGGTCGGGATTGGGCAATGATCAGAGTTCAGCTCGGACTGGAGTTCTAACCCTGACATCCCCGGCATTCTGATATCGGCGATCAGACACCCAGTTTCGTGTTGCTGGCCAGAGTTCAAGAAAGCCTCGGCGGAGTCAAACGATTGCACTGCAAGATCTGCCGATTTCAGCAAGCGTTGCACGGCGACTCGATACGACTCGTCATCATCGATAACGGCAACCATTTTCCCCGTCATCTCTCTATCCATACAGGTACAGGATCAATCTGCTCGCCGCAAAACCACAATTATGGCTTGTTATAAGGTCGCTAATATG
>DASYBJ010000162.1:0-6570 GCA_036500845.1 Acidobacteriaceae bacterium
ACATAAGGCTATATGCCGGCCAGCCCACCACCTCTATTCCGCTACTGGGATAGGGTAAGAACCAAAGGTGCGAAGAGCAGAAGGGAGGAGGAGTTCGTGGTTTCCCACTTCTGACGCAAAGTACGCGTTCAGAAATGGGGCACCCTTGATCTGCTACTGATACAGATACATAAGGCTATGTGCCCGCTAGCCACCTTATACTAGGCGGATGACTTCATACTCGAACCGGTAGTCCATCTTTGGCATCCGTCCAGTACTCACTCGAGCGCTAGACGGTTGGCCGCACTAGCGCAACGGCGGTCAGATCGTCGTGGTTTGCGGACTTGCCGAGACGCAGGACGGCGCGTACGGCTGAACTGCCCCGGGTTCGGAACTCGTGAGACGAATCCAGGACCATTTGGCAGATATCTGCGGCTGACGGCAGGTTGGAATTCTCCAGCAGGCACTTGATCCGGTCCATACCAAACTCAGTCCGTCCCCGCCCGCTCTCGACGACACCCTTGGTGACAAGCAGCATCTTCGCTCCGGGCTCAAATACCTGTACCGCTGGCTCATGCGTCAGGTGGGTGAACAATCCCAGCGGCACTCCGCCTCCCTCGAGCGTTCGCGTTCCCACACTGTCTCGGAATAGCGGCGGATGACACCCGGCGCTAATGAAGGTGAGGATGCCGAGAGGTGCGTTGTAGCAACCGACAAAGGTCGGTGAGGAATGCAGCTCTCCCCCCAACGCCATGAGCGTGGAATTGACCTCTTGGACCAGGGTTGTGATGGCCTGCGATTCGTTCGCATCCGGCGCGCGGAATAAATCATGCGCATGGTTGCGGAAAACTTCCTGAACCACCGCCGCGATTCGGTGGGCCGCAGCTCGTCTCCCGGCAATGTCGGTCAGGAGGAACGCCGTGCGCGAACCAACTACAGACGCGTCGAAGTAATCGCCGCCGCAGCGGACAGAATGGTAGCGCGCATGGAGATCGACTCCGGGCGGCGGCTCGAAGCTGGCTGGAAGCAGGACCTGGGTCGCCTCAGCCGCTCGTATCCGGTCAGAACCCATTCACTTCACCTGTTTTGGTGCGTTTGTTTGGATTCTACTTGAGAGGAAAATGGCCTCAGAATCTCGGGCTGATCAAAGGCGGGAAGGCCGGGAGGGCCGGCTCGCCGACGATTTGGAAAAGATCGGTGGTTTCCCCATGGTGGACTGACGGGAAAGGGCGAAAAGTAAAAACGGCGAGGGCTAACCCGCCCAACGTTCGCCGCCCAATGTTCGTTGACCAGGAGAGGGCGAAAAGGGGTACAACCGCGAAACGAGCAGGGAAGGATTCGTGGTTTCCCACTTCTGACGCAAAGTGCGCGTCAGAAATGGGGCACCCGTGACCTGCTGATCGGAGAGAGTGAAAACAAAGGCGCCGAAGTGGAACCTTAGTGTGCTGACGGGAGAGGTCTAGTGAGATTCGTCGACCTGGCTAACGGTCTCGCGAGTGCCTGCGAATTCGCTCATTCGCCTGAGAATTCGCTCATGAAGATGTCAGCCCAGCTCCACACAATCATCACCAAACAACCGGCCATTCCTGCGAAAAATATGACGTCAAGGATGCGCATTACCCAGAGAACGATGATGGCAAGCATATCGACCTGTCATGCTAGGATGCCGGTGTGAGCCAAACAAGCTATACCTTGGTATAGGTAGGCCGGGCGTAGGTCGGGCAAGACGATTTCACCAGTTATTTTTCTGAGGGATCGGCTTAGACCTGAGATCAGCCGGCACTCATTCTGGTATCGTCCCGGCAATTCGCCGATGTCTCCTCCGCCTGGCTAACTGTCGACAATTGCCACGATCGAGGTCTTGCCGGATGAGGCAAGCCTTGCGGACTCCGACGGATTCTTCCATTCATGGGCCGGACGGCCCTTTCTATTCGGAACGGATGGCCCTTTCGCTCCAGCGAATGTAACCGTCAGCAACAGGTTTGTTACCTATTGCTGCTTCCCAATCCAGAGTGCTTCCGCTACTAAGGATCGCCTGGGGAGCCGGGCTGATTTGCCACGGCAAAAATGCCGAGGCTTGCCACAGCTGTTGAGGAAGCTTCTATGAATTCGCTTTTAGATCGCAGAACTTTTCTCCGGCTTTGTTCCGCGTGCGCGGCACTTTTCACCGAGACGGCGCATCCGGAGAGCCCGGCGAAGCCGCGGGCGCCGGTGAACAAAGTCGCTGTCAAGAACCGGAAGGATTTCATTGCGATCCAGGTGAAACCGTTCAGCTGGGTGGACGAGGGAGTCGATCAGGTCCTCGATAATCTGCAAGAGAAAGGCAATGTAAACACGATCTTCTCCTACGTGTTCGACTACGAAGAAGGGCGCCTGAAGAAGGATGGGGCGGTTCCTCTCCCCGATCATGGGGTTCCCGGGGGCCCGCTGGTAGGCGGCGCGTTTTACGATTACGACCCTAAGTACTTTAAGAACACGATCCTCACGGATTTCCGGGCCCGGGATTTCGGCAAATTCAACGTCATTGCGGAGGTCGCACCGAAGGCCAAGGCCCGGGGCATGGACTTCTTTGCCTGGGACTACAACAATGCCGATCCCATCATGATGCGCAGCATGCCGAATCTGCCGGAAGTTGCCGAGATTGACGTGTACGGCCGGCGGACGACGAGTCCCTGCTTCAACCATCCGGAGTACCGGGCGTTTCTGATCGGCAAGATCGAGAGCATTTTGAGTGGATATCCGGGCGAGGTGGACGGTCTCGCGTGGGGTTGTGAGCGGATGGGGCCAATCCACAACATGATTGGCGGCGGATGGACCACAAAAGGGATCTCCTGTTTTTGCCAGTACTGCCGGGCGAAGGCACGGGACCGGGAGATCTCGGTGGCACGGGCGCAGACGGGATATCGCCGGCTGGATGAGTTGTTCGCGGCGGCGGCCAAGGATCAAAGGCCGGCGGATGGCTACTTTGTCACGTTTTGGAGGCTACTGCTCGAATATCCCGAGATTCTTAGTTGGGAGACACTTTGGACCGATAGCTACCACGAGGTCCGCTCGGAATTGTATGGAACGGGGAAGGCGATTGCGCCGGAGAAGCCGTTCGGCTTTCACATTCAGCAAAATATGACGTTCAGCCCGTTCTACCGGGCCGAAGAGGACTACTCGCAGACTAAGAACTACTCCGACTTTCTAAAGCTCGCGACGTACAACAATGCCGGCGGTCCGCGATTCGCCGATTACCTGGACCATTTGAGCGCGACGATCTTTCACGATGCGACTCCCCAGGATTTTCTCCCCTTCTACTACAAGGTGATGAATTACAAGGAAGCCCCCTACGACCAACTGCACCTCACTGGTCTTTCTGCCGATTATGTGGCGCGGGAGACGAAACGAGCGATCGAAGGGGTACAGGGCGAGGTCAAGATCTATCCCGGAATCGATATCGACGTACCAACGAAACTATCAGACAAGAGGACGAAACCGCTTGACGTCCAGCAGGCGATTCAAGGAGCATTCGGTGCGGGAGCGAACGGAGTCGTATTGTCGACCCGATACGAAGAGATGTGGTTAGCAAATCTCTCCGCTGCGGGAGAGACGCTGCGGCAGACCTTCGCCCGATCGACAGCGGGATGAAATGACGGAGACCGG
This sequence comes from Acidobacteriaceae bacterium, assembly GCA_036500845.1. Lineage (GTDB taxonomy): Bacteria > Acidobacteriota > Terriglobia > Terriglobales > Acidobacteriaceae > PALSA-350. The sequence continues at coordinate 3,625 of DASYBJ010000162.1, forward strand.
GTCAAACTCGACGCAACCGGATCATCAACCCCTTTGAGTTCCATCGATGTAACCGTCAGCTACAGGTTTGTTACGTGTTGCTGCTTCCCAATCGGGGGCCCCTTCAGGTAATACGGCAGCGAAGAAATTTGATCTGATTCTCGCCCCGGAAAAGAACCCAGGGAAAACTGTGGGACTCCGCTTAGCGGACCCTTTACCGGAATGCCCAGTTGAAAGAACTGGAAACGATACCAGAAAACGTATCCCGCACGCTGAGCTACCGCCATTGGGGCGGTCAGGATTGAGACGACCAGGATGAATTCACTTTTAGATCGAAGAGCCTTTCTCCGGCTTTGTTCCGCGGGCGCGGCATTCCTCGCGCAAGCGGCACATCCGCAGACGAAGGCGAAAGCTACGTCTCCGGTGAACAAGAGCGCGGTAAAGAACCGGAAGAACTTCGTTGCCATCCAGGTGAAACCTTTCGCCTGGATCGACGAGGGGGTTGACCAGTTACTCGACAATCTTCAGCAAAAGGGCGACGTCAACACAGTTTGGGCCTATACGTACGACTATTCCCTGGAACACATGACGAAGGACGGCCCGATTCCCCTACCCGATCACGGCGTGGCGGGTGGATCGAAGTTCGTCGGCGGGGCCTTCTACGACTATGACCCGAAGTACTTCCGGGGAACGATTCTCAACGACTTCCGGTCGCCGGATTACGGCAAGTTCAATGTGATCGCCGAAGTCGGTCCGAAGGTGAAAGCGCGGGGGATGGATTTCTTCGCCTGGGATTACAACAACGCCTTCCCGATCATGATGCGGAGTATTCCCAATCTGGTCGAGGTTGCCGAGGTTGACGTCTATGGCCGGAGAACGACGAGCCCCTGCTTCAACCATCCGGAGTACCGGGCACACCTTACGGGCAAGGTCGAGAGTGTGTTGAGCGGCTATCCCAGCGAGGTGGACGGGTTTGCTTGGGGTTGTGAGCGGATGGGCCCCTTCCAGAACATGATCGGCGGCGGGTGGAGCACGAAAGGGATCTGCTGCTTCTGCCAGTATTGCCGGGCAAAGGCACGCGACCGCGACATCTCGGTGGCGCGGGCGCAAACCGGATACCGGCTCCTCGACGAGTTGTTCGCGGCGGCCGCTCAAGACCAGCGGCCGGTGGATGGATATTTCGTCACGTTCTGGCGATTACTGCTCGAGTATCCCGAGATTCTGAGCTGGGAGACGCTCTGGACCGATAGCTATCACGAGGTCCGGGCGGAGCTGTACGGAACGGGGAAGGCGATCGCGCCTGAGAAGCCGTTTGGGTTTCACATCATGCAGAACATGACATTCAGCCCGTTCTACCGGGCCGAAGAGGACTACTCGAAGACGAAGAAGTATTCCGATTTCCTCAAGCTTGCGACCTACAACAATGCCGCGGGTCCGCGTCTGGCGTCTTACCTTGACCGCCTGAGCGCGACCATCTTTCATGATGCGACGCCGCAGGACTTCCTTCCCTTCTACTACAAGGTGATGAATTTCGAGGAAGGTCCTTACGACCAACTGCACCTCACCGGCCTCACCGCCGACTATCTAGCGCGCGAAACGAAGCGTGCAGTTGAAGGCGTGCAGGGCGAGGTCAAGATCTATCCCGGAATCGATATCGACGTGCCCACGAAACGAACAGATAAGCGGACGAGCCCGGATGACGTGCGGCGCTCAGTACGGGCAGCGTTTGGCGCGGGAGCAGATGGAGTTGTGTTGTCGCGCGAGTACACGGAGATGTGGCTGGCAAACCTTTCGGCGGCCGGCGAAACGCTTCGGGAGGTTTTTGCCAAATCGACAGCCTGAGGGAACGGGCGACGCGCAATGAGTTTGGAGGCGATGAAATGGAACCCCAGAAAAAGATAACGGAACTGGCATTCAAATCGATGTTGTGGATCGCGACGATCAGCTTGATCCATTTCGTACCAAGTGCTGTCTTCGCGCAAGCGGTGAATAATGCACAGATTCACGGTGTGGTGCAGGATTCGACCGGGGCGGTCGTTGCCGGCGCGCAGGTGAAAGCCACCCAAACCGACACTGGGCAGGTGCACACTACGGTAAGCGGCAGTGATGGAGCTTATCTGCTTCCTGGCCTTACGGTCGGAGGATATACGCTCGAAGTTACGTCCGCTGCGTTCAGCAAATACGTTCAGACCGGAATCGTCCTCGAGGTCGGACAGAATGTCCAGGTGAATGTCCCATTGGCGGTGGGCAGCGTGTCTCAGGAAGTGCACGTTTCCGCCAATGCGGCCATGATCGAGACCCAGGACACGTCAGTTTCCGAAGTGATCGATCAGAAACGCATCGTCGATCTGCCACTGAATGGCAGACAGGCAACTGACCTGATCGCACTTGCGGGCGGCGCCGCGATGCCCCCGAACGCAGCCAGCCGCGACGTCACCAGTCACGATTATGTGAATTCCGTCGCTATCTCAGTCAACGGAGGGCAGATCAACGGCAACAACTATCTGCTGGACGGCGGCGACCACAACGACTCGCACTCCAACATCAATATGCCATTTCCTTTCCCGGATGCACTGCAAGAATTCAGCGTGCAGACGAGTGGGATTTCCAGCCGCTACGGACTTCATCCCGGCTCAGTGATCAATGCGGTCACCAAGTCCGGGACGAATAATTTTCATGGCAGTCTCTTCGAGTTCTTGCGCAACGGCGACTTTAACGCCCGCAATTTCTTCGCACCCTCGCAGGATAATTTGCACCGGAACCAGTTCGGAGGCACGGCCGGCGGCCCAATCCGCAAAAACAAGATTTTCATCTTCGGCGGCTACCAGAACACACGCAACCGGACCGCGCCACCGAACACCATTTCTTTTGTAGCTACACCGGCGGCGCTGAACGGGGATTTCAGCACTTTGGAGTCGGGACCTTGCCAAACGAGCGGAAAAGCGAAGCAGTTGAAGAATCCCGCTA
>DASYBJ010000163.1:0-3395 GCA_036500845.1 Acidobacteriaceae bacterium
CGCTATTAGGACGAACAGCGTTGCGAGCGGAAACCAAGCCCGGCGAGGCGGGGGCCGAAGGCTTCGGTGGCTACAAGGTATAGGCTGATAAGAAGAATGGCTTGGTTGTTCGCCTCAAGGCTTCGTCTTTCGCCGCGAAGCCAGGGTAGGGGACGGGGCCAATTTCCCCGGTCTCGCTGTCGCTCGTCGCTCGAAGATACCCGATATTCGTCGCTCCTCGCTTCTAGATCCCAAGAAAATTGCCTCCCGTCGCTGTCGTCCTAATTAGTGTTAACGGGCCCACAGTCTGGGCATGGAAATGCTGTTGGTCGAAGTGGAGAATCCCAGGTTCTCAGAACCGAGAGCTGGGGCACCCACGCAGGTGACAAGTGGGAGCACGTCTCGAGGGTATCGAAATGTCGGCGATGTTCCGTGATTTAGGTTACGCGGTCAGGCGGTTGCGCAAGAACCCCGGCTTCGCGATGGTTGTGATCCTCACCCTGGCGGTGAGCATCGGCGCGAATACAGCGATCTTCAGTCTGCTTGATGCCATGGTCTTGCGGCCTCTGCCATATCCCCGGCCTGAGCGCCTGGGAGGGCTGATGATGAAGCGGATTTCCGGCCAGGCGAATCAGCCGGTCAGAATTGATGGCGAAACCTGGCGACAGATCGAGAGCAATGTTTCCACAGTCGACGCCGCCACGTTCAGCGCGACCGGTGGCGTCAACCTCGAGGCGGACAACCAGGCTCAGTATGTCCATGGCCAGCGCGTCTCCGCCCGCTATTTTGATGTCCTGGGAATTCGCCCTCTGCTGGGCCGCAGCTTCACTGAAGCGGAGGATACGAAAGGCGGTCCACGCGCCGTAATTCTGAGCTACGGCCTGTGGCAAAAGAGCTTCCACGGCGACACCAATTTGCTGGGCCAGGCGATCCGGTTGAAGAGCGTTCCTTACACGGTGATTGGAATCCTGCCGGAGAACGCGCGAACGCCATCAGCGGCGGAACTGTGGACTTCACTCCGGCCCAGCACGTCCGACGAGGGCGGAGGGGACAACTACTCCGTCATCGTGAGGCTGAAGGATAGGGCTGGTTGGCAGGAGGCCAATGCACAGCTGAGCCGGCTTCAGTCCGTGACATTCCGAGCGCTCGAAAAGCAGCGCCCCGGAGAGCATTTTTCGCTCTGTGCAGTACCGCTGCAGGAAGGTCTGACTGCAGGCACACGCACGCCGGTTTCGATCCTGATGGCGGCGGTCGGATTTATTCTCCTCATCGCTTGCGCTAACCTTGCAGGGCTGGCGCTGGTCCGCATCGGCCGCAAAGAAGCGGAGATCGCAACCTGGCTTGCCTTGGGAGTGACCCGTTGGGCGATCCTGCGGCAGTTCTGGCTTGAGAGCCTTGTTCTTGCAGTTTTGGGCGGAGGGGCCGCCCTCTTGGTTGGGAGCGTGTCGCTCGAACTTCTCACGACGCGGATCCCAAACGTTTTTCTCGCGCCCGGTGGAGTCTCCCTGGATTTTCGCGTGCTCCTGTTCACTGCGGCCGTGACCATCTCGGCCAGCGTGCTTTTTGGGCTATTGCCGGCGATTAGGATGCGCCGAGTCGACGTGCGCACTTCGATGGCAAACAGAGGCAGTCATGCAGGAAGCGCACGCTTGCGTTATGGGCTGATTACCGGAGAGGTCGCATTGACCATCGTGCTGCTGACCACGGCTGGTTTGTTGATCCGCACCTTGATCTACCTGGAGACCTTGCCGCCGGGGTTCAATTCAGTGAATGTGATGACAGCAAAAGCTTCGCTCGACGATGCGCGCTATAACATGCAGGCGCCGTTCTTACGCCTGCTGGATCGCAGTGTCGCGGCGATGCGAGCCATTCCAGGCGTGGAAGCAGCCGCGGTTGGATTGAACGTGCCGTATGAGCGCGCCCTCAACTACGGCGTGCAAATCGCGGACGGAGCCCAAACCGGCCAGTGGCATATGACAGAACTTATCTACGTAACGCCCGGTTACTTTACGGCGCTGCAGATTCCGCTGCAAGCCGGGCGTCCCTTCCTAGACAGCGATACGCCGTCGAGCCAATTTGTTGCGATTGTGAATGCCTCGTTCGCCCGAGCCTACTTGGGCCGTGGGAACGCTGTGGGACGGCACCTTCGCAGCGACGGGAATACGATTGAGGTTGTGGGTGTGGTGGGCGATGTGGTCGTGAGCCCGGGTTTCAGCGCCGGGCCCATGACGAGCGAGCCTGCGTTCTACGTGCCAGCAACGCAGATGCCAACGCAGCTTGTGAATCTTTCTCACGTGTGGTTTCAACCGAGCTGGATCGTCCGCACCAAAGGGCCGGTTCGAGGAGGGGCGGTTGGAGGGGGGCCAGTTGCAGGCGCGACAAGGCAGATGCAGCAAGCACTCGCCAGCGCGGACCCGGACCTTCCTATCTCCGGTTTCTACAGCATGAAAGATATTCTGGCGGATGTGCTGTTGCTGAGGAGAGTGGAAGCGGGACTGCTAACGACTTTGGCAGGCTTGGCGCTGATGCTTTCGGCGATTGGGATTTATGGTCTGGTCTCAAGCCTGGTGAACCAGCGCACGCGGGAACTGGGCATTCGAATGGCTCTCGGCTGCACGGTTCGCGGAGCGATGTTGGAGGCTTCACGCGGGGGGTTTGGCGCTACAGGCACCGGAGTTATGGCTGGATTGCTGTTGTCGTGGTCCGCGGCACGGGTAGTGCGCAGCCAACTCTTCGGCATCCGCGCATACGATCCGTTGACGATGGCTGGCGTAACGGCGTTGCTGGTGCTTGTCGCCGCGGTTGCCGCCATACTGCCTACGTTCAGAATTACCCGGATCGATCCTGCGCAGACGCTCCGCTCGGAGTGAAAGATTTTTCCAGCATGGCATAATCCGATTCCCAAAGCGAACTAGCGACTTGTCGCAATGACAACGATAGTGACTGGAATCGTAGAGAGACACTGTGAGACCGGAATGCAGGTCTCAGAATCGAGACCTGGGGTACCCAGCGTGGCTGTATGCTAACGGATTGACCGGGACAGGCCACTCGCGGCTGCATTTCTCATCACAATTTCAAGCGCAAAGCGCATGAGGGATGGACGCGCTCGCGTTCCTTTACGCAGGATTTAAAGCGCCGAATCCCGACGCTCGCCGTTGTGGTTTCCCGCCCTTCGGGCTGAAAAGCACAGCCCGAAGAACGGGGCACCCCTTTCCGTGGTAGCCTAGGAATCCCAAATACACCTGAATGCTGGATCTGGCGCCAAGCTCGACGATGCCCGATGTTCGCACGCTCCTCGTTTCTCAAGAAAATTGGCTACCGTGGCTGTCATGCTTTCGTTTTAAAGGCCCCTAGAGCCACCGGATTCTCTCGCTGTCGGCAGAGCAGCGATCTCGAAGATAGCCTTACGACAGATG
>DASYBJ010000164.1:0-22581 GCA_036500845.1 Acidobacteriaceae bacterium
CCATCGACCATATACGTTGCAGGCGTCGCTAGACCGGAGTAGGGTAACCGAGTCTCCCAAAGCAGTTTGCCTGTGCTGCTGTCGAACGCGTGAAATTTTTGGTCGAAGACGCTCGCGCCGATGAATAGAAGACCGCCGGCAGTGACCACTGGGCCGCCGTAATTATCGGATCCCGTTTTACCCATCGTAGCCACAAGCTCCGGATATTCGCCGAAGGGGATCTTCCAGAGGTACTTGCCAGTATTCAGGTCGATCGCGCTCAGTGTTCCCCACGGTGGCGCGGTCGCAGGATAGCCTTGAGGGTCGAGAAAGCGAATAAACCCCATGAACTTGTAAGGCATACCTACCTTCGTAGCGTCCGCGGCATGGGCTACTTTCCCGACTTGAGTGGTTGCTTTCTGCGCGGGAACTGAGTTCTTCAAATACAAGAGCAGTGCTCCGACCTGCGCGTCGTTCAGATCGTTGAAGGCTGGCATCCGGCCACCCCCGTGATGAATTCTCGTCTTGATTGCTTCGTCTGTCATTCGCCGGCCCACGTCCATCAATGAAGGGATAGCAGGTGGCGAACCCGCAAGTTTGGTCCCATGGCAGACGCTGCACTGGTTTTGGTAAAGGCGTTCACCCAAAGTTCTTGGCACAGGTGGAACAGTGATGCCTACAAGCCACGCAGTGTCGTTTGCGTTTATGTAGATCACTCCTGTCGTAGGGTCCGCCGCCGAGCCGCCCCACTCTCCTCCTCCTGCAAGGCCGGGCATCATCACCGTCATTTTGTTTACACTTACAGGGAGGTATTGCTCACCGGTGATATAGCTTTTGAATCTTCTCACGGCCCAAGCATGGGTAGCCGGAGTCCGGTTGGTAAGTGTCTCAGTAGTGACGCTTTGCTGAGTATAGGGCTCAGGAAGAGTAGGAATCGGCTGGGTGGGCGAGGTTGTCTCACCAGGGATATGGCTAGGGGGAACGGGCCGCTCCTCGATTGGAAACAACGGCTGTCCGTTGGTCCGGTCGAAAACGTAAAGCCATCCGGCTTTGGTTGTCTGCGCGACCGCATCGACCGCTTTGCCGTCACGCGTGACTGTCATCAGCGTGGGAGGCGAGGGAAAATCACGGTCCCAGATATCGTGATGCACACCTTGGAAGTGCCAGATGCGTTTGCCGGTCTCCGCATCCAGCGCGAGCAGTGTATTCGCAAACAGATCGTCGCCGGCCCGGTCCCCTCCATAGAAGTCGAACACTGCAGAGCCTGTAGGCGCGTAAACGATCCCCCGCTTGGCATCGAGCGCCATCCCGGCCCAATTATTGGCTCCGCCGGCGATCTTCCATCCATCCTTCGGCCACGTATCGGATCCGAATTCACCGGGGCGCGGCACGGTATGGAACGACCAGCGAAGCGCTCCGCTGCGGACATCGAACGCGCGAATGTCGACGCGAGGTGCGGGATGAGTCTCCGGAACGCGCCCACCGACGATGATCAGATTCTTGTAGATGATCCCCGGGCTCGTAAGCGCGTACTGCACCTTGTCGGAATTTTCCCCGAGTCCGTTGCGCAAGTCGATTCGCCCCTTTGTCCCAAAACTAGGGACTGGCTTGCCCGTCCTTGCATCGAGACAATATAGGTAATTCATCACCGCGGCCAGGATGCGGCCTTGGTGACCGTCGGTCCAGTAGGCGACTCCTCGTGCAAGCGATGTGCCGGGAATACCCGAGTTGAACTTCCAAAGCAGTTTTCCTGTCACAGCGTCGAGCGCGATAATTTTTTGGCTTGGCGTGTAGGCGTAGAGAGCACGGCCGACAACCAGTGGATTGGTTTCGAGGCCGCCCTCTTCGCCGCTGTCAAACTTCCAGGCGAGAACTAACTTGTTCACATTACCGCGGTTGATCTGAGAAAGGCTGGAGTAATGATCCTGAGCGTCCTGTCCACCGTAGACCGGCCAATCGGCCTGAGTCTGGCCGGCAGATTTCGTGTCCTGACCTGCCGCGCTTCTGGTGAGAGGTTGAATCATCCATGAACCGAATCCCAATGCAACCGCCACCAAGGCGGATATCCCTCGCATGCTAAAGCGCGGCCTCCAAGTTGAAACGAACCGATCGACCCTCTGTGATCGCAATTTTGAGCGGATACCCAATCTCGGATAAAAGCAGCCGGAACCCAACGAGGCCTCAGGCATTCTACATACGGGTGTTCTGCGCATACTGCGCATTGAAGAGTACCGGCGTTGATTGCAGCAGAGCAGCAGGAACAAGCAAAGGCAGGAGTTAGCTCGGGCCTCTAAGCGACGTCTGCAACGATATTCGGCGAACAGCAACGTGAGCCAGTTTTCTAGAAATCTTGAAGCCAGAACCGAGCAATGACGTTGGGCAGGTCGAGACGCGGCCGGTCCCCAAACTTTGCCGCCAAACGAACGACTATGGCGAAGGGCCAGGGTTCTTTGTTGCCAGCCTCGAGATTGGAGCGGGCAAGGCCTCTGCCCTCCGCCTCGTCCGGCTTGATTCGCTCCCAGCGCCGTTCGTCCTCGTCCCTTCAACAAGCCCTAGTATTCGATCTTCTCTTCGTGTCGTTCCCAAGCCAAAAAACTCTCAATCGCCCGATCGCCTAGCAGCCGTATGAAAGGAATTTTACGTTCTTCGCGAGGCATCTGTATCTCGTCGTAGATGAAGGAGTCGTCAAATCCGACACGTGCAGCATCCCTGCAGGTGTTGCCGTAATAGACGATCTCCGGTCGAGCCCAGTAGATCGCACCGAGGCACATCGGACACGGTTCACAACTGGTGTAGAGTGCGCAGCCTGTGAGCTGGAATGTTTTGAGCAATTTGCAAGCCTCGCGGATTGCATTGATTTCCGCGTGAGCTGTTGGATCATTGGTCGCGGTGACCCGATTCACCCCGCTCGCGATGATCTTCCCTTCACTGACGACCATCGCCGCGAATGGGCCGCCGTTTCCACTCAGGACGTTTTCTGTCGCAAGGCGAATAGTTTCGAGCATCAGATTGGACTCGCCGCTCATCGGTCATCTCGCTACGCAGTTGTAGGCAATCCACTGCAGTCGAAAAAGTGAACTGAATTTCCTTGAACTTCTATGGGGGTGACAGAATATCCTTAAGTATGGCACAGGTTTTTATCTCCAGGCGCGTGGTGACGCCCGAGGGATTGCGACCCGCAGCGGTCGTCGTAGACCGCGGCCGCATTCAGGCAGTCTCCCGGCCAGACCAGGCGCCGCTGAGCGGCTCTCCGCACGATTTCGGCGATCTGGTTTTGCTTCCCGGACTGGTGGACACGCACGTCCATATCAATGAGCCAGGCCGAACAGAGTGGGAAGGTTTCGAAACTGCTACCCGAGCGGCCGCCGCGGGGGGATTCACCACTCTGGTAGATATGCCATTAAACTGCCTGCCTGAGACGACAACCGTCGAAGCACTCGAGGCCAAACGTACTGCTGCCGCAGGAAAGTGCCGGGTTGATTGGGCAGCATGGGGCGGCTTGACCGACGAGAACGTCGAGAACATCTCTCCGCTGGTGCATTCCGGCGTCTTGGGTTTTAAGTGCTTCTTGATCGATCCTGGCATCGCTGGTCTTACGCTGATCGGCGAGCGTGCTCTTGAGAAGGCCGCGCCCGCGCTGGCCAAGAGTGGCTTGCCTCTTCTGGTTCACGCGGAACTTTCAGGTCCTATCGACGCTGCCGTCGATGCCGTCAAAGAGGCCAATTGGCGTGAGTACGGGACATACTTGCGCTCGCGACCCGATGAAGCTGAGCTCGCTGCGATCCGGATGCTCCTCCGGCTTTGTCACCAGTATCGGTTTCGCCTGCACATCGTTCATCTTTCGACTGCGCGCGCACTGAACGATCTGGCGGCAGCCCGAGCGCAAGGGCTTCCGCTAACAATCGAGACTTGCCCGCACTATCTGCACTTTGCGGCAGAGGAGATTCCATTCGCCGCCACGCTTTTTAAATGTGCGCCGCCGATTCGCTCTCGCGAAAACCGCGAGGCGCTTTGGGCGGGCCTACGCGAGAGATCAATCGACCTCATTGCCACAGATCACTCTCCCTGCGTCCCGGGGATGAAGTGCCTTGACGAAGGAGACTTCCGCAAGGCGTGGGGCGGCATTACCAGTCTTTCAATCGCCGCTTCTGTCGTATGGAGTGACATGCGCCGGCGTGGGATCTCGTTGAGCAGCTTGGCCCAATGGATGTCTGCGGGTCCGGCAAAGCTCGCTGGGTTGGAGTCGCGAAAGGGCTCGATCGCCGCGGGAATGGACGCCGACCTCATTGTTTTTGACCCTGATGCTGAGTTCCGTGTAACACCCGAACGGTTACACTACCGGCATCCCATCTCCCCTTATCTAGGCGAAACGCTACACGGAGTTGTCAAGGCCACCTACCTGCGAGGCACGGCGATCTACTGCGACGGGCAATTTCCCGCCCAGGCGCTTGGAATAGAGCAGGTGAATTCTGATGCTGCTCGCATTTATGCTACTTAGAATCTCTCCTGGAAGACCGCTGCATGGAAGGTGCTCTTGAGTCCACGTATTGTCGGAGTTTCGGTCCCCCGCAAAGAAGGCATATCCAAGGTCACAGGGCAGGCGAAATATGTTGACGACCTGTCTTTCCCCGATATGCTCTACGGCGCCACTGTGCGCAGCAGTATCGCGCGCGGAAAAATTACAGGCGTTCATTTAGGTGGAGGGATTCCTTGGGATGAGTTCACGATCGTTACTGCCAAAGACATCCCGGGAAAGAACGTTGTCTCTCTCATCACAGAGGATCAGCCCTTTCTAGCCGATGGAATCGTGAATCACCCCGAAGAACCGATTCTTGTGCTGGCGCATCCGGACCGTCACCTGCTCCCCCTCGCGGTCGCCGCCGTGCAAATTGGCTATGAACGGTTGCCCTCAATCCACACCATCGAAGAAAGTGAAGAACAGGGAGAGATTGTCTGGGGTTCCGACAATACCTTCAAAACCTACGTCATCAATAAAGGCGACGTGGATCGGATATGGAAAGATGCCGCCTGGATCGTTGAAGGCGAATACAGCACGGGTGCGCAGGAGCAGCTCTATATCGAAAATAATGGAGTGATCGCTCAGTACAGCGAGACGGAGGGAGTTACAGTCTGGGGTTCCATGCAGTGCCCCTTCTATGTGCACAAGGCACTGATGACGCTTACTGGATTTCCTGAGGACAAAGTCCGCGTGGTGCAGACCGAAACCGGCGGAGCATTCGGGGGCAAAGAAGAATACCCATCAATGATCAGCGGCCACGCGGTTTTACTCGCAAGAAAGTCCGGGAGGCCCGTAAAGATCATCTACGACCGCGTCGAAGATATGGCGGCAACCACCAAGCGGCATCCCTCGCGCACGCGTCATCGTACAGCCGTAGATAGGAATGGGAAGTTGTTGGGCGGCGAGATAGATTTTGCGATCGACGGCGGCGCGTATTGCACTCTTTCTCCGGTCGTACTCTCGCGCGGAGCCATTCACGCTGGAGGGCCGTATCACTGGCCTAATATCCGTGTCCGCGCCAAGGCATTCGCTACGAATACACCGCCCCACGGAGCATTCCGTGGGTTCGGAGCGCCGCAAAGCTTATTCGGGCTCGAGTGCCATATGGACAAGATCGCCCGCACCATCGGCCTGTCGCCCGACGAATTCCGGCGCCGAAATCTGCTCCTTCAAGGCCAGAGCACGGCAACCGAGCAAGTTATCCAAGAACCCATCAATCTACCTCATTTGCTCGAACGCGCTCTCAAGCTCTCGGACTACCATGCAAAGGTTCAAGGATTTTCCGTGCACAATCGCTCCAGCCACAAGAAAAAAGGGATGGGCATCGCTGCCTTTCTCCATGGCTCGGGCTTTACCGGATCCGGAGAGCGTTATTTGAATTCGCTCGTGGGCGTTGAAGCTTTGGTAGACGGACAAGTGCGGGTTCTGGCTTCGAGTACGGAGTTTGGACAGGGAACGAACACGATTCTTTGCCAGATCGCCGCTGAGACCTTGGGAATTGAGTATGACGATGTGCGCATGGCGCCGATCGATACCCGTCAGGTGCCAAATAGCGGACCGACGGTGGCTTCTCGTACAGCGATGATCATTGGCAAGCTCGTGCAGTCTGCTGCGTTGGGGCTACAGCATACGCTGATTGCGAGCGGGTTCCTCGCGAGCGGAGAAAGCCGCGAGGAATTTCAAGCCGCCTGCAAAACCTACATCGAACGTTTTGGAAAATTGCAGTCTTTTAGCCGCTTTGAGCCACCTGCAAATATCTTTTGGGATGACGAGAAATATCATGGGGAAGCTTATCCGGCGTTTGCCTGGGCCGTCTACGTTGCAGAAGTCACAGTCGACACGAATACATACAGCGTATCCGTAGACGATTTTGTCGCGTTGCAGGAGGTTGGTAAGGTACTGCATCCATATCTTGCCGCCGGCCAGATCGAGGGGGGTGTGGCTCAGGCAATCGGCTACGCGCTGTACGAGAAAGTTGTGTGGCAGGACGGACGCATGGTGAATAGTCAAATGACGAATTACATCATGCCAACTTCCCAGGACGTGCCCCCGATTCGTGTTTACTTCGAAGAGGTTCCTTGCCCCTATGGTCCCTACGGCGCAAAGGGAATTGGGGAACTGCCGATGGATGGTCCCGCTCCCGCAATTGTGAATGCTGTCATTCAGGCGACGGGAAAGAGCTTTCACGCGATTCCATTGCTACCGGAAGATATCCTTCTCGGTTTCGTCAATGAGCCTTCGGAAACCCAGGCGGAGGTGTATCGATGAGCGGGGATGCTCCTGGAGCTTCACAGCGGAAAGTCAGCTTTACTGTCAATGGCAAGCTTCGCCGAGTGTTGGTCTATCCCATGCAGCGGCTTATCGATGTGCTGCGCAACGAACTGGGTTTGACCGGCACAAAGGAGGGTTGTGGCGAGGGTGAGTGCGGTTCGTGCTCCGTGCTCTTGAATGGTGATCTCGTCAACAGTTGTCTTATTCCAATCTTACAAGTGGAGGGTGCCAGTGTCTGCACCATAGAGGGCGTTGCGAAAGACGGCATGCATCCGGTGCAGCAAGCATTTCTCCAGTGCGGAGGGGCTCAATGCGGGATCTGCACCCCGGGAATGATTCTAGCTAGTATCCGCCTTCTGCAACTCCATCCCAATCCCTCAATGGAACAGATTCGCGAGGGGCTCGGAGGCAATTTGTGCCGCTGCACGGGCTATACCCGAATCTTTCACGCGGTTCAAGAGGCAGCGAAGGCAGGGACAGCTGAGGAGCTACAGCAATTGCTCGTCGTAGCGGATGACAAGCCATGAGGTCACGGCCGTCCGATTACGAACTGATCGCACCTGGCAAACTCGCTTCGGTCCTCGAGCTGATCGGGCGTGAGCCAGGCGGATGGCTCCCGATTGCCGGTGGAACCGAAATCATGGTGCAGTATGGTGCAGGCAAGCTGACTGCACAGAAGCTTGTAAGTATCTGGAATTTGCCTGAGCTGCGTTTCATCGACAGAACTCCTGAGGAGCTCCGTATCGGTGCCGGTTGTACCTACACCGATCTTCGCAATGATCCGGTAGTGAATCATGAATTCCCTCTGCTCGCCAGCGGGGCGTCTTGGACTGGGAGCCTTGCAAACCAGAATCGCGGGACACTTGGTGGGAACATCCGCAATGCTTCTCCGGCAGCGGACTCTTTGCCAGCGCTCCTGGCGTATGACGCGGAACTCTTGCTGGTCTCCACTCGAGGAGAGCGTAAGCTGCCTTACCTGGACTTCCACACAGGTTATAAGCAGACGCGCCTCATGGCGCATGAGTTGATCCAAGCAGTTTGCCTGAAACGTAAGTTCTCCGGTTATGCCAATTTTGCCCGCAAGGTTGGACCACGCAACGCGCAGGCAATTTCCAAGGTTTGTATGGCTGCCTTGGCAAAGATCTCCGGGCGACGGATCGAAGATCTGCGAATCGCCGTGGGAAGCATGGCTCCCGTACCCTTGCGGCTGCAGCAAACAGAGCGTGTCTTGATCGGCTGCGAGTGGAACCGGGAATCCGCGCGGGCGGCCCGACGCGCTTTGCAGTCCGAGGTTGCGCCGATCGACGACATTCGTTCGACCAGCGCCTATCGGATTGCCGTTGCCGGCAACTTGTTAGAGGAATTCTTGAATGGCTTGATTCCAAATGAGCCTGCAGAGCATCATGGGAACTCGTGAACAATGTCTTGGAGCGGTGGAATGACCTTCCGACGGAAGCTGCAATCGCCGAGCTGCTCTCGAGCTGCGGTTCCCGCGCCTGGGCCAACGCAGTGACGGAGCGCCGCCCTTATGCTGCCTCCGAAGACCTGTTCAGCGCAGCAGAGATTGCTTGGCAGTCACTTGGCCCTGAGGATTGGATGGAAGCATTTCGGAGCCACCCCAGAATTGGCGAGTGGCATGCGGAGAGGAGTACTACGCCGACATCAGCCGCATGGTCTGCTGCAGAACAAAAGAACATTCAGCAGGCTGACGTCGGAGTCCGCCGTGCTATCGAAGAAGGTAATATGCGCTACGAAGAGCGCTTTGGGCGAATCTTCATTGTTTGTGCCGCGGGAAAGCAGCCGGCGGAGATATTGGCAATCCTGGAGCGGCGATTGGCCAATGACGACGAGACCGAAATGCGAGAATCTGCCAACCAACAGGGGCAGATTCTTCAACTCCGTCTGCGGAAATGGCTGGGAGCCAGGTTCTGATAAAGCCAGGTTCTGATAAGTGGGTGCGAATTGGGACGGGAGCGCTAATACTGGAGCTCTGCTGAAGCCCGAGCGCCGGACATTGCGGGCATGGTCCGGGTATCAATGACTCTCGCGAACGGAGCAATGCATGAGACTGCGCTTCAGGGGGCGGCTTGAGCGGAATTTCGACACATGTGCTTGACACGGCGGCAGGCAAACCCGGCGTAGGAATCGGAGTGCATCTGGAGTACTTCGAGGAACCCGGAATTTGGCGTCTCCTCGCATCACAACGAACGGACGAGGATGGGCGGTGCAAGCATCTGCTTCCTTCCACTATGCCCTTGAAGCAAGGGCGCTATCGGCTTCGCTTTGAGACCGGTTCCTACTTCGAGGTGCGCTCCCTTGAAGGTTTTTACCCTGTCGTAGAAATCACCTTCCTCGTGCGTGCTGTTGACGCCCATATGCACATTCCTCTGCTGCTGGCTGCGAATGGCTACACCACTTATAGGGGGACTTAGAGAATGATCCGGCTGACGGAAAATAGATACGGCAAATGCCGGGTGCGTCTCATGAGAGTGAAGCGCGACCGCCCGTTGCATTTGTGCCAGGAATGGACGGTTGAGATCCTGCTTACCGGCGATTTCGACAGTTGTTATGAATCAGGTGACAATAGCAAGATTCTCGCCACCGATACGATGAAGAACACGGTCTATTCTCTGGCCCGCGACTCCAAGGCCGAGTTCATCGAAGATTTCGCTAAGGAACTGGGTACATTCCTGCTCCACGAGAACTCGCAGGCAGATACGGTGACCATTTCTATTGCCAGTACTCCCTGGAATCGCATAACCGTCGATGGAAAGCCGCATCCTTCTGCCTTCGAGCGAACGGGCGGAGCATCGCAGAACACAACCGTCCTCTGTTCGCGCGGCAAAGCTCCTTGTGTTTCCTCTGGCATAGACAACCTGGTCATCATGAAAACGGCGAACTCTGGTTTTGAGGGGTTTATTCGGAATCCGCTTACAACACTCCCGGAAACCTCTGACAGACTCTTCGCTACTGCGTTGCGTGCGGAATGGAGCTACCGCGCCGGTGACCTTCCCTTCGACGATTTAGCGAAGAAGACGAAAGAAGTCTTGCTCCAAGCTTTTGCGGAGCACGACAGCAAATCTGTGCAGCACACTCTCTACGCAATGGGGCAAGCAGTTCTGGATACCCTCGAGCCGATTCGTGAAATCCAGCTGGTGATGCCGAACAAACATTGCCTCTTGGTGGACCTGTCAAGGTTTGGCCAGACGAACCCAAACGAGATATTCGTCCCGACCGATGAGCCCTACGGATATATCGAAGGACGGCTGAGCAGAGAGGATTGAGCAGACCGCTGGATGGACACCCCCAATCTCAATTCCGGGCAGCACATGAGCGAGAGGTTCGCCCGGGCGAACGTCGTCATTGAACGATGCAGGCGCTTGGCCCTGGTCAGTGACATTCAGGGAGAAACGACTCGAACCTTCCTCTCCCCGGCCATGCGAATGTGCATGCACGCCGTGCAATCGTGGATGGAGGCAGCAGGCATGTCCGTCACCACCGACGCTGCGGGAAACCTGCGGGGTCTATATCCCGGTAGGACTTCCGACGCACCTCGCCTGCTAATTGGCTCTCATCTCGATACCGTTCCGAACGCCGGAGCCTTCGATGGTGTCTTGGGAGTGATGCTAGGTCTGGCATTGATCGAATCTCTGAATCAGGAGAGACTCTCCTTCGCTATCGAACTGATTGGCTTCTCAGAAGAAGAAGGCGTTCGCTTCAAGCTTCCCTTCATTGGTAGCAGAGCCTTGGTGGGGCGGTTCGATCCAAGTCTTCTGTCGTCAGAAGATTCCACTGGCATTTCCCTAAAGCTGGCGATTGAAGCGTTCGGACTCGATCCGGACAAGCTCGGGAACGCAATTCTTCATGCAAATTCTGTTGCTTATCTTGAATTTCATATCGAGCAGGGCATCGTACTTGAAAGTAGAGACCTCTCGCTTGGCGTTGTCGATGGAGTTGCGGGACAGACTCGTGGGGAGATGCGGTTTCTTGGCCACGCGAACCACGCTGGTACCACCCCGATGTCGCTGCGTCGCGATGCAATGTCAGCAGCGGCTCAGTGGATCTGTGAGCTAGAGCAGCGGGCATCCTCGAAGAAAGATCTTATGGCGACCGTGGGACGTATTCAGGCATTCCCGGGCGCAGGAAATGTGATTGCTGGTGAGGTGTTGGCAAGTCTTGACATCCGGCACCCGGATGACGGCATTCGACGGGAATTCGTGAATGAGACAATCGCTTCGGCGGATTCGATCGCTATGCGCCGCGGACTGAAGAGCAACTGGAAGATGCAGTTGGAACAGCCTGCGGTCAGGATGGATGCCCGGCTTACTGAACTGACTTCGTGCGCAATTGCCAAATCGGGGATCGCACCTCTGCGGATGATCAGTGGAGCGGGGCACGATGCGATGATCGTGGCTGAGCGTCTGCCCGCCGCGATGATCTTTGTGCGCAGTCCAGGAGGGATCAGTCACCATCCGGACGAGACTGTCCGCGAAGAAGATATTGAAAATGCGTTAACCGCAGGGCTCGTTTTTTTGAAAGAATTACAAGGCCATCCGCCCATCTCTACAGCCGAAAATCGCACATGAAAAACCTAGGACAAACCCGCAGCAGCTATCAGCGCACACATTTGTTGCAAACGCCGGACACGTTTGTCCGCGCTCCGCTGCCAGGCATGAAGGCCGCTAACGCGGTGGTCCACACAGGACCAGCCCTCGGCGCAGGGTTCACCCAATATAGCGCTGAATTCGAATCCGGTGGAGAGCTTGGTCCAGCTCTCGGAGAACGCTTTCTATATGTGATCGAGGGCGCAATCACCGTTCGCAAGGGCAAAAAGTCTGAGCTGCTCGCTGCCGGCGACTATGCGCACGTACCGGAAGGAACGAGTCATCGTGTGATCGCATCTGAGAAAAGCCGGGCGGCCGTCATCGAAAAGAAATATGTCCCTATGCCTGAAGTCGATCCGGGATCCGCGCTTTTCGGCCGCGAAAACGCAATCACCGCGGTTCCGTTATTGGGCGATCCGGATCTTGAGGTCCGGCAGTTGTTGCCAGAGAAAGCCGGTTACGACTATGCGGTCAACACGATGCTCTTTCGCCCGGGTGCAGCTCTTTCGATGGTTGAGATTCACGTCATGGAGCACGGCCTGTTAATGCTTGAGGGCGGAGGTATCTATCGTTTGGATGACAATTGGTATTCGGTGACTGCTGGCGATTTCATCTGGATGGCACCCTATTGCCCGCAATGGTTCGCTGCAGTCGGCAAAAGACCCGCCAAGTATCTCATCTACAAGGATTGGAACAGACACCCGTTCTCTAGATCCGCTACGCCCACGAGCCGAGGGGGAAATGACACTGCAAATCGATCGCGAACAGCTCGTAGTTGAGCTCGAAACGTTGGGCTCTTTCACCGACGAAGTGTCCCCGGCTCTCACTCGAGTTGTTTTCGGTAAGGCGGATTCGAGAGCGCGCGCCTGGTTGGCATCCCGCTGCAGGGATGCAGAACTTGCCGTGCGTTACGACGCAATCGGGAACATGTTCGCTCGCTGGACAGGTTCGCGGCCGGAGCTGCCCGCAATCGGCACCGGCTCACACATCGATGCCATCCCACATTCCGGGCGATTCGACGGCACGGTCGGTGTGCTTGGTGGCCTTGAAGCAATCCGTGGGCTTAAGAAGAGTGGATTCCGGCCGGAACGCTCGATCGAGCTTCTCATGTTTACCGCCGAGGAACCGACTCGATTCGGAATCGGGTGCTTCGGGAGCCGCTTGCTTAGCGGAGCGCTCGACGGCTCCGCGGATCAGCGCCTCAAAGACCCAGACGGCCTCACGCTTGCGGAGCTTCGATCGGCTGCCGGCTATTCCGGCTCCGTAGAAGAAGTGCGCCTGCCCAAAGACTATTACGATGGCTTCGTCGAGTTACACATCGAACAGGGCCCATTGCTCGAGAAAGAGAAAATTCCGATCGGCATAGTCACCCACATCGCCGCCCCGGCTGGCCTCCGTATCTCGATCGAAGGTGAAGGCGGCCATGCGGGTGCAGTCCTAATGCCAGGTCGGAAAGACGCCTTCTGTGCCGCTGCGGAAATTGTTCTTGCCATTGAGCAGAGCGCACGTACTACGGGCGCAATCGACACCTGCGGCACCGTGGGTAAATGCCAGATCTATCCTGGCGCCGTAAACAGCATTCCCAGCCGGGTGCTTTTGGAGGCAGACATACGGGACACGGACGAACAGCGTAGAAACGCAGTTTTGCGAAATGTCCAAGAAGCCTGCACCTTAGTGGCGGCACAACGAGGCGTAACTGTAAAGGTAGACACAGTCAATGCCGATGCTCCTGCTCAATGCTCCCCGAAGATCATCGCGGCAGTGGCCGAATCCGCAACCGAGATTGGTCTACCTCATAAGAAGATGGTGAGCCGCGCCTACCACGATTCGTTGTTTATGGCACGTATCGCTCCAATCGCCATGATCTTCATCCCATGCCGTGGTGGCTTCAGTCATCGTCCCGATGAGTATGCCTCCCCGGAAGACATCGAAGCAGGAACTCGCGTATTAGCCTCGACGCTGGCGAAGCTCTCCTCGGCTTCGGCCTGAGGTCCGGACCACATGTTCTGACCTGCATCTCCCAACAGAGTTGAGAAGAGTATCCCCGGCTCGTGCTCGGGACCACCCGTGTCGGAAGAATCAGAGAGCACAGCGAAGGGGTGCACCATCTTAACGCTATCGTTAACTCAAGTATGAGAATTCCGTGTCTCGCCGTAAATGCTTAACCCAAGCTTCTTGTAGTGGTTGCAGAGAAAAAGTCAAAAATGGTTTACAGTGTTTCAGGTCCGTGTTCGCTTGAGAGGGCCTTGGGTTATGCGCAGGTTTTCCCGCCGTCGTTTCCTTGCCGATGCATCCGCAACACTGGGCACATTGTCGATTGCAAAGCGGTTGGGACTACCGCAAGCCCTGAAGCCTGCCTCAGAAAGTCCAAGGGATCTAACACTCTGGTATGCGCAGCCGGCTGCACAATGGGTTGATGCATTGCCGGTTGGCAACGGGAGGCTCGGCGCCATGGTCTATGGTGGCGGCGAAGATGGTGCTCCGGGCAAAGAGTTTCTTCAGCTCAATGATGACACGCTGTGGTCTGGCAAACCGCGCGATGGGAACAATCCCGCGGCAAAGCAATACTTGCCTCAAATCCGGCGGGCTGTTCTCGAACAGCAGGACTATCATTCAGCTGATCAGCTTTGCAAAAAGATGCAGGGACTTTTTGCCGAGGCTTATCAGCCACTCGGCAATCTGAGACTCGACTTCACGCATACCGGTACTGTCTCAGGTTACCGGCGAGAGTTGGACCTCGATACTGCATGCGCACGCACGCGTTACCTCGTCGGCGGTGTGCGGTTTGAACGTGAGGTTTTTGTCTCCGCGCCACACCGTGTGCTGGTCTTGCGCGCGTCGGCAAGCGACCCACACCAGCTCCACTGCGCCGTCGCGGTGGATGGCCCGCTGGTGAAGTCTGCTAAAACGCTGGGTCAGAATCGGCTCGTCCTCACCGGAAAAGCTCCGGCCCACGTCGCCGGCGCAGGTCATCCAGGTAGTGAGAAGCCGGTAACTTTCTCCGACGAAATTGGAGAAGGCATGTACTTTGCTTCGATCCTTGAGGTACGCCTCGAAGGTGGAAGCACGAAAATCAACGGCGATGGCCTGATCATTGAGGATGCCGACGCGTTCACAATCGTGCTTGCAACCGCAACAGGTTATCGCGGCTTCGGGCTCAAACCAGATATGCCTTTGGAAGAAGTTACCTCCAAGGCGAAGCAACAACTCGATGCGGTTCGCGCAACACCCTTCACGGTCTTGTATCAGAGACATGTCCAGGATCACCAAAGGCTCTTCCGCAGAGTGTCCTTAAGTTTCGGTGGATCCCAAGAAAGCACACCGACCGACCAGCGCGTCAAGAGCTTCTCGACCAATCCGGATCCATCGCTGCTCGCGCTCTACTTTCACTACGGGCGCTATCTTCTCATCAGCAGTTCACGGCCGGGGTCTCAACCGGCTAACTTGCAGGGTATTTGGAACAATCTGGTGACGCCGCCATGGAGCTCGAATTGGACAGCGAACATCAACGTCCAGATGAACTACTGGCCTGCGGAGACGTGTAACCTGAGCGAATTGACGGAGCCGCTTTTCGACTTGATTGAAGGCTTGAGCCAGAACGGAAAACGAACAGCAGACGAAACCTATGGCTTGCCTGGTTGGGTCTCACACCACAATATCGACCTGTGGCGAGCATCGAATCCGGTTGGAGAGGGTGTTGGTGCCCCCACGTGGGCCAATTGGTGCATGAGCAGTCCGTGGCTCTGTGCGCATCTCTACGAACACTACCGCTTCACGGGAGATCGGGAGTTCCTTCGGTCTCGTGCCTATCCGCTGATGAAGAGCTCAGCGGAGTTTTGTCTTGCGTGGCTGATTGAGGACGGGAAGGGGCATCTCACAACTTGTCCCTCCGAATCTACTGAGAACAACTTTCTGGCGCCGGATGGAAAGCCAGCAATGACCAGTGCCGGCTGCACCATGGACATGGCACTGATCAGAGAGCTTTTTTCCAATTGCACCGCCGCTGCTCGGATACTGGGGATTGACGCGGACTTCGTGGCCAAGCTCGATGCGGCGCGCGCCCGGCTGATTCCATATCAGATCGGCAGGTACCGGCAGTTACAGGAGTGGTCCATCGACTTCGAAGAGGCTACGCCCGGGCAACGTCACATGTCTCATCTCTACCCACTTTATCCGGGTAACCAGATCACCCCGCGCGCCACTCCTGAGCTTGCCCGCGCCTCTCGCGTTTCGCTCGAGCGCCGCTTGGCGAGTGGCGGAGCCTATACGGGATGGAGCCGCGCATGGGCAATTGCCTTCTGGACGCGTCTCGCAGACGGTGAAAAAGCTTGGGAATCGCTCTCGATGCTCATGCAGCACAGCACAAACATCAACCTGTTCGATACCCATCCCGCAAAAGAGGGTCCTATCTTCCAAATCGACGGAAACTTCGGAACTACCGCGGCGATCGCCGAGCTACTGCTCCAGAGCCATGGTCCTAGTATCGACCTGCTTCCAGCGCTGCCCTCCACAATTCCTGGTGGATATGTGAAGGGCCTTCGCGCACGCGGCGGAGTGACTGTAGATCTGACCTGGGCGGAGGGCAATGCGACTGAGTGTATCGTAAAGCCCGACTTTGCTGGTGAGTATCGCTTCCGTGCACCGCAAGAGCAGAAAATCACCGCCATCTCGGCTGGGGCCAAGCCCGCAATTCTTAGCCGACTCCCCGACGATAGCGTTCAGGTAAAACTCGAGGCTGGGCACAGCTATCGCGTAGAGTTCTAGTTTTGATTCGCGAAGTATCTTCTAACCAATCGCCTCTCCAAGCGGAAACCGAGAGTCACTCACAAAGTCTCTCGGTCAGAGATTTCTCGCTAGTCTACCGGAGTATTCTTAGCGGGCATTCTTGTAGATAATCTCCAATAACTCGTCGTACATTGCCTGTCTCTCCTCGTCAGACCCGGTGCGAATCGCGTGGGTGGCGCAATGCGCAAGATGATTTCGCATGAGTGCCCGTGCGACAGCCCGGAGCGCCTCTTGTGCCGAAGAAACTTGAATAAGAATATCGGCACAATAGCGATCCTCTTCCACCATGCGCTGGATCCCTCGAATCTGACCTTCGATACGGCTCAAGCGGCGCAGGTTGGATGTCTTGATCTCGTTGTCAACGGCGACGGCTTTGCGGTCGGGAGAGCCAATTCCACATGAGCTAGCATCGACTTTAGCGGAGGCAGCCCTCAAGGGTGTTCGTTTCGCGGCCATTTCGACTCCTCCTATACTAGCTTCAAATAACGAAGCCGCAAGCTATTGGTCACAACACTGAAGGAGCTCAGAGCCATCGCGGCGCTTGCAAGCACGGGGCTCAGCAACAAACCAAATACCGGATACAGCACGCCAGCCGCAAGTGGGATTCCAATCACGTTGTAGCCGAAGGCCCAGAACAAATTTTGTCGCATCACCCGCATCGTGCCGCGTGAGAGCGCAATAGCCATGGCAACGCCGGTGAGATCGCTACGCATGAGTGTCACATCTCCGGCCTCCATGGCAATGTCAGAGCCGTTGGCCATCGTAAGCCCCACGTCTGCCTGGGCCAATGCGGGAGCGTCATTCACTCCATCCCCAACCATGGCAACTACGTGACGCCCTCCCTGTAGACGCTTAACAGCATCCACTTTCCCGGCTGGAAGAACGCCTGCAATCACTTCATCGACACCGACCCTGCGTGCAATGGCGTTCGCCGTCCGCTCGTTGTCGCCTGTGAGCATGACAACGCGAAGACCCTCCGCATGCATTTGCCGAATCGCAGCGATGGAGCTGGCCTTGACCGTATCCGCAACTGCGATCACGCCGCTTAACCTGCCGTTGATTGCAATCCACAGCGGCGTCTTGCCTTCTTCGGCGAGACGTACCGCTGCCCGCTCCAGCGCATCTGAGGCAATGCTGTATTTCCGCATCAACGCCGCATTGCCAATCAGCGCCGCGTTCCCCTCGACGATGCCTGCTACACCCAGCCCGGTCAGCGACTCGAAATGTTCCGGCTGCAGAAGCCTCAGACCGCGCTCCTGAGCATAGCGGACCACAGCTTCAGCCAGTGGATGCTCGCTGGCGCGTTCGAGCGCGGCAGCGACGCGAATCACATGATCCTCGGTGGGAGATTCCTCTTCCGCGGTATCGTTGCCGCCTCGCGCAGCGAGGATTACATCGGTGACTTGAGGCTGTCCGGCCGTGATCGTGCCGGTCTTATCGAGGACGACAGTGTCGATCTTCTCCAGGCGCTGTAACGCTTCGCCCCCTTTGATGAGGATGCCCGACGTCGCTCCACGTCCAGTTGCTACCATGACCGCCGTGGGAACTGCTAAGCCCATTGCACATGGGCAGGCAATCACCAGGACTGTAACTGCGGCAGCAAGAGCCTGCATGATTGGGGCGTCGTGCGCAAACACTCTCCACAGACAAAAGGTTACAATCGCGATGGCGAGGACGGTAGGAACAAAGATCGCGCTTATCCGATCTGCGATGCGCTGGATCGGAGCTCGCGTCCCCTGTGCTTCGCGTAAGAGGCGCACAATTTGCGCTAACGTGCTACCCGCTCCGAGAGCAGTCGCTCGATATTGGAGCGATCCGTGCTGGTTGAGCGTTCCCCCCATTACTCGGTCGTGCGCAGTCTTTTCGACGGGCAAAGATTCTCCAGTGAGCATCGACTCATCGACGCTAGTCTTGCCCGAAACAACTTCTCCGTCTGTAGGGATGCGCTCGCCGGGACGCACCAGGATAAGATCTCCAGCCTGGATTGCTTCTACAGCGACACTGCTCTCAACGCCATCCCGCAGGACGATAGCTGCCTTTGGCTGCAGTTGAACGAGCTTGCGTAGGGCAGCCGTTGTCTGTCCCTTGGCCCTGCTCTCCAACGTATTGCCGACCAGCACCAGTCCGATGATCAGGATTGCCGCTTCGAAATAAACGTCGGGAGCAATGCCATGTGCAATAAAAAATCCAGGCGCAATAGTGCTTGCCGCGGAGTAAAGGAAGGCCGCACCGGTGCCAAGCGCCACGAGAGTGTTCATATCCGCCGTCTTGTGCAGAAGAGCAGACCATGCCTTAGCGTAAAATCGACGGCCTGCCCAACCCAGAATGAACGATGCAAGGGCAAAGAGGCCCCACCGAATTGCGTTGTCGTTCACTTCATAAATCCACGGCAATGCTCTGCGCAGGACGGGATCAAGGATCCGCATATTCCAGCTCATCAGCGGGTCTTGCATTCGCTGCATTCCTCCGGCGGTGCTCATGTTCATCAGTGGCATGGAAAACAGCATTGCCACGATCCCGGCGACTAAGCTCACGACTGCCTTGAGGCGCAACGCCTTATATTCGTCTAGTTGCTCCTCATCGTGCCTCTCTTGTTCCTCGAGCGCCGATTCATCCAGAACCGGGGCTTCCGCACCATAGCCGGTGCTCCGGATATTCTCTACCAATGCGGAGGGAGAGGTCACACCCGGATCGAACGTTACTGTCGCATTGTGCAGCATGAGATTCACCGTGGCATCCTGCACTCCGGCTTGGCTTGCAAGCGTTCGCTGGATAAACGATTGGCAGGCTGCGCAGGTCATTCCCGTGACGGTGAGAGTGACGCGTTTTGGGGTCGCTCCATTCTTTGTACTGCCGCTTGGGGCTTTCTCTTCGTTTTCTAAAGCGTTCAACATAGCGGGTTCACCGGGTTACTTCTCGATATGCGCTTGAAATCCAATGCGGTTGACTGCCGCGGTAATGTCCTCTGCGGTTGCCTTTTCCGGGCTGTAAGCCATTTGTGCCGAACCTACCTGCACTGAATCCAGCTGAACTCCCGGAACACTCCGAAGTGCGTCGGTAACCCTGCGGACACAGGCGCCGCAATGCATTCCGCCAATGGATAATGTAAGCGTGTCTTTCATGGTGTCCCTCCTTATGAAAGTTTAGATGCTTATGCCCCCCAGGGGTATCCAAAAACAATCTTACACGTCCTTCAGCGCACGATCAAAGCTGGCAAGAGCAACT
Organism: Acidobacteriaceae bacterium; assembly: GCA_036500845.1. Lineage (GTDB taxonomy): Bacteria > Acidobacteriota > Terriglobia > Terriglobales > Acidobacteriaceae > PALSA-350. Next base: position 19,384 of record DASYBJ010000164.1, read on the forward strand.
GGCAAGATCAGGGCAAACAGGTGAGGGGCGCTGCGCCGCAGAAGCGCTGCCGCAGAAGAAGGTACGTGCCGCTCTGCACAAAAATTCCAAGCTCCTGTTTTCCGCTCATTTTGTTCCATTTGCGGCGAGCCTGATCCTGACTCTCACTGATAAGATCGACGGGAAGAAATTGCCGGGAGCGCCATGTCCTATAAGCCGAATCGCCGTAGCTTTCTCATTGCAAGCGGACTTACCGCCCTTGCGTCAACCAAGGTGCTTGGTGCAAACGACACTCTTCGCGTCGGAGTAATCGGAGCTGGAGGCCGCATGAAGACGCTGCTCACCTCTGCCGATAAATCCGGACCCTGCCAAATCGTTGCCGTAAGCGACGTGTATGGGCCGCACCGGGACGCGGTCAAGGAGCGGTCCAACGGTCTCGCAACCACTCATCTCGATTACCGCGAAGTGCTCGAGAAAGACGTCGATGCTGTTCTGATCGCGGCACCCGACCACTGGCACGTTCGCATGGCCGTTGATGCTCTAGCCGCCGGCAAAGATGTCTATCTTGAAAAGCCGGTCACTCACACCATTGAAGAAGGCACCGCACTCACTCGCGCGGTTCGCTCCAGCAATCAGATTTTGCAATGTGGCATGCAGCAGCGGAGCTGGCCTCATTTTCGGGATGCCGTCGATTTAATTCAAGGGGGCAGCCTGGGGCGCATCACGCAGGTGCGAACGTACTGGTGGCAGAATTACCAGCGGGATTGGCAGCCAAAACCGGTTGACACACAAGCCCTCGATTGGAAACTGTGGCTCGGGTCTGCTCCGGATCAGCCGTTCAGTGAAGAGAAGTTTTACCACTGGCGTTGGTTCTGGAATTTTGGAGGAGGTGGCATGACCGATCTGTTCAGTCACTGGATCGATGTCGTGCACTGGGCGATGAAGTGTGACCAGCCGCGTGAGGCACAGATGCTCGCGGACAGATATATCTTTGAGCAGTGGGACTGTCCCGACACCATCCAGGCAGCGTTCCGGTATTCCGGGTTCGATGTCGTGTATGAGGGCATGATGAGTTCTTCGATCGATGACGGTGGCCTTGAATTCCGTGGGACAGAGGCCACGCTGAAGATCGACCGCAGCGGCCTGGGCGTTTATCGCGAGGACGTGCAGCGCGCTCAAAATCCGATTCTTAAGGAGGAAAGCTTTCGAGACGGAACCATCGCGCACATGGAGAATTTCTTCGAGTGCATCAAGACGCGCAAAGAGCCGAATGCCCCGGTGGAAGCAGGCATCGCCGCCGCTCGGGCCGGTCATATCGGCAATTTGGCTTACCGTCGTGGTGGTCAGATTACGTGGCCTGTAAAGGCCTAGTTCTTTCAGCTCATCGAGCGTCCCGGTTTTGGGATTCGTCTTCCCGTTGCCGCAGCATTGGCCGTGAGTAAAGGGCGCAGAAGGCTTATTCCTCTGCATTCTGCGCCCGAGTTTCTTACGGCTTTTTCGGGACAGCTCCGGGATCGAACAAGTCAGACAAATCGTTCGAGTTTGCGGCATCCCCCAGCAAGGGTTCGACGTGGAAGATTTCCTGCATCGTGCGCAAGTCGGAAGAATGCGTGTAGTTGATCGGGCTCGCATACGGAAGCCCGCTCACGTTCTTATGAGCTCGAGAAGAGATCACAATCTCGCCGATGGTGTGATTAAAATCATCTGCCTTGTCGCCTGACACGCCGTCCGATTCACTTTCATCCCACCACACGATGATTGCGCCGTGATCCTTATAGGCTCGCGACGCCATGATCGCGGTCACGATTTGGCTGAGAAAGTCATCCCCCTGCCTGATCTTTGCCGGATCGCCCGTCAGCCCCTTGTAGCCGGCGCTCAGGGTGGTGTGCATGTCGTTATATTGGTTAGGCGTAATCCAGTTGTAGTCGGCTACCCTGTCATGTGCCAAGTCCATCAGCAACTGCTGCAGAGGCGCATAGTGTGCGGATAAGGGGTTCCTCGGAGTTGGGTTGTTCCCGCCGTTGGTATCGGTGAAAAACACCATGGGGTTATGCTTCGCGGCGTAGTTATATTGGTTCGCGCCGTTGTAGTCATTGATAGAGTCGCCGCCAAACACTCCCGAGAAACTGGCGAGTGGAACAGTCCACTCCTCCCGCGGTAGAGGCACGTTGGTGAGTTGCCCGGCACTGTTCTTCGAAAGATCGATGTCCTCCTGATAAGACTTCCAGGTCTTTCCAGCCTGTGTCAACAGAGTGCTGAGATGCAGCGGAGTGTTCTGATTCGTTCCGCCTGTGCTCGCGTATGGGTCGTTGTCGTTCAACACCCCGAAGTTGGTGCCCGCTTCTGCCCACACGTAGCTGGGCTCTGAAGGATGGATATCGGGGTTGTTCCCGTGGGGCGTTGCCAGAACGTTGTGATAAGCCGTCGCGTATGCGACTTGCTCGCTGATGTGGACGGTGGAATCGTTAATCACCGCATAGGCGGTTCCATTTACCAGGCTGTTGACAAACGGTGCATTCGGATTTTGGTAAATCTGCTGAATGCTTCCTGTGAACTGGTTGGCTGGCTGCGTCCAATTGTGATTTTCCATCGCAATAACAAAAACCGTTTTGATTTGCTGGGCGTTGGCGCTCAAGCTAACCAATGGGGTCATGAGGGCAAACACACTCAGTGTGCGTAGACACCTGACGTGCTGCATCGATAGAACCTCCGACATCTGAGATTGGCGGCTTAGCCGGAACCTCCCTCGCTGTCGTGCGAGATGAAAAGAAGACCAGCTTCCCGCCAAATTGGGTATAGCAAGTCATTGTTGCAGTCCGATTATCAGCACATTACGAACAGACGACCCAGCGTCGGTAGCGGCCTGCCACATTCCGGCGTGGCGGACAGCCTTCCTGACGACGAAGCCACCAGCCGACCTTGCAGGACCGCGCGAATCTCGCTGCTTGCGCTCGATCTTTCGATAAATCGGCTGCATGCGAGACGTACCTGGCCTGAGCCTCAATCAACTCCCCCACCGCCACTCGAAGATTTCTGCGCTTGCGCAGGAATAATTTGTACCCCCGCCAGTTAACAACGGCAGACAGGGTCTCAGACTGGGGCCGATCTCTCGTCTGATCGTTCTGCGGCTCGTGTCGAATTCTTCATCTACGAGAAAGAGACAATCAATGAAACTGACGCGGTTCTTATTTGCACTTCCGGTTTGCACCGCTCTTGCCC